>DGGR01000038.1 GCA_002392285.1 Verrucomicrobia bacterium UBA3869
TTTCCTTATAAGGCGTTTCCTTATAAGATTCTGGGGGTTTGCAGGAAATTGCAAGCTTTTTTATGTTTTGTTGCTATTAGCTTTATGAGCGTATATAGTAATCGTATATGAAGATTGAAACTGATATAGAATTGATTCTAAACGAACAGGTACGCCATGAGTTCGAGTCGGCTTATGCGTATTTAGGGTTATGCTCAGCTTTAAACGCGCTAAATTTCGATGGGTTCGCTCATTGGATGCGGAAGCAATACCGTGAGGAATTAGAACATGCGGATCGGTTGATTGATTATATTCAATCGCGTCAGGGGGTTGTTCAATTGCAGGATTTTAAGGTTAAAAATTTCACCCTAAAATGCCCATGCGAAGCTTTTAAGATGGCCTATGATTTGGAGGTGAGCAATACAAAAAATATCCACCGTGCGTATGAATTGGCGGTAAAAAAGCATGATTACCCAACACAGGTTTGTCTCCAATGGTTTATTACAGAGCAAGTTGAAGAAGAAGAGCAATGCAGTCACTATATGGGATTGACTCACCGTATCGCTACTGATGGTAACCTTCAAGCTATGATGGAACTGGATCGCATTGCTGGTGAACGTTAAGCTGGGGGTTTAATTTAGCTTAACGACAAAAAGCCAAAACCTTATTTATTGTTTTGGCTTTCTTTGTTTTCTTTGTTACCAAAGAGAGGTTTGGGTTTTTTGAAAAGCCCATTCCGATTCCAACCTTTTTTTGCCTTTTCTACCTTCATTAAAGGCCTGCGTTCGACATAAGCTTTTGCTTCTGGATGCCAAGTGATGAAGTAAATTTCACTCTTGCCTGCTCGTTTCCCGTAATCAAACAATTCATTGAAACGTTCTAAGACACGTTCTCTCGGGGTAAAGGTACAGCCGGATTTGATATCTCTAAATTCAAACAGCCCGCCATTGTATACTACTAACACATGACCGCCTTTTGGGGTTAACAGAAGGATGTAATCGAGGCTTTTGAGTTTACTCAAACGTTCCACCCTTTGCCATGTAGGGTAAGCCTTAGAGCAGTCAAATTTGCGTACGATTTGGCCTGCATCTTTTAAATCTTTTGTGCAGTGAGGCAAGATTCCATTGGAGATGTAATGCAAGATGCCGGAGTAATCAAATCCGCGGAGTTCGAATATGACATCGGGATTTTCGTCCGCTGACTTTGTTATAAAGCGATAATCGGATGGCAAAGGAATAGCTTCGAAGTTGTTTCCGCCCCAGCAATACGGAACTTGTTCATCCAAGCAGCGTTTCAAAATCGCGTCGCATTCCTTCATGGACAAAGGTTTTGCCTTTGGTTGTTGAAGCGGCTTGTTTGCCTGAGTATCAATAACGTTTTCCAGAAAATCTTGATGAATATAGCCTTTTAGTACGCGTTTCCCTAGTAAATATTCAACGGGGAGGATCGGTCTTGCTTCGAGATCTAAAATGTTGATCTGTTCTCCAGGGAGCAAAACTGTATCTAAAGCAGAACATTCAGTTCCCTTTGCGCTTTTTTCGTATTCAAAAGTGGTATCTTGGCTAGTAAATATGGGTACTTTGCCATCAGGTTTGACCTCATAAGGATTCCCATAAGCTAATAGGGGAATCAAGCTAAACAAGATTCCAGATAGTGTAATTTTTTGCATAGTCATTTAGAGCTAGGAAAGAATCAACCGCTTCATCGGCTTATCCATCTTAGTATGAAAGCTTAGGGTGCTTTGTCAATGATACGCACGAAAAATTTCCCACTTCGGTGCCATAGCCACTGGCCCTTGGGATTCGCAGAGAAACTTTGTACCTGCATTCGATTGTGAGCGAGCGGAATCAACAACCCGCGTTTCAATTGGCGCTCTAACGATAACATTTGTAGTAGGTGAGTCGCTTGCGTCCAGCGTTGGTGCTGTTGAGTATACTGTTGCTGCAAACAAGTGCGTAGCTGTTGAGTGAGCTGCGCTAATTGTTCAGAACGTTTCTGTAGGGTAGCGGATGGCCTTAAGTGCTTCAATCCTTCGGCGTATTGAGTTAGTTGTGCTGTTTTTGCACTTAAATGCCTTTGATAAACTGCTTGGAGGCTTTGGGTGTACCGCGCATAACGTTCTCGGTACGTGATCATCAACTGGGTAGGTTTGAGCGCTGCAAGGCGTTCGGATAGATGAACAACCTGGCGTTGAACGGTGCTTGTTCGGAACTGGATGGTCTGTTGAAATCGGGTGCTTAGGTGCTGATACTGTTGAAGGTAGGATTGGTAGGTGCGTGCAATCCATTCAGCAGCGGCCGTTGGGGTCTCTGCTCGCTTATCCGCAACAAAATCACACAGGGTATAATCGATTTCATGCCCGATGCCGGTTAACAAGGGTTTTTTGCGGGTTGCTAATGTACGTACGAGTGTTTCTTGGTTAAATCCATTTAAATCTTCAAAGCTACCCCCTCCGCGGATCAATACGATGAGTTCGATATCCGAGCGCTTATGAAGTTGTTTGAAGGCGTGAACAATGGACGCCGCAGCCCCATTCCCCTGAACAAGCGCAGGAGCTAATAGGACGGAACCAAGCCAGTTTTCGCGCTGCAGGGTATGGATAAAATCCTGCAAGGCTGCCGCTTCGGGTGAGGTAATCACTCCAATGGTATGCGGTAGGGGCGGCAGCGGTAACTTTTTATCTGCGTCAAACAGCCCTTCGTTTTTGAGCTTCATTTTTAAGGCTTCAAATTGCTGCTGGAGTTCCCCCAATCCCAATTTGCGGATTTTGTTGGCAACAATTTGGTAGCGTCCGGATGCAATATAGACATCTACGCGCCCTTCAATAAGCATCAATTGACCATTCGCAAGCGTTGGGAGCATCGTACTGCTGGTATTGTTAAATAAAACTACCGGAATTTGACTCGCTGCATCCTTTAACGTGAAAAAGGTGGTGTTTTGTGCGCGCCGTAGGTTGGAAATTTCTCCATAAACAGCAACGTAGGGAAAAGCATTACGGATGCAGGTTTTTAAGTGCATCGATAAGGCTTCCACCGACAGTGGGCCTTTGATGAAAGGGGTTAACATACCGTTGAATTCGTTTTGCGGAAACGGGAACCGTAACGGTAGGTGAGGTAAATTCCTAGGAGGAGCGCTGAGAAAACGGCCCACCCTAATTGCCCCGATAGGATGGCTTGTCCGCTACAAATAAAGCCGATTGCCCATAACGATTGCATGAGCCAACTAATGCTCAAATAGTGCCAAAAATGTACATCCTTGAGGGTCGCCAAGATATAACATTGAATGGAGTAGGGGATATGCGGTATGAGCTGAATCAAGAAGCACCAACGTAAGCTGGTGAGTCGTCGATCGGTTGGGATTTCCGGCAATTTAGTATGTCGGAAGATGAGCGAGAACAAAAAGCGATTGAGGCACTTTTTGTAAAAGAAGTAGGAAAAGACAAGGTTGAACCCGATGCAGCAGAAACTGATTACGCAGGCGCTTTTGATAGGCCATAAAGCCCCAGCACACACGAGCATGGGGGATAGGGGAAGACCAAACGTGGGGAGAAATAATAGGGAAAAGAGCAACAGTCCCGCATGGTGCTTCATGAGGTTGTAAAACAATGCTAATTGCTGGCGCAAATAGCTAAAGTACTCCCCTTGACTCGCTAGATAAGCTAAAACGAATACCCCTAATAATGAAAATAATCCGATGAGGCTAATCTTACTGATGAACCCATGGTTACTTTGTCGCTTCATGGGGGCTGTTGGTTTTTATAAACCCCAAGTGCGCTTTAGATGTCGATGCATTTTAGAACGCTTGCGACGCTTGTGCTTGTTCATCTTTAAAAGACGCTTCTTTTTTAAATTACCCATAGGATTTTTTTATTTAAAAAGCCATGAGCTGAAAAAAATGTAAAGTAAAAAATGCCTTTATGTTTTTATTGCGTTTTAGATTATAATGTATGAAAATACTGAGCGTATGATGAGTAACGAGAAGCAGCCTGTTGAAAGTTTTGCAGAGGCTAATGTGCTTCAGGCTATTCCTCATAGACCGCCATTTTTATTTGTCGATCGTGTGGTTCAAATAACGCCAACGAGTATTAAAACCGAGCGGCGTTTGCGTCCCGACGAGGAGTTTTTCAAGGGGCATTATCCTAATCAGCCTATTATGCCAGGCGTGCTACTGTGCGAAGCGGTTTTCCAAAGTGCTGGGATTTTAATGAGCCAGCAGATTATGAAACTGGATGAGTTGGATGATCGAGTTCCTGTGTTGGTTCGGGTCGAATCTGCTAAATTTAAACGCATGGCTTTACCGGGGGATTGTTTGCAGCTATCTGCTACTTTTGACCATCGCATACAGGATTTCTTTTTCTTCGATGGTTGTGTCCACAAAGATGGACAGCTGTTGGTATCCATCCGTTTTATATTGGGGATTGTATCCGAGGTGGCGCATGGGTGAGGGAGCGTTTTCAGTGGATTCCTACCTTGGAATTAAAGGAAAAACCTTCCTATTGTTTGGGTTGGCTAATCGTAAAAGTATTGCGTGGTATGTAAGCTGCGTTTTGGAAGCTTTGGGCGCTAAGGTTATTTATTCCGTGCGTTCGGAAGATAGAAAAAATGAGCTATCGCGCTGGATTCAACCAGAACAGATTTATGTGTGTGATGTAGAACAGGAATCAGCGATTGAGCGCCTAAAATTAGCTGTTGAGCTGCGTTATCCGAACATTGATGGCATTTTGCATTCGATTGCCTTTGCCAATTTTTCTGAGGGATTTAAGCCATTTCATGAAACCAAACGGGCGGATTTCTTACAGGCGGCTGAAATTTCCTGTTTTTCATTGGTTGAAATTGCACGCTACTTTAAGCCTTTGTTGACGAAACAAGCATCAGTGGTTACGGTTGGCATTTCATCGCAAGTAACTGCGATTCATTATGGTTATATGTCGCCTATTAAAGCGGCATTGGAAAGCACCGTTCGTTTTTTGGCTAAATCGTTCAGTAGCGATAGCAACGTTCGGTTCAATGTAGTCGGTGCGGGTCCGTTAAAAACCAGTGCATCCGCGGGTATCCCTGGCTTTTTACCCAATTATTTATTCGCAGAACAGTTAACCTTGCGTAAGCGTGCTTTGGAAACGCAAGAGGTTGCGAATGCCATTGTATTTTTGCTCAGTCCTTTATCGAGCGGAATTAATGCTCAAACGGTGGTGGTTAATGCCGGTATGGATTGTAATTATTTTGATGAGGCTGTTGTAAAAAAGGTAATTGCATGAGTGCTATCAATTTTGTCGTGATTGGTGGAGGAGCTTGGGGTACAGCTATAGCAGTTCATTTGGCAAAAATGCATGATGACGTTGTATTGGTTCCGCGCGATGAGTTTAAAGCTAAAGCCTTGCGAGATGCGCGCGAAAACACTGAACGTTTGCCGGGCATTCCTTTACCTGAATCGTTAATGATTGATGCGGATTTTGCGGTTCATATTACCTCTGAAAGTATTTTGTGTTTGGCCTGTCCTACCCAAGGACTTGCGGAATTGTGCGCTCAATTGCAGCGCATTCATTTGCCAAAAATCCCAGTGATTTCCTTGATGAAAGGCTTGGGTAAAGACTCTCTGCAATTGCCTTCGCAGGTCATTCAATCATTTTTACCTCAAGTGTTAATTGGATGTTTATCGGGGCCTACTTATGCCCGGGAATTTGCTAAGGGATTGCCGGCTGCCATGGTTTTGGGAGCAGATGAAGCTTTAAAGTATTTACCGCCGCTATTTAGCAATTCCGTTGTAAAGGTGTCCTTTTCTGAAGATAGAATGGGAGTCGAACTAGGAGGTTGTTTGAAAAATAGTTACGCTATCGGCGCAGGTATTATTGATGGTTTGCAGTTGGGCGATAATGCTCGAGCAGCCTATCTAGCGTCTACTTTGGCTGAAATGGTCAAAATAGGGACTTATTTGGGCGGCAAAAAAGATACGTTTTATGGATTGAGCGGCCTAGGAGATTTAATTGCAACCACCCAGGGTTCTTGGAGCCGTAACCGACAAATAGGGTTTGAAATAGCCCAAGGGCATTCCATTGAGCATTTATTGCAATCAGGGACAGTAGAAGGTTATAGCAGCTTACTATACTTCCATAATGTGTTGCAAAAAGCCGCTATAAAAGCCCCGATTTTAGAGGCTTTATATACCATTTTCTACAAAAATTGTTCGGTTTGTGAAGTAGCGAACAATTTGGTGACCGCGTGCTAAAGGGGCACAGCTGTTTTTGAGCGTTAAGGCTGACAGGTGCCAGCGTATTCTCCACGGGCATCTATTTGGAAAAAATCCCAATAGTCCTTAAAGGAAGAACATCCAAGTTGGCGCGCTAATACATCTAGACATTTATGCATTCCGAATTTTTTGTACCACATGCATAGCATATACATACAAAAATCTGGATCTTTTGATAAGATTCCGATGAAATAAAATTTTAATAAATCATCAATGGTTTGAATAGAGCGTGGATCTTTAACCAAAAGGACATGATTGTCAATTTGAGGTCCAAAAGAAATATTATATACATTTAAAAGCATGAAGTGATGCTCGCGTGCCCATACCAACAATTCATCAAACATATGAGCATCTTTGTAAATTTCCATGGGTTGTGATTCGGTATAGATTGCATATACAGAATCATAAAATGTATCGTCTAACGATTTCAGTAAGTCTAATTCGATTGCTTCGATATTTAGTTTTAAAAAATCATAATGAACATTTTTATCCAGAACTTCATTTAGAGCTTTTACTTTTACCTTGATTGGATTTACTTGGTCTGGGGCATTAGCGATAAATAGGTCGGAAAAGCTCTGATTGTATTCTTTTAATGAAGTAAGTTGCTTGTACTCATGAACATACAAAGTTGCTTCACCGGTATAACCTGCAACGGCTTCACAATAAACCTGATCATATTCACCACTAGCTCGTAATTTTGCTGCTTCCTCTTCATTGCATTCTATCCCATGAACGGTTTTGTTCTTCAAATGGGCAAGTGCAGAGTATATTCCACATAGTTTTAGTCCCCATAAGGCTCCGCAATCTAAAAGGTTAACATGTAATGATGGATAAAATTCGTTAAGGAAATTTATGAAATAAATAACGTGTTTATCTTCAATTCGAATAACTCTTCCATAATGTCCTTTGATTTTTAACTTATTGGCAAGCCTTACAACCCATGCATGACGAGCTAAGTATTCTTTTATCAGATTCATAACTTTTTAAAATTTTCTTATCATAATTATCATAAATACAATCCATTTAGGTCAAAACAATACGCTTTGTTAGCTCTAGTGCTATTAGAAGTGCCATTTTGTGGGATATATTACCACCATTATGAGTATTTTAACAGAGCAAGAACTAATCGCTATTATTAATAATCCAGAAAATCATATTACAGACGTTAAGCGTAATGCTGATCAGAAAATCGTTGAATTTAAGGCTCCAAAAAGCCTGGAGGAAATTGTAGGGAGAACAGATTTAGATCGGAAAGAAGCTTATGCTTGTTTCGAAAAAAATAGGCCCGCAACGTATTTTAAGGCCTATGAACGGGTTTCAGAGCCAATCAATCTGCAATGGTTGTTAACAACTAAGCAACAGGAGCTGTTTAAAAATGATACAGGGAGCTTTATTCCGGTTTATCAGGTGACTTTTGACAGCATCCTTTCTATGTTAAAGGGTGAGGGATTTGCATCAGACATACTACAAAATGCGTTGAAATGGCGCAAGGATGGTAAAAGTTTTGAAGTAGCTTTAAATCAATGGGTTGATTCATTGACGGTACTACAAGGATGCCAATACGAATATGTGCGTGTTTATTCATCAAATTATTCAAAGCAGATTTCCGAAACATTTTGGTATAAATTACCATCAGGAGATGTTATGGCAAAAAGGTTTAAAAAGCAGTTCCAAACTATTTCGCATCAGTGTATCCAAAATCCACGTGTGCGTGATAAAATAATCCTGATTTTAACTTTAGATGCCAACGCGCCTAATGATTGGAAATTCTTACTTGCGCATAATTACGATAATTCTCTCAAGGGTTGCTATTATTTGCATACCCTAAATGCTATAGAGTTAGGAGGTAATTATACTCCTATAATAGTTAGCCATGAATTGGATCATGCACTCCATAATTTATTGCATATTGTGATAGTGGACGATTGTGAAGAGTGTATGGCTGAGTTCGGCAAGATTCCGTTCACACGCAAGTTGTTAAACTTACCTGAAATAGCAGATAAAATGATTCAGGTAAGTCGTAAGGAAATGGAAGCGTTTTGGGGATATGAAGCATCGAAATTGCTTCAGTTTACCAATTCACAGATTGAGTTTTCTAAACGCGTATTGTGCGAACATTATTTTATGAAAGCTGTTTGGGCAGCTGGTGAGGAGATATTTACCCGAATGGGGGTGAATGTGTTATCGGATCATAACGGAAAAGTAGGTATTTTCTTTAACCCATTTTCTGAAATAGGTGAGCATAAGGCTGTGATTTGGGGATATCCTATGTGGGATAAGATTGTTAAGAATGATGTATACGACACACCAAGATTCATACAGGATAACGTTATGTATATGCTTCCGGATCAAGATGGTGGCATACGTGATCAGTTCCCTGTTGCATATCTTAATCCCGAATTAAAAGAGGCTGTAACTACTATTGCCGACAATATTAAAGCTAAGGGATTTCCGGTGCCTGCTGAAGATATTCAATGTATTTTGTTTAAAATTCTAAAAGTAACTACGGATATTCATCCGTGCCTTCCGGTTAATCCTGAAGGGACAAAAGATGATTTTTATAGCAATTTATCGCAATTGTTAAATACTTGTGGCCTTAAATCCGCGGAGGATTATAAGCAAGCTTAAGACACGGGAAAAATTGAGTACAACGCAAGCCATTTAATCATGCGTTTTGCTCAAACTTAGGCTCTTGATAAGGGCAGGTTTTTAAGATCCCAGCACACGAACGATGGGGCTTCCCTGGTATACCCAAACTGTTATTTCATCAAAAAAGATGAGCTGATTTTTAAGGTTTTAGGTTAATAAGTCAGCTCACCTATAAGATAAAGCTTAACGGTGATGCTTTAATGCGGCTTGTGCGGCTGCTAAGTGTACAATTGGGATACGATTGGGGGAACAACTGACATAATCCAATCCAGCTTCCTGGAAGAATTCCACCGATTTAGGATCGCCTCCGTGTTCTCCGCAAACCCCAATTTCCAGTGTTGGTTTAACTTTTCGTGCACGTTCTACTGCTAATTTGACCAACTCACCAACTCCAGCAATATCAATCGTTGTAAACGGATTGACCGTGAAGATTTCGTGTTGGGTATACGCCCGGTAGAACTTGCCCATATCATCACGGCTAATCCCCAAAGTTAATTGGGTTAGATCGTTCGTTCCGAAGCTAAAGAACTCTGCCTCTTTCGCAATTTCGTGAGCGCGAACCGTTGCGCGTGGGCTTTCAATCATGCTTCCAATGCGATACGGAATGTTGATTAGGTGCTTGGAGCATACTTTATTGCCAATAGCACGGATGATTTCGATTTGATTCTTCAATTCGCGTACAAATCCTACCAAAGGAATCATGATTTCCAATTGAACCGTGATGCTCGATTTCATCACTTCCGCTGCTGCTTCAAAAATGGCGGTTGCTTGCATTTCAGTGATTTCCGGGTAGGAAATGCCTAAGCGGCATCCGCGGTGACCCAACATGGGGTTTTGTTCTGCAAGCGCATTGGAACGACGTTTGATTTCGTCGACTGATAACCCAATAGCTTTCGATAAAGCAGCAATGGTGGGTTCATCGTGCGGCAAGAATTCATGCAAAGGCGGATCCAAAAGGCGGATAATAACTGGGTGACCTTTCATAGCCTTAAAGATTCCAATGAAATCCTCGCGCTGTAAGGGCAATAGCTTATCCAGTGCCTTGCGTCGTTGTTCTTCGTTATCGGCCAAAATCATTTCGCGCATGCTATCAATGCGATTTCCGTTGAAGAACATGTGTTCTGTACGGCATAGACCGATTCCTTCAGCACCAAACATGAATGCTACAGCAGCTTGTTGAGGAGTATCGGCATTAGCACGAATGCTTAATTGACGGTTGGCATCGCTCCACTTCATGATTTGATTGAACATGCGGTAGGTTTCGCTTTTATCAGCCGCTAATGTGCCGTTAAGTACCTGCATAACTTCGGATGGCATGGTTTGAATTTCGCCTTCATATACCTCTCCGGTGCTTCCATTGATGGAAATGAAATCACCTTCCTTTAATTGAACGGAATCGCGTGTGATGGTTTTCTTTTGATAATCGATGGTGAGATCACCAGCGCCACAAACGCATACTTTACCCATTTGACGGGCGACCAATGCTGCATGTGAGCTTACTCCTCCGCGGCTTGTCAAAATACCTTCGGAAACTAACATTCCACGTAAATCTTCAGGTGAAGTTTCGGCTCGGCACAGGACTACTTTGTAGCCGGCTTTTGCCATTTCTTCCGCGCGGTCTGCTGTAAATACAACCTTACCGCAAGCAGCTCCTGGGCCTGCAGGCAAACCTTTTGCAATGCATTTTGCTTTGGATTCGCTGACTGGATCAAAAATAGGCACGAGCAGGGATGCAATGGATTCAGCGGGTATACGCAATAGCGCAGTTTTTTGGTCAATCAACTTTTCTTTGACCATATCCAATGCAATACGAATAGCGGCTAATCCTGTCCGTTTCCCATTGCGGGTTTGAAGCATGAATAACCGACCATTTTCGACCGTAAATTCGAAATCTTGCATGTCGGTAAAATGTGTTTCCAGCTTGCGACGGATTTCGAGCAAAGATTTATATGCCTCTGGCATTTCTTGCTCTAATTGAGCAATCGGGTGAGGGGTACGGATACCGGCAACCACATCTTCACCTTGAGCATTAATCAGGTATTCGCCATAAAATTCATTGCTTCCATTGGCAGGGTTGCGGGTAAATGCAACACCGGTTGCGCTGGTATTGCTGGCGTTACCGAATACCATCGTTTGAACGTTTACTGCTGTTCCCCAATCGGACGGAATGTTGTACTTTTGACGGTACAGGATAGCACGTTCGTTATTCCATGAACCAAATACGGCTCCAATTGCACCTGCTAGCTGCTGAAATACGTCTTGTGGGAATATACCCCGGTTTTTCTTTTGAATGAGCGCTTTGAATTCAACGATTATGTTCTTTAAATCTTCTGCGTCTAATTCCGTATCGTATTGAACATGCTTTTTTTGCTTCGCTGCAGTCAAAATAGCATCGAATGGATCGTTTTCTTCATCGCTATCAGCCCCTACTCCAAGCACTACGTCTCCATACATTTGAATGAAACGGCGATAACAATCGTAGGCAAAGCGCGGATCGCCGGTTATTTTGGCAAATCCTTCTACTGTTTGATCATTGAGTCCTAAATTTAAAATAGTATCCATCATTCCCGGCATGGACTCACGCGCACCAGAACGTACCGAAAATAACAACGGGTTGTTAACATCCCCAAATTTTTTGCCAATTTGTTCTTCTACATGAGTAATAGCTGTTTTGATTGCTGTTTTCAGTTCTGGATGAATGGCTTTGCGCACTTGGTAATCGGTGCACATGGCGGTGGTAATGGTAAAACCTGGCGGAACCGGCAACCCTAATTGAGCCATTTCTGCAAGATTGGCCCCTTTACCGCCTAAAAGCGAGCGCATTGACGCATTTCCGTCGGTTTTTTTACCAAATTCGTAAATTATTTTTTCATCCATATTCGCTTTCAAATTGTAGGCGAAATGGGGAGAATGTCAATTTTTGATATCAGGCTTACCTGTTTAATTTTTGATAAGCATCATAGATTAAATCAGCACGTTGTTTTACTTTTAACCTCTTTTCTAACCTGTACAAGAAATCGTTACGAGCATTGGTTTGGCTTGCCAAATCGATTTCGCCGGTTAATCCGAGTGCATAGCGAATGGCTTTAATAGCTTTATCTGAGTAAACAAGTGCTTTCCGTACGCTTAGATTTTGCAGCATTGCCGCTTGTTCTTCTTTAGTTAAGTAGTAATTTTGACCCATTGGCCCATGATAGGTAAATGGATGTGCGGTAAAAATCTCATTGGCGTAATCGGATAATTCATTAACGTAAACAATGTTGTTAATTTCCGCAAAACCTAATTGATTCCAGCATTCTTCAATCGAGTACCATTCACAGTATATTTGGTAGGTGTTGGAATCCTTAAACAATTCGTTATTAGGTAAATTTACGTTTTGTTTTAGTAAATAGATATCTTTTATAAAGTCGCTTGTGTAGGTCGCTAGTTGCGGGACAGCAAGGATATTATATGCAGCGTGTAGAGCATGTCCTAATTCGTGGAACAATAAATGGCCCGGCAGATAGGTTAATCTTTCTCCAATTAAATGGCTGCTGATATGAATAGAAATCTTCTGTTGTTCATCGATGTGGCAGTATCCCATGGAAACTGGACCATCGAACACTACTATTCGTATCTTATTCCAATCCAGAACATTATATAGCGCACATAAGATATTCATTGGTATTAGGTCTAATGGGGTTTCCAGTAAATTAGCTTTGAGTAAGCTTCGGTAATGGCGAATAAGCTGTGGGTCGCGTGGGTTAATGGTTACATTACCTAAATGATCTACAACTCCGGTTTTGATAGTAATACGATCGGCTAATTCGCTGATGAGTAAATTCAAACATGCATTGTCCAGCATCATTTTGATTTTTGGCTTTAATGAAGCCAAGAGGGTGTCGAAATTAACAACCCGAAATTCTGATGTATAACCTAGCTCCTTTAGCTTGATCTGCCTGTCTTGAGGTAATTCTTTTGAACACTTGAAAAAAGTTTCAGGAGTTGATGCACACTGAGGGATAGTATATAAGTTATAGGTCATAATGATTTTTACTTTATTAGTTATAATTTGTCGCAAAGGACAAAACATGATATCATTATTATTTTAATGCGTCAATATTTTTTATGGTTCGCCTGGGTGATTCTCGAATAAATTTCAATCGTATCCGCTTTTTGCAAGGATTGATTGTTGGTTTATTTATTCTGTTGGCTGGTGTTGTGTTTTACCGCCAGTATGTGCAGGGTGATTATTATAAGCAATTGAACGATCAGCAATGCTTGCGGCGCATCATTTATCCGGGGCAACGGGGAAGCATTTTGGACTGTAAAGGGAGACCATTAGCGATCCAAAAGCCCATTTATTGCTTGTATGTGCGTTTAGACTATTTCCGTAGGTATTTTGAGCCATTTTGTAAAAAAAACCACGATCGATCCGATCAACAGGAACAACTGTGGTCATTGATTCATGATGCGCTTTTGAGGCATGCACGGCAATTAGGGCCTATTCCATTTGAGGTTAATTCTCGGCAGTTGCTCCAGCATTACCAGCAAAACATTTTACTGCCGTTGAAATTATCGCAGGGGTTAAGCAAAGAGGTTTATGCGCGCTTATTGAATGGCTTATCGGAGGCGGATCCATTTCAAGTTGGGATTGAATGGGTACGTACTTATCCCTACGGTTCAGCGGCCTGCCATGTAATCGGTTATGTCGGCAAGGTTGAGGAGGTGAATGAAGGGATAGAGCAAGGTAAGTCATTGCGGACGTTCGTTTATAAGCGCGAGCAAGGGCGTATGGGCATTGAATCGATGTACGATGAGATCTTGAAGGGGAGGGATGGCGTTGAAATTTGGCGCGTAACTCCCGGTGGGCAGAAACAGAGTTGTGTGTGGTCGAGTCCAAGTACTGCGGGTGAAACGGTTAAGCTATCGTTGGATATAGAATTACAGAAGGTATGCGAAAAGGCTTTGGGGAGCCGAAAAGGGTCAATCGTAATTGTGGATATCACTACGGGTGGGGTATTGGCTATGTTGAGCCACCCAGGGTTTAATTTGAATGATTTGGTACCTATTTTACCCACTCATGTTTATCAAGAGATTGAGCAACGTGGGGCATGGTTGAACCGCGCAACGCAAGGTTTGTATCCTATGGGTTCGATTTTCAAACCGATTGCATTATCAGCATTGTTGCGTACCGGGGTCGTCAATGCAGACAGTAGTTATGTGTGTACGGGCCTGGAAATGGTAGGGAACCGTGCATTCCATTGTTATAACCATTACGGACATGGGTCCATTAATACCATTCAAGCGATGGAGCAAAGTTGTAACGTTTTCTTCTATCATTATGGGGTACAAGTTGGGCCTGATGCCTTGCACGATGAAGCAGTACTATATCATTTTAATGAGCCTACGGGTATTGATTTACCCTATGAAGTGCGTACATTCAACATTCCCTCTCCGAAATGGAAAGAGAAACGTTTTGGCGAACGTTGGACTCCCGGAGATACCGCTAATATGTCGATTGGGCAAGGGTATTGGTTAGTAACTCCTATGCAAATGGTTCGTTTTGCAGCTGCATTTTCACGGAATCGTACAAACTTTAGACCCTATTTGGTAAAAGCAACACCGTATAAAGCTCAAAAAGCGTTACCGGATGTTCAATGGGAGGTGATTAAAACGGGCATGGTACAAGCGGCTAAAATTCACCTGCCGTCGTTTGATAATTTAGCCGTTAAAAGTGGCACAGCGCAGATTAAAATTAAGGGTCATTCGGAATTCTGGCATATTGGATGGCTTATAGGGTTTGCTCCGGTGGATAACCCAAAAGTTGCCTTTTGTATACAAATCGAGCAGGAACAACCTGGGGTGTTTTATGGTGGGACGAAAGCTAGCCCGATTGCAGCGGAATTTTTGCGTTATTTGTTCCCAAAATAGCGTTTGCGCGTTGCGTTAATGAACTTGACAATGGCAATTTCTGGCATAGGTTAGAAGGCCATGTTCGCATATCAAGAGGCTATTAAAAACCATTTGTTTTCGAAACAAAGTTGGTTGTCCAATCTAGTACCTGGCATTGTGGTTGGTGTGGTGGCTTTGCCTTTAGCAATGGCTTTTGCAATTGCCAGTGGAGTTGCTCCAGAGAATGGCTTATATACTGCAATTGTTGCTGGATTTTTTGTGTCGTTGTTTGGGGGAAGCCGCGTTCAAATTGCAGGGCCGACAGGAGCGTTTGTTATCC
Source organism: Verrucomicrobia bacterium UBA3869 (assembly GCA_002392285.1). Classification (GTDB taxonomy): domain Bacteria; phylum Verrucomicrobiota; class Verrucomicrobiia; order Opitutales; family UBA9783; genus UBA3869. The sequence goes on from DGGR01000038.1 coordinate 15,086, forward strand.
TCCTGCATTCCATAGTGCAACAATACGGATTCGATGGGCTACAATTGGCAACGTTTTTGGCCGGTATTTTCCTGATTTTAATGGGGGTTTTGAAATTAGGGACAATGATTAAGTATATCCCAGAACCGGTTATTATTGGATTTACTTCGGGAATTGCACTAACGATTTTCGTGGGCCAATTGAAAGACTTCTTTGGGTTAACGGTTACAACCCATGGGACGAGTTTTGTAACCAAAATCTTGGATTTATACCCTGCGGCATCCACTTTGAACGTACCAACCACTTTGTTGGGTTTGGGGAGCTTAATCCTGATTGTTGTAACCAATCGGTACTTAAAGCCAATTCCTGGGTTTTTAGTGGCTTTGGTGTTAGCAACTGTTATCCAAAGTATCTGCAAATTCCATTCAGTGGCTACCATCGGAAGCGTATTTGGAGGTATCCCCCAAGCGTTACCGTCATTTCATTTGCCCCATGCATCGTTGCCTTTAATACTGGAGCTGATAGGGCCTGCGTTTACTATTGCGCTTTTGGGGGCAATCGAATCATTATTGTCGGCCTCCGTTGCCGATAGTATGATTGGAACGCATCATTATTCGAATCATGAGCTGATAGGGCAGGGGTTGGCTAATGTATTTACCCCATTGTTTGGAGGATTTGCGGCAACAGGAGCGATTGCGCGTACTGCAACTAACATTAAAACCGGAGGGAATGCACCGATTGCTGGCTTAATCCATTGCGTGACATTAATATCCTTTATTTTAGTGCTAGCGCCTTGTGCAACAGCTATTCCGATTACAGCCTTATCGGCGGTGTTGTTCGTGGTAAGTTACAACATGAGCGATTATAAGCGCTTTTATCGGGTATTATCGACTGCACCGTATTCCGATCGTTTTGTCCTATTAACTACGTTTTTCCTAACGATTTTTGTTGATTTAGTTGTAGCGGTCAATGTGGGGGTTATTTTTGCTACCTTGTTTTTCATGAGGCGTATGGCTCATTCAATCCAAATTGAACATGCTACGTCAGCGTCTTTACAGATTGAACATATCAGCAATGTACCCAAAAACATAGGGATTTATTCAATAGAAGGGCCATTTTTCTTTGGTGCAATTGGAACCTTTCAATCGGCGTTATCTGGGGTAAATCCTGATGTACATACGTTGATTATTCGCTTAAAACACGTTCCGTTTATTGACGTAAGCGCGTTGGATTCCTTGCGTGCCTTTATTACCACTTCGGAAGCGAAAACCATCCATGTGATATTTTGCGAAGCGAATGAGTTGGTGGAAGCGCGTATGAACAAGGCGCGTTTGATGGATGCCGGTAAGGATTGCCGCTTTGGCAGAACCATTGAGCAAGCGCTAGCTTTATCGCAAAACCGTACGAACGTGTAGGGCTTAGCGTACGGTTTTTTATCAGTTGATTGTCCATAGGTAGGTCCGTATAATAATACAAAGTATGTCGTTAGAAATTAATACGAATATTGGGACCAACGCTGCTTCTATTAGCGATAATAATGGGGTAGTAGGTAGTTTTAATGGCCATATGATTACCCGTGCTGAAGGTTCAGTGGTAAGTTCATTAGATCAGAATTCCGACCTATCCATTATGCCTTCAATTAAAGCTTTAACCGAACGTCATGTGTCGGTTGTGCATCCTCAGGAAAATTTGCAATCGCGTTAAGCAAGCAATCCGGATTTACGGAATGAGTAATACGAATCATGGGTAATAATCACGTGGTCGACTAATCGAATTCCTAAAATAGAACATGCGGTTTTAAGCGCATGAGTTAAGGTGATATCGTTGGAGGATGGTTGAGGATTACCCGACGGATGATTATGGGCAATAACAAGGTTTATCGCATTATGTGCTATAGCCGATTTTAAAATCTTTTGCGGATATATATGGGTTTGATGAGCAATGCCTTCTTCTATGCGCTCAACTCCATTGGGGAGTAATTGATAGGCACTATTTAAAAATGCGACCTCAAAGACTTCAGTTCGTAAAAATCCTATTTTTGCGCGCCAAAATTTTATCAAGGTTGCATTATCGCGCAAAATGGGCAATTCACTGCTCTTTTGAAAAAGGTAATAATCCGATAAAGCTTTGATGATTTTGATACAGGTAATGGAATGATTCCCTAGGCCTTTAATTTCCAGCAGACGTTCGGGATTTTGCTCAATGATATTTTTGACAGTACCGAATTTTTGGATGAGTTCCTTTGCCAACGGTTTTACATCCATTCTTGGAACGCACAAAGTTAATAATAGCTCTACGATTTCGTATTCAGCAAATCCATTTAGCCCTGTTTTTAGAAACCGTTCACGCAATCGTTGCCTGTGCCCATCATGAGCATCCATCATCCATCCCTAACCTATAGCTTTTGTTAGGGATAATCAATCTCCTAATTGTATCCCCTAATCCGTTAGGGGTGTGTAGTCAGCATCATTGATTGGATGCAAGCTGCTGATAAAGTTGTACCCGACGGTTGATCCAATTCTGAGCCTCATTGACTAATTGTGCTGCGCGCTCTGGATTGGTTTTCGCCAGCATCTTAAAACGATTTTCGCGCTTTATGTAATCCGTGAAGGGGATTTTGCTGTGAACCGTATCCAACTGTAAAGGATTACGATCGGTTAGACTTGGGTCGTACCGGTACAGAGGCCAATAACCAGAGTCAACTGCTAAGCGTTGCTGCTCTTTACTATGAACCAAATCATAGCCATGCTCAATGCAATTGCAGTAGGCAATAATAATAGCAGGGCCAGGATAACGATTGGCTTCGAGCAATGCCTTTACTGCTTGGTTTGGATTGGCCTGCAGCGCAATTTGAGCAACATAAATGCTTCGGTACATCATGGCTAATAGACCTAAGTCCTTTTTAGCGTTGGCTTTACCTGCGGCAGCGAACTTAGCGACCGCTCCTAACGGAGTCGCTTTGGATTGCTGACCTCCGGTGTTGGAGTAAACCTCGGTGTCAAGTACCAGTACCTTTAAATTGCGGCCAGTTGCAAGCACATGGTCGAGTCCGCCGAATCCAATATCGTACGCCCATCCATCTCCTCCGACTGCCCATACCGCTTTGGTTAATAAAAAGTCAGCAATGGCCAGGAGCGCATCGGCTGATTCGTGCTTAACCGATGCTAATTGCTGCTTGAGTTGTTCAATCAACTGCCGATGGTTGGTGTATTGCTGCTCATCATTAGCAGGTTGTAACAATTCCGAAAAATCCTGAGTTAATTGAGGTTGTAGTTCCGTTAACAATTGACGAGCAGTCTGCGTCTTTTTGTCCGCTGCTATACGCATTCCAAACCCAAATTCAGCGTTATCCTCGAATAAGGAACTGGCCCAAGCAGGTCCGCGCCCATCTGAGTTCTTCGTATAAGGGGTGGTGGGCAAATGTCCGCCATAAATAGAGGAGCAGCCGGTTGCGTTTGCCATGATGAGGCGATCCCCAAATAATTGCGTTAAAAGCTTAATGTACGCTGTTTCTCCGCATCCCGCACATGCGCCAGAGTATTCGAACAATGGCTGGCGGAACTGTGATTGTTTCGCGTCGATAGGATGATTGAATTCCGTTTGATAGGGTAGAGTGTCGAAAAATTCGGAATTTGCATGGGTTTGGTTAAACACTTCTGCTTTATGCACCATCGTAAGCGCTTTTTTATTCGTATCGGTCCTGCTTTTAGCGGGGCAATTGGCGCTGCACAAACCACAACCGGTACAATTTTCAGGCGATACTTGAACCGTAAACGCTTGATCGGGGTTGTTAGGTGAACGGAAGGGTGCTGACTGGAAGCCTTCGGGTGCTTGTTTTAAGCTGCTGTTATCGAAATGCTTGATGCGAATGGCAGCATGGGGACACACCAAAGAACATTGATTGCATTGGATACACAGCGAAGGATCCCACTGAGGAATAAATTGTGCCATGTTGCGTTTTTCCAAGCAGGTTGTTCCGGTTGGCCAAATTCCATGATCAGGTAATGCACTAACCGGTAGGGTATCGCCTTTTTGTTCCAATAACGCTTGCGTGACTGTTTTGATGAATTCGGATGCTCCGTGAAGCTGCAAGGTTGCGCGTTTGTGGGCGGTTTTTGATACAGCCTGAAGCGGAATTTCGTGCAAATTGGCCAAGGCGGCATCAACCGCAGCATTGTTACTGGCTACGACCTCATCTCCCTTTTTACCATACGTTTTCTTAATGGCATTTTTGATGGCCGCAATTGCATCGTCTTTGGGTAAAATCCCAGAGATGGCAAAGAAGCAGGTTTGCATGATGGTATTGATACGGCCACCCATGCCACACGCTTGAGCAATTTTGTAAGCATCAATGGCGTACAGACGAATTTGCTTATCGATGAGGGTTTGTTGTATTTCCTGTGGTAACCGTTCCCAAAGTGCTTCGGGTTCATAGGGGGCGTTGAGCAAAAATACCCCACCTTTTTGCAAGGCTTTTAATATATCGTAGGTTTCGACAAATTGAAATTGGTGGCAGGCAACAAAGTTAGCGCTTTGAATTAAATAAGGCGCATGGATAGGATGGTCACTGATTCTTAAATGCGAAACGGTCATAGCACCTGATTTCTTTGAATCATAGACAAAGTAAGCTTGCGCAAACTTGCCGGTTTCCTGACCGATAATTTTAATGGTGTTTTTATTGCCGCCAACGGTTCCATCGGATCCTAGACCGAAAAAGAGCGCGCGAAAACTGCTTGGGTCTTCCAAATCCAGTGCATGGTTAACCGGAACCGATAAATGCGTAACATCATCGTTGATACCAACGGTAAATGAGGGCTTTAATTGGTTATTTTTAGCTGCCTCGTAGATTGCGTACGCCATACTAGGGTTGAATTCCTTCATACCGACCCCATAACGTCCGCCAATAACTTTTGGCATATGCGGCAACTGTCCTTGTTGGTAAGCGGCCTGCAGAGCGGATTGGATATCTAAGCATAACGGTTCTGCCATAGACCCTGATTCTTTGGTCTTGTCCAACACAATCACCTCTTTAGCGCTTACGGGCAGAGCTTTTAAGAAATAGTTTAATGAGAATGGGCGGTACAGGTGTACGTTGATTAAACCAACTTTATCACCTTGGTGTTGTCCTATGTACTCAATGGTTTGTTGAAGCGTTTCAGTTCCGGAGCACATGGCTACAAACACACGTTCTGCTTGAGGGTGACCTACGTAATTAAACGGATGATAACTGCGCCCCGTTAGCTTTTCAAAGTGCCGCATTTTAGCTTCTAAAATATCCGGCAGCTGTTGATAAAGGCTGTTGCTCTTTTCGCGACCCTGAAAATAGACATCTGGGTTTTGAGCAGTTCCACGAATGGTTGGCGCATCAGGCGTAATGCCTAGTTTTCGGAATGCCTGTAGAGCCTTTTTATCCAGCAACTGATTCAAGACCTCAGCTGATAACGGCTGATAGGTGTTGATTTCGTGAGACGTACGGAATCCATCAAAAAAATGGACAAAGGGGATTTTAGCCTCAAGCGTGGTTGTATGCGCCAATGCTGCTAAATCATGGGCAGCTTGAACCGATTCTGAGGCTAATAAGGCCATACCGGTTTGGCGAATTCCCATAACATCGCTATGATCGCCAAAGATGGACAGCGCATGATTGGACAAAGCTCGCGCAGTAACGTGCATGCAAAAAGGCAACAATTCCCCGGCAATTTTATATAGGTTAGGAATCATCAACAGAAGACCTTGGGAAGCGGTAAAGGTGGTGGTTAACAGCCCACTTTGCAACGTTCCGTGCACAGCGCCAATTGCTCCGCCTTCCGACTGCATTTCAACTACTTCAGGCACTACACCCAGTAAATTTTTTACACCTGCCGATGACCATTGGTCGCACCATTCGGCCATCGGTGAAGAGGGGGTAATAGGATAGATGGCAATTAATTCACTAAAAGCATAAGCAATGGATGCGACTGCTTCGTTGGCATCTTTGGTGCAGTTATTGGCGTTCATTATGCTTAATAATGAAGGTGATTTTACCTCAAAAATCAATTTAAAAGTGTAGCGCTTAATGGCCTAAAATATGCTATTGGCAAGCGGCATTTTTTGAGACTCAGGGGAAATTCATTCATAATCATTGATTTAAGGGTAAAAAAGCGCAATTTGAAGGGTTTTTGGGTATTTATGGCACAATGTATGCTATTCATAAATGCGAATGAAAACGAATGAGATTCAACCGGAACAGATGTTGCACCAGATAGATGAATTGAAAGAGCGTTTGGATCGTTTGCAGAATGTTTTTCATCAATTGAAATTAGATGCGTTCGATGAAAAATATTTAACAAAGGACTATATCGATGCGTTCATAGATTTTTTGCAAAAAACTGCTCCCAACGAAAAGTATATGCTGAATGAATTAAAGTGTATGGCTTCGTTGTTGGACCAGAATAAGCAGCCGGTCGGCGTGGTTCCGGAAGGATTGAATGGTAAACAGATTCTATTAGCAGGCCATCAGGATCCGATTATGTCGGATCCTGAGAAGGCTCATAGTCAATGGACTTCTCGGTTGAAGTGCCGGATGCCCATGAAACGAATGATCTAACATGGCTATTCCTCCAATTGGTATAAATCCTAATGCGGGTGTGGTTAGGGCCGTTATTAATACAAATTTAACGGAAGTTATTCAGAAATATACTGATTTAAGTTCTGAATATAAGGTCATTCAAGATAATCTGCTGAAGCAATTAAATGATATTTTTAATACACACATCCAATACGATGCGCAGCGGCATATTTCTTTTGCCGGCGACTTTGTAAAAAATATTTGCGTCGATAGCGAAGAGGCCAACAGAGCTTATAAGTTTTACGGCCTAAAGGTCGTGAATCAATTTAACCGCCTAGGTGATTACATCCTCCAAACAGATGACTTATTGGATCAATTGAGAGCCTTGCCTGAGGATACCCCAACCGATACTGGGATAGCACATCCTAAAATTGTTGACCTGGAAATAATCGAGAAGGCTAGCAATGAGGTTATAAAAGACTTTAGCCTGCGCTGCATTTACGATTATGATGCCATGGTTTGGATGCCCTATCAGGATGATTATCGTAAGGGGGTGCATGAGCAAATTGGTCCCAAAAACGATTACCCAACCTATGAGGATTTACGTCACGTATCGGTGGAGAAGAAACGTCATCAAATTATTCAAGAACCGATAGAGATGATGCGGGAGGTGAACCTGCTGGATCGGTTGCGTGCTATCCGTGTTTATTACCAGATGGATAACGGGAAAAGTGATGCGGTTTACCCGAATGATGCAAGGAAGGGTTATCCTGGAATCAAGGAAGAGGTGGATGCTTTTCGATGGGAAATTGAAAAGTTTTATTGGGGATATATATCAGACCGCGATGGAGCTGAATCCACGGTTCTAAAATTATTAGAAACGAAAGCATTGGCAATCCAATCTAATTTGTCGGATCTTAAAATACAGCTAGATACGTTTTCTTTTTATTCAGACTTTTTAAACCGTGCACTAGACGTACTTCATTCTTCCACTAAAAATCAAATCATGCCATATGGGGTTCGTTTCGCATTAACGTATTTGTGCGGTGGCCCAATGTATAGCTTGTTTAAAGATCAGGGGGTGCCATGCCTGGTTATTAAAAGCATTGTTAATGATACCTTTAGTCTAATTAAAGCTGATAAAGAAGGGATGAATTTTTTCTTTGGAGATGATGGAACTACCAAAAATTATAGAGGTAACGCTGCTTGTGATGCCCTATGGATGAACAATCGATGGGTTATGAACATAGCAGGTGCTGTAGTCCCCAATGCTTATTGGTATTCGAAATCACGTAATGCAGATGGAATCTTTAACAAAGAAACAAAAAACTTGGTTGATCCCTTTGTTTTACCCAAAAAAATTCAGTGTGAATTGGTAACACCTGAAAGTGTAAAAGCTTATCAAGATTTCAATACAACAGACAAAGTAACCGATGATGTTATTAAGTCGTGTCAGGAAGCTTTGCAGTCGAAGGTAAATTTTTGCACCCAATCGGTTGAGGCATTACATACCGATATCGATTATGTTTATCAAAAAATGACGATGTTTGATACCGCCAATAATACCTTTAATACTTGGATGACTGGCGTATGTGAACGCATTGTACAACGTATAAGTTAATATAATATGGCCATTAATATTAATGAAATTAATCCTGTTTTGCATCCGCAGATTGATGCGCCCCAGCCCAATAATCCTATTGTCCCTCATAATGATATTATTGACGACTATGATGCTAAGTTTAAAATCAATGGGACCTTTGATCAGGAGGAGAAGAAAATATTCGTTCGTTTAAATGCGATTGTTGAAGAGAATTATGATATTAACAACCTGGACAAATTGATTGTTAATTCTCGTATTATGCCGGGTGCTCCTAAAGAGGACGATAAAAATTTTATCGATCATTACTGTCGTGAAGGATATAACGCGTATCTGTTTTACGTTAAATGGATTATTGGGGTCATTCACACAATCCATAATACGATTAAAACTGCTCGAGGTATCGTTGAGGAGCTTAAGCAGATGCGTAATGCTGGAGCTACGACTGCACAGCTTCTTGTAAAGGTACCTGAAAAATTTGATTCCTTAAAGTGGTATGCAGAAACGGCCATGAAGGATGCCCTCGATGAGTTTAGGCAATATCTGCAGTACAATAACGACACAAAGCAATGGGATTTGATGACAGATGAGGTTGATGCTAAACAGCTAAGAAAGTACAGCGGGTATGCGAGTTTGCAGGCATTGCGTGAAACAAGGGTTCCATATACGGATACTATGCGTCAATATCCCTCCTGGAAATTACCGATTTTTCGTTCGTTGAATTTACTGAGCCGTTTGGAGTTTATTCATTTTTATTATAAAAGAATCATGGTGGATAATGACCCTGATTACCTAGTGTTTCCTACTGATCCTGCCACCGGGTATCCTTGCGTACCTGATAATGGAAAGGGTGAGGGTACTTCGTCTGAGCATCAGGGGACGATGGAGCTGTTTTATATTGGTTACTTGGTCGACAAATTTGGTGCGTTAAATGCGCCTGCAACCTTTTTAGATGTTAAAGTCCGCGCATTGAGGTCGAATTTGGAATTATTGTCGCATTATATCAGTGCTTTAAATGTCTATTTGGACTTTATTGCGCATGCAACTGATATGGTTAATGCTTCTCAGAACGGTGCAACTGATAAGGATAAACATCGTTTGGCGGATGCAGCTTATTTAGCATTAAACTTTTTATTATCCAACAATATGTATTGCTTGTTTGAAGATAAATCAGGCAAGGCACTTTTGGTTTTAGAAAATCCAGATGATCTTGGAAAATTCATGTTGATTACAACAGATATAACTGGAAAACGGTTTTTTTTGGGGGAAGATGGAACAGCAAATGGGAACGTAGGCGATGGAGGTATTGGGTTAAGGATTGACGAGAATAACAAGCCTGCTGCCTATTCAGGCTATGCCTTAGTTTTTGAACAAACTCCTGCCAATTATTATACCGCTGGAAGTATGGTTAATGGGCATTATGATTCGAAAAAAGCTAAAATTGCTAGTCCTTTTAAACTCCCACCAAAATTGACTTGTACCAATGTATTAAAGAAAAGTGTTAAAGAATGGAATTCTTGGCACGATGCTAGCAAGATTACAGGTGATGTTACATCGTCCTGGATTAGCGCATTAAACAACAAAAGTGAATTCATTAATACTTCTATTCAAAATACGAATACGGAAATCACGGATTCCCAAACGACGATTAATAATTATGATTCGGAAGCGTCCAATATACGTAAAAAAGCTGAAGAAATATACGGTAAGGTAATCGACAAATTCCCTGCTCGGTAAATAAACTTTGGTGGCTCCTACATCTGCACACCATTTTTTGTTTTGCAGTGTTTTGGTTAAAAAGGCTAAAAATAAACAATGCCGAGTGAACATGCGATATCTGAAATAGAAGACAAGGAGGCGTTAAACACCTTACGTCCTGTCCGCTTTACTGATTTTGTAGGTCAGCCGAAAACCGTGGGTCGATTAACGGTAATGGTTGCATCTGCTCGCAAACGGCATGCAGCCTTAAATCATATTTTGTTTAGTGGCCCTCCAGGGTTAGGGAAAACAACCTTAGCGCATATCTTGGGAAAAGAAATGGGGGTGCAGGTGCATGTTACCTCTGGTCCGGTTATTGAAAAAGCGGCGGATTTGGCTGGATTATTAACTAATTTGGGCGAAAAAGATATTTTGTTCATTGATGAAATCCATCGTTTGCCACGTTCGGTTGAGGAATACCTTTTTTCGGCGATGGAGGATTTTTGTATCGACGTTATGATCGACCAGGGGCCAAATGCGCGCAGTGTTCGGTTAACCATTCCGCAATTTACCTTATTAGGAGCAACCACCCGTAGCGGCTTGCTGTCTGCCCCTTTGCGTTCCCGCTTTACCTTACAGACTCGCCTCAATTATTATTCCAAAAAGGATTTGCAGTCGATTGTGCTGCGTTCAGCTAAATTGATCAATGTCCCAATGGACGATGGAGGAGCGTTGGAAATTGCTTCTCGTTCCCGTGGTACCCCGCGTATTGCTAATAATTTACTATGTTTTACCCGCGATTTTGCCTTAAATGCCAATAGTCCGTTCATATCGAAATCCGTTGCTCGTCAGGCGTTGGAAATGCTAGATATCGACGAAAATGGTTTGGATGAACTGGATAAACGTATTTTGTTAATCCTATCTCATCAATTTCAGGGTAGACCAACCGGATTACAAACCTTAGCCGTTGCTTTGGGTGAGGAACCGGATACGTTGTCGGAAGTCCATGAACCGTTTTTGATTCAGGAAGGTTATCTTGTGCGTACTCCGCAAGGACGGCAGTTAACCCCGCGAGGGATGGAAATCATCAAGGCTCAGGATCAATCGCAAGGTTGGTTGAATTGGTAATCTAAGAGGATTTTATCCAAAAACTTGAAAAAATAAAGAATCCTGTCTTGGATTCCTTATATTTTTTTACGAGAAATCGCTTGACATGGGTTGTTTTTTGATCCTATGCTTCTTGTGAATGTGGTATGTTGAAAACGATTCAGTTATTTATTCAATCAGCCGCTTATTTTATTTGGCGATAAGCGCCAAATAGTACTATTTCTCCCTATCTCTTTTTTTGTTGTCCTTCAGTTCTATGACTCTGTGAAGTTAAAAGGAAGAGTTATGAGCTGGAGATGAATCCAACCCTTAAATCTTTTTAAAATGCGAAAAATATTAAATTCTGTTTTGTTAATTGCCGGAACCTCAATAGGGACTGGTTTGCTGAGTCTACCGATATCAGCTGTTAGTTTAGGTATGCCCATGACCTTATTATCCATCGGCATCATGTACTGGTTAGCGTATCAATGCTCTATGATGGTGGTTGATTTAAATATCTTTAACCAAAATCCGATGGCGATTGTTGAATTAACCCGTAAATATGGTGGTCGAACCTGCTTTGGGCTTACAGTGTTCAGCTTTTATTTGCTGTCATTTGGCTTGTTGGCGGTTTATTTTTCCTGTGTTTCGGATACGTTAAGTACGGTGCTTGTTTTATCACCCAAAGGAGTCATGATTGTTTGCGCCTGCAGTTTGTTCCTGTTGTTGAATTTACACATCGAAAAATTTGCAGCGTTTAATTCCTTATGCGTGACTTTATTGCTTGGGTCGGTTGCTTGTGCACTGTTTTGCTTCCAAAGTCATTCAGTCGCTCAATCAACGTTTCAAATGAGGGAATGGGTGCGCTTTATGCCGATTGTAATGACCGCTTTCGGTATGCAAACGCTTTGCCCGCAACTTTATACCTACTTGGATCGCGATAGAAAACGCATCCAAATTGCATTATTGCTGGGATTGTTGGTACCTGCTATTGTGTATCTGGTATGGATTCATAAAACCTTAAGTTGTGCGGCTATGGATCCTGCGTTTTTAGCCAAACTTCAAAGTCATCAGGCATCGATTGGCGAATTCATTCAGTTTTTATGTGATGCGACCAACTCCGTATGGTTGAGTGGAATTCTGAAGTTTTTAACGCTTTTTGCGGTTATTACCTCCATGATTGGCGTTGCTATCGGCTTGCTGCATTCCTTGCGGATGTTGTGCCCTGAATGGTTAGCAAAGGTTGTTTTGTGTTTGGTTCCCTTGGTGGTAAATTGGTTTGTTGCCAATGCGTTTTTGCGCATCTTATCCTTTGGCGGACTGATGATGATCATCTTTGCCATTGTTACCCCTTATTGGTGTGTTCGTAAACAGAACCTAAAAGACCCCAAACGACAGTATAGTTTGTGCCTATTGTTAGGGGTAACCGTTACGGTATTTGAGGTTATTCGGATCATCCTTCCCTAAAGGGAAGGGATTAGGCGAAGACTTCTTCGGGCTTAAAGAATCGAGCAATTTCTTTTGCGGCTGATTCAATACTGTCCGAAGCGTGTGCGATATTGCGCATTTTGTTTTCGCCGAAATCCCCACGGATGGTGCCTTTAGGAGCGATGGTGCTATCGGTGGGCCCTAATAATTCACGGGTTAATGCAATCGCATTGTCTCCTTTAAGGATCAGTGCTAACACGGGGCATTCTTGCATAAACGAAAGAATTTCTGGGAAAAACGGCTTTTCGGTTAAAAAGTCGTAATGTTCGCGCAAGATTGCTTCGTTCAACTGGATCATTTTGCAGGCGACTATACGTAATCCTGCTTTTTGGAAACGTGCCAAAACGGTACCACTGATGTTTTTTTGCATCCCATCGGGTTTAATAAGAACTAATGTTTTTTCTTCCATAATGTTTACATTTATTGATGTATCAATGTATTAATTGATTAATAATAAACGTTTGACTCAGTTCATGAAACCTTTTTCTTTGAGAAGAGTTTATTTAGAAATATTTACCTATTGTTAGAAATATCTGTTTTGATGTATAGGTAAGGTTATAAGTACTATTAATTAGTCTTATGAAAGGTTAATGCAGACATGAGTATTTGGAAAATATTACATTCGAGTTTGTTAATCACAGGAACTGCAATTGGTGCTGGATTTATTGCACTGCCTATGTCCGTGATCAATTTAGGCATTCCGATGAGTGCCGCGCTCATTATTGTCATGTGCTTTGTGGCTTATAAATCCTCCATGATGTTGGTGGATTTAAATTCTGCCAATCGTATCCCAGTTTCTATCGTTGGGCTGACAAAAAAATATACCGGAAATGCGTGTTTTGGGGCCACGTTATTTTCTTTTTACTTGTTCTCGTTTGGCGTATTGACCGTCTACTTTTCATGTTTTTCTGATACCTTGAGTGTTATGTCATCGATCAATCCGAATGTAATTGGGATTGGGTTCGCATGTGCCTTATTTATTTTGCTCAATTTGCGTATCGATAAAATGTCGGGGATCAATTCGCTTTTGGTTTTGGTGTTATTAATGATGCTAGCCCTGGCTGTGTTTTTTGTACAAAGCGCTCCAGAAGGATGGGCGCAAAAAATTGCCATGAATTGGAATGAATTGAGGATATTTTTGCCGATTTGCTTAACCTCTTTTGTGATGCAAGGTGTATGTCCGCAAATCTGCTCGTATTTAGATTATAACCGGCGTCACATCCAAATTGCTTTGGTTGTTGGTTTGTTGATGCCTATGGGCGTTTATATGGCATGGATTACTGGCGTGCTTAACGGAGTTTCTGCGCATGATAGCGATTTCTTTGTGCGGATGCAGCAACACCAGATAACAGTCGGGCAATTGATCGATTTTTTGTGTAAGACATCCAGCCCATTGTTGGGAGTAATTCTAAAATGGGTGACCTTATGTGCAGTCGTTACATCGGCTATTGGTTTTGCGGTTGGTGTTGTACAGGCGATGCGTGCCGTTGTCCCATTGCCAGTGGCTCGAATCATTCCTTGCATTGTTCCAGTAGCTGTTAATTGGTTAATTCCAAACGCTTTTGTGTATGTATTGTGCTTTAGTGGCCTAATGGCAGTGATGTTTGCTATCTTATCGCCTTATTTGTGCTTAAAACATAAGAAATTACCCTGCTATTTTTCCTATCATTTATGCGTAGTAATCGCTTTGGTGGTAGGTGCGTGTGAGATAGTCAATTTACTCCACAGTTTTTAGGAATAGTACCTTAACGGGCGCTGAAGAAGTTTTGGATGGCACGGCACACCCAATCAATTTGTTCGGTGGTTAAGCCAGGATAAATAGGTAAACTGAGTACCTCTTGAGTCAATTGATGAGCTCGCGCGGTCGGTATGCCTTGATCGGTTGAAATCGAGCGCAAACTGGGCTGTTGATCCAAGGTTTTGGGATAATAAATAGCGCTGCCAATTGCTTGTTGAGCTAAAAATGCTTTAAGTTCGTCCCGTTTGCGGTTCAAAACCCGCACAGTAAATTGATTCCACGTGTGGTATCCATCGCTGGGATTATTGGGCAAACAAAGGGAGTCGATTCCTTGAAGGGCCGATAGATAACGTTCGGCATTGGCTCTACGTTTGCTAATTGCTTCGTCGACATAAGGAAGTTTGATGGCCAATAAGGCAGCCTGTAGGGTGTCGATGCGGAAATTTCCACCTAAATACAGGTGCTCGTACGTAACGTGCGATCCATGTACCCGCAAACATTTGATTTTTTCAAACAATGCAGTGTCTTGGGTCGTTACCATACCGGCATCGCCAAAACCACCTAGGTTTTTGGTTGGGAAAAAACTAAAGGCTGCAACATCACCCCAGGATCCCGTTAACAAGTTTTGTGATTTAGCGCCTTGGGCTTGTGCTACATCTTCAATGATTTTTAAATGGTGCCGCTGAGCAAAGGCTTTTACCGCATCGGGTTCGCAGCTTTGTCCAAATAAATGAACCACCACAATCGCTTTTGTTCTAGAAGACACCTTTTTTTCAGCATCCGCTAAATCTATTAGGTAGTTATTGGTATGAACATCTACCCATACCGGTTGTGCTCCTAAGCGCGCAATGGTGCTCGCACTGGCGAAAAAAGTAAAGGATGGGCACAGAACCTCATCATTCGGTTGGATATCAAGCGCTTGTAGGGCAATTAACAAGGCGTCGGTTCCAGATGAAACGCCGACTGCATACTTACAATGGTTTTGAGCAGCAAATTGATGTTCAAACTGTTCTACCGCTTCCCCTAAAATGTATTTGCCCGATTGAATGATCGACTGAAATACTTTGTTAAAGGCTTCCAGATGGGGTTGATTGGTGTAATCAGGACAAAACAGAGGAACTTTCATCATAGGTACCTTAAAAACAGGAAGCGGATGGGTCAAAAACATTTTTTGTCGGAAGCCCTTTGAGCCCATTGATAGGCTTCAAATGCTTTTTATCATAAAATTCATTTGACAAGCGCTAATGATCGCTTCTAACTAAATAAAAAATAATTCATTATGTCATTGAGAATACGGTTGCAGCGTTTTGGATCTAAGAATCATCCTAAATATCGTGTAGTGGTTGCTGAAAAATCAGTACGTCGCGATGGCCGTTTCGTGGAATTATTGGGTGCCTATAATCCTACTGAACAAGAAGATAGCAAAAAAGTACAGATGAATATCGAACGTGCGGATTATTGGGTATCTAAAGGAGCTCAACCGAGCGATACTGTGCGTTATCTCATGCGCATTGCTCGGGCTTAACAAGGTAATTGCTTACTTTGTTAAAACGAAATCTTGAAGATGAATTCAAGATTTAGAAGTTTAGAGGGGTGGCATGTCCTTTGTCTTTTGGAGTTTAAATCATGTTGAAAATTGATGTTTTAACGTTGTTTCCAAAAATGCTGGATGGATTCGTAACTGAAAGCATTGTGGGTCGTGCGCTACGGGAGCAATTGTTTTCGTTACAGGTTCGTAATTTACGCGATTGGGCTGAGGGTCCGCATTATCAGGTGGATGATCGTCCATTCGGCGGTGGAGCTGGGATGGTTCTGCAATTCGATGTATTGTCTCACGCGATTAAGTCGCTGCGTAAGGAGAAAACGCACGTTGTGTATTTGTGCCCCGATGGAATGCCGCTGACGATGAAAAAAGTACGTGAATTAACGCAAAAAGAGCATGTAGTGTTGGTATCAGGGCATTACGAAAGCGTGGACGAACGGTTCCGCGAACAGTATGTGGATGAAGAAATCTCTATAGGCGATTATGTACTGACCAATGGTACTTTGCCTGCAGCCGTTGTTATTGATGCAATGGTTCGGTGCTTGCCAGGGGCTTTGGGCGATGAACAATCGTTGGAGCAGGATAGCTTTAGGGATGGTTTGTTGTCGTTTCCACAGTATACCCGTCCCAAAGAGCATGAAGGTAAAGGTGTACCTAGTATTTTATTTTCAGGAGATCATGCTGCAATCGCAAAGTGGCGCCTGGAACAACAAATTAAACGAACGATTCGTAGACGTCCGGATTTGATTTTTAATTGACAGGATTAGCAGCATTTTATTTTCATAGAGAAAACCATGAATCAAGATATTTTGCGAGAAGTTACAAAACACCAGCTAAAAGCAGAAATTCCTTTGTTTAAAGTTGGGGATGAGGTTTGCGTGTCTATCAAAGTTAAAGAGGGTGGAAAAGAGCGTATTCAAAAGTTTACTGGAATTGTAATTGCGCGCAAAGGAAGTGGAATTTCGGAAACGTTTACCGTACGTCGGGTTGTTTCGGATTTTGCTGTTGAGCGTGTGTTCCATTTACATGCTCCCAATATTAGCGGTATCAAAGTCACTAAGGAAAGTGTGGTTTTGGATACGGCAAAATGGTATAAATCACGTAAGTGGGTTGGTAAAGCTGCAAGCCAAGTACGTGAGAAACGTTTGTTCGCTAAATAAAACGTTTGGTCTTTTAAAACTCAGCATTCATTAGGTAGGATGGCTAGTGATTGGTGAGCAGAAGCACCATCCAGGAAGGATTGTGTGCATGAAGCGTTTTTTGTGGGTTAGTTTAGTATTGTTATTGCCGGCAGCCTGGGGTAGGTCGCCTTTTTTGTCTGCATTTAAACCGTATTTAAAAACACATATTGATCTATCAGAGAGTTTGTTGTCCTTATCCTATACCGTAGCCGGTTTTTTATCAGCGATTCTTGTTCCTTATTTTATCAGTTCTTTGGGCAAAAACTTTAAGCTGACGCATGGTTTTCGTGTGGCTTACGGGATTTATATTGCAGGATTTATGATGTTTTTAGGAGCAATGCACGTGCACAATAGTACACTATTGACATTTATTTGCTTGGTATTGGGTTATTTCGGATTACGTTGCTGCGGGCAAAACTTACTGCCGGTATTGTCGCGAGCCTATAGTGCAGTGGTTTGTACGGATAAACAATGCGCTTATGTGTCGGGTTGGCATAGTTTGGTACAGTTGGGAGGGTCATTGTTGCTGGCCATTTTGTCCGCCTACAATGCGTTTAGTAGCTGGAATTATGTGATTTATGGGCAGATTGCGGTACTGTTGCTTTACATGATTTTCGTTCCATCTGATTTGCCACAAACAAACGCTAGCCAAGTATCTTTTGTAGCGGTATTGCGGTATATCCCTCGTTTGCCTTGGCCCTTCTTATTCGGTGTGCTAATAGCAGCGTTCGAAAATTTCAATGCTACGGGAATGATTTTTCATTTATCGGATTTTGCACGGGAAAATGGCGTATCGTTATCCAAAATCTATAAGATGTTCTTACCTGTTACCATTTTAACTTTCTTGTTTACCTTTGTCTGTGCCTGGGTTTATTCCCGTATATCATTAAAATGGAACGCATTGATGGTCATGATCAACATGGTCTTGTGTGTCTTATGTGGTATCAACTTAAACCATGATTGGTGTGTTTTAGGTCTTATTGTAACGAGTGGGCTTGGCTGGGCGTTTATTCATGTATTGGCGTATTGCTTGTCTAAGCGCTTACTGCCAGCTGAGCAGCAACCAATGGGATACGCAGCTTATGGGGCAATTACAGGTACTTGTAGCGCCTGTGGACCTATCGCTTTCACCAGCTTGTTCACTATTTTTGGTAGTTATATCACGAGTTCTATCGTAATGATAGCTATTATGTGCGCGCTTACTCTGGTGGTCGCTTATGCGCTTTGGTTTCTGCCTTCCTTAAAGGAATTCAGGTAAAGCGATTTACTTAATGGATTGAATGGCCATTAAAATCCGTTTAATTATATGGCCATAACTGTCCTTGTTCGCTTTCGCTTGAGCTAATGAGCGGTATTTTTTTGTATCATAGCCTGGATAAGCCCAAAGGCCGCCTAAATCCTCAAGATTGGGTGCGCATCCTCTTCGAACCCGTTGAAAGCGCAGATCGATGCACTTGTTAGCAAGGGGCTTATGAGAAGCATAAGCTTTTAAGTGCTGAATTTGAGCGCGGATACCTTCGCGTGGGGTTGCGAATTGATGCCCAGGTACGCCATTACCCGTTGCACCCAGTCCGCAGAAGTTGTTTTGGCGAGGGGATACATCTTTCCCAAATTTAAAGTAATTGGTTTCGTGCAATGCTTGCGCGAAGGCTAAATCTCCGCGTACGCCTTCTTTTGCCCCTTCTTCAAGAAAGAGTTGGGGATAAGCTAAATAGCTTTTGGACACCTTAGGATTGCGCGCTAACAGCAACTGTTGCATTTGATGAACCGTGCAGGTAGCTTGACCCATAATACGGGTTGGGGCGGTCTGTTTAGGGTTCCTATAAATAGGTTTAGAGGATGGAACGGTTAACGTGACTTGTCGATAGGATGTCGAATGGGATATACAGCCGGTTAGGAAGCCCAATAAAAGTATTGCAAGTAGTTTAAATTGACAGCCCTTAGTATGCATTTTCGTAATCGGCACGCATTGTGCTACTAATTAAATTAAAAACAGTTTTTTAATTATAAGTTATTTATTATAGCTTTGCAAATAAAATTTTTAAATTTCGCATTCAAAATAGAAAGGATGGTAAATGACAGCTTTATGTAAGTTCGATTATAACAAATTGGCCATGGCGCTTCGTAAAGAAATTGAAGAATATGGATCACTTTTGCGGATGCTTTATCAACAACAAAATTGCTTATTGAATTCTTTAAAGCGTGCAACAGCGGATGTTGAGGAACAATTGACTGCAAATCAATTAGCAACAGCGGATCGTTCAGCCATGGTTCATCAATTGGCAGAAAATTTGAAACGTAAAGATTTATCCCTCAATGAATTACCCAGTGTGGTTCCTTCAGAGCTGCATTTTTTGTTCAAAGCTTTGGTGGATGAGGTGATTTCCTTACGGATTCGCATTAAACATAAAATGCAATTTCAACGACGTTTGTTGGAAGAGGCTCAGATGACCAACCAGTCGGTTATTCAGCAGGTTTTCCCACAAAGTGTCTTACAAGATATCTCTTCTTTAAACTCTTATTATTGATTATTTACTTATGTTAGTTCTTACGCGTAATGCTGGTGAATCTATTATCATTATATTGCCTGATACTCAAACTATTGAGATCCGGGTGAATACAGTTTCTGGGAAACAGGTAAAATTGGGGGTTATTGCGCCAAAAGATTTTAAAATCTATCGGCGTGAAGCATACGATGCTTCATCCAATTAATGCTTAAGCTTTGTGAGTAATTTTCTCCCATATGCTTTGAATAAAGATAATGAGGAAATTGTTAGCGGTGACATTGCACAAGGTTGTTATAGGATCAATAAGCATATAAAAGGCAGTGATCAGCGCGAGCATTTCTTCGGAAAAGCCCAAATAATGCTGTAAAATCGGTAAAGATACCATAATGCTACCGCCAGGGATACCGGCTCCAGCGAATTTATTCATCACAAAACAGAGACCAAAGATAAAATACGTGCTCATCGAAGGCATGGGCATACCAAAGCTGTGAAGGATGATAACCGTCAAAATGGGAATACAGATGGTATCGCCCAACATATGAAAGTTGATGGTTATCGGCATAACGGCGTTTGCCAAAACAGGATTTTTTGTATTGCGAGTGGCGGCCTCGATGGAAAAGGGGAGGGCTGCAGCGCTGGACATGGTGGTTGCTCCTGTAATAATTGCTGGTAGTATGTTTTTGAGCAAAGTAACAGCTGGAATTCCTCCACAACGGCTGGCAGTCAGCCACCATAAACATAAATAGAGGAACAAAAATCCAACCATGAGGGTGCAGGAACGCCCATTGTTGCGTATTAACTGCGACATTTGCCCTTCGACCAGTAATTTAAGGATAAATCCCATTAAAAACAGGGGCAATGCGGGGATAAAAACCTTCAGGATAAACGTTAACGTGATGCGATGAATCAATTGTAGGCATTTCATCCAAGGCGATAAGTGGATAAAGTTATGAACCAATCCACTAGCAACCCCAATGATTAACGCCCATGCATTGGGCAATAAGGGCGGAAGCGCTGGTAAATAGTAGGGTTCAATCGATGGAGCCGTTGCTAAAATGGGCTGTGCTGCATTGGGTGCAAAATAAGGAATGACATAGCAGCCGACCACTCCTGACATCATCAGATTGCAAAAATTGGATAGGATGACAATCGCCATCAGCGTAAGGACGAACCCAATGCCATTACCTTTGAATGACGCAAAAGCTAAGGCAGTTCCGCTTAAAATGAGTAACGGGAGAAAAAATAACAGCAGGTTTTTTAAGAAAATGCTGATAGTCAATGCCCCTTGAATAAAAGGGATGGGAAGTACAGCGTAGGTTAAAAAGCAAAACCCTAAGGTAATAAAGATACGGGTTAGGGGCTCTTTAAGTAATTTTTTTGCCGCTATCACAAGTTAAAAGCAACGCCCTCGGCAGCGCTTGTCAAGCTTGTTTCGGGAATGGCTTAGCGCTTAGATAAATACCTTTATTTTTTGCAAAGGTACATTAAATCCGGCTGATGCTTGTATTTATAGAGATTCCAGTATTTTTTCAAAAACCTTATGATCCATAGTTCGTTTTTGACCATGGGGAGTGTTGTTTCTTGATGACAAACGTATTTTAAGCCTACACTTGCTACGTAAGTATCCAGTTTTTCTTTTGTCCAAGCAGTATGGTGTTGAGCCATGTTATAGATGGCACCACAATTGGGGCATAATGAATCCAGACGATTGGAATCTGGTCGGTTAGGAACTGCAATGATCAAGTATCCCTGATCCTTCATTAAGCCATAAATATTTTTGATAAATTCTGGTAAGTCTTCGGGCAACACATGTTCTAATACTTCTGATAGAAAGATAACTTGGAAGTGGTTATGGAATTTTTCGAAAAATGTTGGCGAAATAACTTCACCTCCTACAAAGTTACTCTGCGATGATAAAAGTTCTTTAGCGCATTTAACTTCTTCTGGACTTTGATCTGCAATGTATAATTTGGCTGCTGGATTTTTTAAATAGGTAAACATGTACCCCCTCCCGCAACCAAAATCAAGAATATTCCCTTCTAGCTTGATATGTTTTTGTGCGAATCGAACGATGTGTTTTCCGCAAAACAATCCTGCATATTCATCAGGCCATTGTACGGATACGCCATCCCAAAAATCTTTAATGGATTCATGGCTCCATTTATAGATAAAAGGCTTCATTGCCTTATGAATAAATATAAAATAAGTTAAAGTAAAGTGGAAAATAGCTACACTACAGTGCGTTTTAATATCTATACCTTAATAACGCACAACAGGGTTGATTATGACCCTTGGAGTGGGTGAGTGTACGGTTTATTGTCCAAGTGCACGATAGATCCAGGGTTAATTGGGATGGGTATTCCATGGCTAATGTGGCCGATGGCATGCGATACCCTAAGTTGTTCAGTAGTTGCCACAAAGCTTGTGCGTTAATATCCCATAGGGGATAAGGTGGGTCAAAGAAGATAAAGTCACTTATTGGCAAGGATTCAACATTAATGCTTAACAGATTGTCGGAGCGCGTGCTACAAATCGATTCTGTTCGTTGGGCGCTTTTACATACCTTTTGAATATTGATTTCAAGTGTTTTAATAGCCTGCGGGTGATTATCGATCAACAGGCAGGATTTGGCACCGCGGCTGATAGCTTCTAGGCCGTAAGCTCCTGTGCCAGCGAAGCAATCGATAACCGTTGCATTTTGAATTGCAGGGCCGATGGAGTTGAACAAGCGCTCACGAGTTGCATCCGTTGCTGGGCGTAGATCGTAAGCTGGTACGGATAATACAATGCTACGCGCTGCTCCACCTGTAATACGCATTAGGATAATTGGGTATCTAAACACCGTTGGATGCGAGCCAGAACGGTGGATTGTCCTAAAATAGGTAGCATGTGGTATAAGCTGGGGCCCACGCTACGACCTGAAACCGCGAAACGCAAGGGGTGGATGTAATGCCCTGTGGGGATTTGATTTGTTTCGCTGAGCGTGTGAATACAAGCTTCGATGTTTTCTTCTGAAAAATTCGTTAATGCTGATAGTTT
Source organism: Verrucomicrobia bacterium UBA3869 (assembly GCA_002392285.1). GTDB lineage: Bacteria > Verrucomicrobiota > Verrucomicrobiia > Opitutales > UBA9783 > UBA3869. The sequence goes on from DGGR01000038.1 coordinate 37,492, forward strand.
CTCTTTTAGCTCTAAAAGCCGCTGTTTTGGCTGATATTTTTCGATTTTCTTGAATGCTTCAGGTTCAAATGGGTAAGATTCATCAAAGAAGTACTCGATAAAGTGGGGCAGTTCTTCAAAAGAACGCAGTTTTTCTTGGACGATAGCGAAAATAGCCTTGAGTCGATTGGTATCGTGTATCGCGTTCTCATGGCCGGTTTCTTTCAAAACTATTACGCCTTGCTGATAGAATGCTTCGGGCGATAGGTTTTTAACATGCTCAGCGTTGATGAACATGAGCTTTTTCTCATCAAAACGGGCATTGGTATTATTTACGTCTTTCAAATCAAAGGCCGCGATAATTTCAGCTATAGGCATGATTTCGCGGTCGTTTTTTGGTGACCAACCAAGCAGCGATAAGTAATTGATTATTCCTTCGGGCAAGAAGTACTTTTGTCGGTACTCTTCTACCAAAGATCCTGAGTCGCGTTTACTCATTTTACCCGGGCCTGATGTTTTTAAAATCAGGGGTATGTGGGCAAATTTGGGTGGTGTTACTCCAAACGCGCGGTATAGTTCTAAATGCTTATTGGTATTAGACAAATGGTCTTCGCCGCGTATAACGTGCGTAATATGCATATCAATATCATCGACGACATTAACAAAATGGAATACAGGCGTGCCATTCGAGCGATAAATAACGAAATCCTTTTCTTCTAGGCGCTGAACAGGACCATGAATCAAATCATCGAGAGTTTGAGTTGCTCCCGATACTTTTAGCCAAATAGCGCCTTCTTTTTCGTATACGCATCCAGCTTGTCTTAATTGCTCCAAGTAGCGCTGATAAACCTCGTTACGTTCGCTTTGGAAATAAGGGCCATAGGGGCCACCTACATCGGGCCCTTCATCCCAATCAAGCCCTAACCAACGTAGGTTGGATAGCAGGGAATTCAATGATTCCTTGGTGTTGCGTTCGGTATCGGTGTCCTCGATGCGCAATACAAAAGTGCCTTGAGTATGCTTAGCGTAGAGCCAATTAAACAGGGCGGTTCTTGCGCCACCGATATGGAAATAGCCCGTAGGGCTTGGAGCAAAACGAACTCGAACAGAACTTGTCATAAGTAATAAAGCTTAAGGTACCTTGATTTTATGCTTCTAGGTGTTGCTCAAAGAACTGGATTAATTCTGATTCCGATAATCGGGTTTGTCGCGTCGTATCGCGGTCCCGCAAGGTATAGGTGTGTTGTTCCAGTGAATCAAAGTCAACGGTAATACACCATGGCGTACCGATTTCGTCCATGCGGCGGTAACGTTTACCGATAGAACCAGCTTCCTCATAGAGTGTATACCATCGTGTATGTAGTTTTTTGAATAAGGTGCGTGCTTGTTCCACCAATTCTGGATTGTTTTTTACTAGTGGGAATACAGCAATCTTGATGGGTGCCAATTGAGGTTTAAAGTGTAACACAATGCGTTTATCTCCATTGACTTCATCTTCATCATAGGCGGAAACTAAAACCGCTAATAAGGTGCGGTCTACTCCCACTGACGGTTCAATAACGTAGGGTAAGTATTTCGTTTTACGCTCTTCGTCAAAATAACCGATAGGCTTCCCGCTAAAGGTTTGATGTTGCGTTAAATCGAAATTTCCACGCACAGCAATACCTTCCAGCTCTTGAACCCCAAAGGGGTATTGAAACATGATATCGGTGCAAGCCTTTGCATAGTGAGCTAAATCTTCTTTTTGATGCACGTCAAAGCTTAACCATTCAGGTTTAACGCCGATGGACTGATGCCATTGGTAGCGCGTTTCAATCCATTGCTTGTGCAATTCAGGCCATAGCGCCTCTTCGGCTGGGAAAAAGTATTCAATTTCCATCTGTTCAAATTCGCGCGACCGAAACGTAAAATTACGCGGGGTAATCTCGTTGCGAAACGCTTTGCCGATTTGAGCAATTCCGAATGGTACTTTAATGCGGGTTGTATCGAGCACATTTTTGAAATTGATGAAAATGCCTTGAGCGGTTTCAGGACGCAGAAAAGCCGTACTTGCTTCGGATTCAACCGCACCGACATTCGTTTTAAACATCAAATTGAATTGGCGCGTAGGAGTTAAATCACCTGCATGATCCGTTGCTGGCGATGGAATAAGCGCAAATTCTTCAGGTTTGGCTTGTGTTAAAGGTTTGAGCTCAAAGGCATCGGGGGTATCTTTGCAATGATTGGCCTTGAGGAGCGCTTGTACCTTTTTTTGCGCGCTTACTTGCGGATCTTCTTCATCGGTAACACAAATATAACCTAATAACTTACCTTGAACGTTGATAGGGGAAAAAAAGACTTTATCGGCACGATAACGGGCTTTGGTGACCTTACAATCCACCATAGGATCGGTAAAGCCGCTTACGTGTCCGGAAGCTTCCCAAACTCTTGGATGCAGGATGATGGAACTATCCAGTCCGATGATATCTTCTCGGTCATGTACCATTGATTTCCACCAAGCGTTTTTAATGTTGCGCTTGAGTTCAGTGCCTAAAGGACCGTAATCGAAAAAGCCGTTTAATCCACCATAAATATCGGACGATAAAAAAATAAATCCCTTGCTTTTGCAAAAAGCAACCAAATCCTTCATTTGTACCTGAAACATACCTCTTTGTATATAAGGGTATGAATCGGTCTATGCAATATTAAAAGCTTAGGATATTTGGATGCGGCTCAAAGGACGGATGGTGATTTCGTCTGTAAGCTCTTGGTGAGATAATACCGGCAAATCATAGATTTCCACTTCAATCAATTTGCGCACATATCGACGGATATCCATTGAGGTTAGGAGCACCGGACGATGCGCCTGTTGCCATACATCTCCTGCGGCATCTTTGATTGCGCGTACAATTTTTTTCGCCGTTGGAGGGTCGAGTGCCAAATAACTTCCAGCAGAGGTTTGACGGATGGCCTTACGTACCATTTCTTCAATCTTCGGATCTAGCAAATATACCGATAAAACATTGTGCCCCTCGCTGAATTTATAGCTGATGTAACGCCTTAAGGTAGAGCGTACATAATCGGCGAGCAAAACCGGTTCCTTTTCCTTTTGCCCCCAATCGATGAGGCATTGAAAAATGGTTTTTAAATTGCGAATGGAAATTTCTTCCTGCACGAGTCGTTGGAAAATTTCGGTAATTTTTTGAATCGGTAGTACGCGTTGCACTTCTTTGATGATTTCTGGGAAGTTTTGCTCCATGTTTTCCATCAAAAATTTACATTCTTGGATGCCTAGAAAATCTCCAGCGTACCGTTTTAGGACATAAGATAGGTGGTGGGTTAAAATTTGGGGGGCGCGCATGTAAGCTACGTTTGCTCCATCTAATAACTTAACCTCTTCTTGTGGTACCCATAACGACGGTATGTGGGGTAGATAGGTATCTCTTTCGGTAAAATGGACGCCTAACATATCCAGATTATCTTTGGTTTCCCGTGCGATTACTTGATTCGGCAATAGTTCGCCTTGGGCAATAGGGACTTCGTAGATCAAAATACGGTAAGAATGTTGCTGCAGGGCGTTGTTGAACCGTAAATGGATACCCGGAAATGGAACCCCTAAATCGTGGTATAATGCGCGCCTTACTTGAATTAAACGCTCATTGAGGACATCTGCTTCGATGATAGATTCCAAAGAACGTTCTACATCCAACATGAGTGGAACTGTAACTGAGAATTCGTTGCTTTCTTCTTCCTCGGATTCGTGCGTTACCGTTGGCGCTTTAAATTTTGGAGCAGTTTTAGTAGCCCCTTTAAGCTTTTTGCTGGGGTTGTTACGAACGTTGTTCAAACAATAGCCGATGGGAAGGAGGATGGCTGCAAGCAGTAAGAATGGAATTTTCGGGAACCCTGGCATCAACATAAGCGCTATCAACATGCATCCTCCAATTAACAAGGCTTTAGGTTGATTGAGCACTTGAGAACCAATATCACGTCCAAGGACTGTTCCCTCGTTAGAACCTACTTTGGTAACGATAATACCTGAAGTAATCGAAATAAGGAGCGCGGGAATTTGAGAGACCAATCCATCACCGATGGTTAAAATGGAGTAGGTGGTAACCGCTTTGCCAAGTTCCATGTTTTTTTGAGTTACCCCGATAATAATTCCTGCAACGATATTAATGGCGGTGATGATAAGGCCTGCGATAGCATCCCCTTTAACGAATTTCATGGCACCATCCATAGCACCATACAGTTGGCTTTCACGTTCCAAATCTGAACGGCGACGCTTTGCTTCTGCCATATCAATGGTTCCTGCACGCATATCTGCATCGATACTCATTTGCTTGCCTGGCATAGCATCCAATGTGAAACGGGCTGCGACTTCTGCTACACGTTCCGCTCCTTTGGTAATAACGATAAATTGTACTAACAGTAAGATTAAGAATACTACTGCACCAACCACGAAGTTACCGCCAACGACGAATTTACCGAATGTGAAAATAATTTCACCAGCGGTGGCATGCAGCAAAATCATACGTGTGGTGGTAATGTTTAGTGCTAGTCGGAATAGCGTTGTAAATAGCAACAAGCTAGGGAAGGTAGAGAATGCCAGTACATTGGGTATGTACAAGGACATCATGAACAAAACAACCGAAATTGTTAGGTTGAGTGCGATAAGCGCATCCACGAGGGCTGGTGGTACCGGCACAATCATCAACGAAATGATCATGACCAATATCATTGCCAGTACGATATCGTTAAAACGAGAGTACTTAGCAATCAAACGATCTAATGAAGCAACCCAGTTCACGGTAATGAGCGTTTAGTTAAATATTTTTGAAGCATAGCACGTGAAGCAGGCTTTTGGTCTAAATCCCACAACACTTTACTGCAGATATAGTAATAAGCTACTAACAGCTTATGGTTCAATTTGGTTGCATCGATGGATTGCATTACCTTGGAGGCTTCTTCATAGCGCTTTGCTTTATAGAGGCAATCGATAAGGGCTAGTGTGATTTTTGCATCATTAGCCGTATGCAAACGGAGAATGCGTAAAAGGTAGAGTGCCAATTGAAATTTCGATTGCTGTATGTATAAAAATGCCAGCAAATACAAGAAATCGATCTGTTGCTTATCCAGCAAGCCCATATCTGTTATTATAACAAGTTCATGACAGAAGTAAATATCTCGTGTATTTTTGTTAAAAAATAATTTGAGGTAAAAATAGGGGATTTCCTTAATAAATGGCCGTTTTTAAGATATATGAGTATTCACACGACCAATTCAACTTCATCTAACAGTGCTGTTAATCAAACTTTAGTTGATAATAACATAGAAAAACCAAAAACTAAATTTGCTGCTGACCAATTTAGTGCTAATGGAGGAATTACTGGACAATCGTATATTGAAGACGATGATTTATCGATTCCACGAGCTAATGATGTTTCTGTTCCGAATCCCCAGACGAATAAATTAACTGAAGTCGGTATAGCAAGTATTGGATGGGAGAGAATCGGAGATGATAGTATTCGTCAGTTGATGAAGGATATTATTAAAGCTTTTGCTGCTTTGTTGACTAACCAAAAGGAGGCAGATCGTAATGCTCTAGAGAGTATGTTAAGGTCGTTTGATGAAAAGATTAATAAGATGCAGGAGTCTGTACAGAAAGCCTATCAGTCAGCAATGGCTGGAGCAATCTGTAATATGATATCTGGAGCTGTATCCATTGCATGTGGAGCTCTTGGACTTCGTAAGTTGGCAACTGCTGGTGCTAGCGAGGCAGCCCAAAAAGCAGCAGCAGCGGCCGCAGAGTCGATCAATGCTATTGGTGGAGCATTGGGCAAGGTGATTGAAAGCGGTGGAGGAATCATGTCCGCTGTATGGACTAAAGAGAAAGGACTCGCTGATATTGGAGTAACTGAACAAGAACGTCTTATTGAGGTGTTTAATAGTATGCGTGATGAAAACAAGAAGTTCTCAGAGAATATGATGCAGTTTATCAACAATATATTATCTGAAATGCAGCAATTGCTCAATGCGGTTGCTTCGTCAGGTCGCAGTATTGCTCAAGCTTAATCATAGAGTTTTTCTTGAATACTTAAGTAACGTTCGGACCCTTGATGTTCCCATTGCTGAAATAAAATACCTCGTAAAAAGTTTTGTTGTTGGGATAAGGAATAGCCAAACAGCTGCAGTCGATGAGGAACATCGCTTAAGGAGCGGGCATGAAGGGTTGCTAGCGTGCAATGTCCAGTAAGGGCTGCATTTACTACGAACTTCAAATGCTCGCTTGAACGAATTTCCCCTAATCCAATAACATTCACGCTTTGTCGAAGAATCAATTTACTCCAAAGGCTGTTGAGCGTATCCGATGCAAACTGAACCTGAAAGATATTGGGCTGTGGGATTTCAATAGGGTCCTCAAAACTAAAAATCCGTTGGGTTGTTTGTAGTTGATGCAGTAAATGATAATAGTGGGTTGTTTTCCCGTTACCAATGGGGCTTGTAATGAGCCATAAACCGGCAGGGGCATGAAGTACTTTTTGCGCAAATTGTGTTTGCATCAAAGGTTCGAAGTTAAACTGTTGTGCATGATGGGGTGTATGAAAACGCACGACTATATTAGCACCCAGTAGGGTTGGAAGCATAGAAACACGACAGTAAAACGTTCGGTTGCCTATCGACTGCGAAAATTGGCCATTTAAAGGCGTATGATGATTGAGGTGCGTTAAGTTAGCCTTCAGTCGAATAATGTTTTCCAGGATGGGTTGCCATTCAATTGGCCATTCTTTAATGACCGACAAAATCCCTTGTTTGCGCGCTAAGATGCGTATGAATTGCTTATGAGGCTCGAAGTGAATATCGGAATATCCAGACAAATAATGTTGCGATAATAGGTCGGGAAGCAGGGTTGTGATTGATGAAGTTTTAAATAACGTTGGGCGTGCTTCCGGGTTGATTGATCCAACGTTCGATGAGTGGGATTTAATTTCATGCTTATCTACCCATTCAATCGTTAACGGCTTGTGATAGGTTTGCTGCAAAAATGTTAAGTAGCGCAGGGTTTCAGGGGTTGTTTGTCGTTGCACTTTGCATGAAATGGCAGTGTCCCCGATAGATTTGATAACGATACCGGATGCACGTAAACGCTGTTCGAGCTCGGTTTTAATAGATTAAGTGGTTAACTTGGTGTTTTTTTGAAAAAGGTGTTGTAAGCGCATTTGCAAGGTCGTATGTCGGATGGTACTGTCGAGGGTACGTGCGGCGCAAGCATAGGCTCGTTCTTCACCTATTAAAAACACTTTTTTGCGTCCGCGGGTGATGGCGGTGTACAACAAATTGCGCTTGAGCATAACAAAATGTTGCATGAAGAGCGGCAGAATCACAATAGGAAACTCACTACCTTGGGATTTATGAATACTGATGGCGTACGCTAATTTTAAATTGGAGCAGGCGCTGCCTTCTAAGGTATGTGATTCATCATTAAATTGAATCGTTAAGGCGTGTTTTGCCATATCTATATCTTGAATAATACCTAAATCGCCGTTAAAAATCCCGTGATTGTAGTCATTTTTAACCTGGATTACCTTATCTCCTACGAAAAATTTTTGCGCCCCAACAGTGATTTTGCGTCGCTGCAACCCCGCATGTTCCTGGAAGGTTGTGTTAAATTGGTCAATTCCAATAGCGCCTCGATGCATAGGGACTAAAATTTGAGTATCCTGAACACCATCCAACCCATACCATTTCGGGATGGATTCCCAACAAAGGTGTTGTATCGCACGCATGCCTTCTGCAGGGTCTTCTATGGGTAAAAAGTAAACATCGCACGTGGGCGGTAGGGAGCTTTCAGACGGTAACGTAGGGACATTGATTTTCTGTTTCCCTTCTAAAACATCATGTGCCACGCTCACAATGGAGCTATCCTGTCCTTGTCTAAAAATATCACTTAGGTACTCGGTGTGAAAGTAGGGGCTTTTGATAAAGTCGTGCAGAACATTACCGGCTCCAACCGATGGCAGCTGATAGATATCCCCGACGCACACGATATGAGCCGAACTAGGTAAGGCGCGCAGTAGGGCGTGCGTTAAGGGAGCATCCAACATACTGGTTTCATCGATAATGAGGAAATCAACTGGCAATAAATTATCCTCATCGTAAGTGAAACGCCCAATGGTTGGTTCATACTTGAGCAGCCGATGAACGGTCTGCGCAGTCCACCCAGTGGTTTCATTCATGCGCTGAGCAGCCCGACCGGTTGGGGCGCATAAACCTATCCGCACATGTTTCGCTGTTAAAATGCTTACCAACGCGCGCAACAAAGTGGTTTTACCCGTTCCAGGGCCGCCGGTTAACACTGCCAGCTTGGATTTTAATATGGCCTGCAAAGCTTTCTTCTGGGTATCCGACCAGGTAATCCCCAGTTTTGCCTCACTCCATTGGAGAGCTGAATCAATCTTAATGGGCGGTAAGGTAGATGGTTGGTTATACAGCCGCTCAATATGCTTAGCAATGGATGCTTCATAGGTTGCCAAGCGGTTATGTTGAATGAGCTGCAAGGGGGGATAGCGTGTAATGATTTGCTGATCAATGAGAATAGGAATGCGCTGAGAAATGTGCGTTGATTGAAGGTCGAGCAGCTTAGCTGTCTCTTGAATCAATTCTGTCTCAATTACCCCTGTATTACCTTCGCCTTCCGCTTGGGAGATTATATAATCAATTCCAGCGTCGATTCGAAATGGACTATCAATGGTAAGCCCTAAATTGAGTGCAATTTTATCGGCGGATTTAAACCCAATTCCATCGATTGTATCGATTAGAATATAGGGATTTTGGGTAATTACGTCTTTCGTTTTGTCGCCGTATTTTTGGTACAAACGCAGGCATTGAGTATTGGTAATGCCATAAGCTTGTAAGAAAATCATGGTGTCCCGGACGTCTTGTTGAGTATCCCATGCTTTTTTTATCATGGTTGCCCGCTTTTTACCGATTCCAGGAACTTCGGTTAAACGTGCTGAGGCTTCGTTTAGCACATGAAGTGTTTCGGTGCCAAAATATTCAACAATTTTATTGGCGTATTCCTGACCAATTCCGTGGATAAGTCCACTGCTGAGGTATTGCCGAATGCCATGGACATCAGCCGGCAGGGTGGTTTCAAATGATGTGCACTTGAATTGCTTTCCAAAGGTAGGATGGGTAATCCACGTCCCGTGTACTTTTAAGGTTTCGCCGCATTGTACCCCCGAAAAACTTCCGGTGATGGTAACAAGTCCCTCTTTGTGCGCTAAATCTAAAATGCAAACAGAATACCCATTGGTAGCATTGGTGAAGACAATGCGCTTTAAAACACCCGTTAATTGAACTAGTTCGTTTGAGAGTGTAGGATCATTGTGTGTTTGCTGGGTCACCCGTTAAATTGAATACGGTTTGATAGATTGAACGGTGGCGGTTGTTCCGTTCGGTAAGATAACGGTATCGCCGACCGCTTTATCCAGTAAAGCTTGAGCGAATGGAGTTTGGTACGACAAAATGTTTTTCTCAGGCTGTCCATCCCAAGCACCTGCAATGGTATAGGTGGTGCTGCCAGCTTTGGACTTTAATACAACTTGAGTACCCACGCTAACTTTATCGCTGGAAATATCCTCAGGTTTAATGACGCGGCAGTTGTTAAGAGAACGCTCCAAGGAAACTTTTCTTGCCTGTAGAACGGTTTGATCTTCGCGAGCCATCTTGTATTCTGAGTTTTCACTCAAATCCCCTAACTCGCGCGCTTTAGCAATTGCAGCTTTGTTGTTGGGAATATCTTCTTCAACCAACTTCTTGTATTCGGCCTGTAAACGATCCAAGCTCGCTTGAGAGACCAATAATTTGTCTTCCTTGCGATGGGTATCACGGTCTTTCAACGTGTTTTCCAATTCAGGGAATTTACGGATAAAACGCGTGATAAATGAGCATTTTTTCGCATAACTCAATGATTGATTGGCTAAAATCAATTGCAGTAAGTGACCGGCGATTTCGCTTGAAGGTAAGGTAGACAGAATAGTTTCGACGAAACTTTTATCTTTGTACAATAGTTCCGCCAAATCCATGTGGCAGTTGCGCTTCTGCAACAAACTTTCGTTGTTAATCAATTGAAAGATGTAGGTTAACAACTGCTGATTCAATAAAGGCGATAGGATTGATGCGTATTGACTGTTATGGTTGATTAACCAAATAACAAAGGCTTTCGATAACGTCCGTTCCTTTAAATCTTCCTTTAGGGTCTTAATTAACGCTGAAAGTGCATCGTTGTGGCTTAAGAACTTAAAGCTAGAATCAATAGAATTTAGGTTTTGCGATTGGGTGCAGAAATTAATTAATGTATCTTCCCAATCGGAGCGGACAGATTTAATGGAGGATAAGAACCGACCCTGTTCTGCTTTAGATAACTCATCCAATATGTTGAGCAATAACCCATGCTTGCTTTGCATGATTACTTGTTCATCCGCAGTAGCGTTGCTCCCTGATAAATCATCACGCATCCAACAGGATTTTAATTGTTGAACCGGCGATAAAGTCGCTTCCTTAAGCATTTGATTTAAATGCTCAACGACAGGCTGTAACTCAGCAGGTGCTAAGTTTAATTTCATCAATTCAGCAGCCTTAGCTAACTTTTGCTCGAGTGTAGTGCTATCAAAAAACTCCCGGATTAGCTTTTGATCAGTAGCAACAGGGGTTTCGAGTAGCGTATAATTGGAGGGACTGTCTTTTGAGCAATCAATACGCGCTTCCGACTTAATCTTCTTTTGGACTCCATTCCACCAGGTTTTAAACTCATTAGGTGCTAGGAAATTGCTGAGTGCCTGATTAAGGACTTCTTTTACTTTCAAACTACTGGCTTGATGGGTTGGAAAAGATTGTAAGACACGAATAACTAATGCAATAGGATCGTCTTTAGCGAGCTTTTGAATTTCTTCTGCGTTTGTGCGGGCTTCAACAATAATGTGCTCCTTAGGTAAAATTGTTAGGATTTTGTCGCAAAATCCGGCATCCATCGACCGAGGTTTTGTTTGGGTTTCAAATTTAATAATGATGCATCCCTGCTCCGAATCAACACTCTGCACACAGCCAAATCCGAAGCTGTTATGGTAGCAATACGTTCCGGGGCTAAATTGAGTCGAAAATTTACTGGAATTTTCGTTTACGGAAGTTTGCATAGCACTATTATATTCACTTTCCATATGCCAACAATTAGACAGTTTTTAAAAAAAATCGCAAGCCCTAAATAATTCATGGGTAAAATACCCCACAAGGCTATTTAAAATGGGGTTAAATTAACGTTTAGCGTTTTTTACGAGCGATTCATCTGGATCAATCCCTTTGAAGTGATAGGTCAAGATGGTATGTAACGCTTCACGTAGTGAAACCTTCGGTTGCCAACCTAACTTTGTTTGCGATTCCTTGATGGATGGAATACGTCTGCTGACGTCTTGATAACCTGCGCCATAATAGGCTTCTGAGGTTACATTTTCCATTTGAATCGAATCAGCTAATTTTGGATCAAATTCAACAAGCCCTTCTTTAACAATTTGAGCGAGTTCGGCAATCGAATAGTTTTCGTTAGGATTACCAATGTTAAAAATACCATTGTCGGCGCAACCGTTTTCGTTATTAACAATGCGGACCAAGCAATCAATACCATCATCGATGTAAGTGAAGCAACGACGATTGGTTCCACCATCGACCAACTTAAGCGGTTGGTGATTGAGAGCGTTATGTAAGAATTGGGTTAGAATACGTGAACCGGTGTCGTTATGGATGTTGTCCAATTTAGCACCGATGAAATTAAAGGGACGGAAAATGGTATAAGACAGCCCTTGTTCATAACCATAGGCATAGATAATACGATCCATCAATTGCTTGCAGCAGGAATAGATCCAGCGCTGCTTTTCGATAGGGCCTAGAACGCAGCAGGTTGCATGTTCGTCAAATGATGCATCGGGTGCCATACCATACACTTCAGAAGTGGATGGAAAAATAACGCGCTTATGGTATTTTACGCACCAACGAATAACCTGCAGATTGGCTTCAAAGTCCAATTCAAATACACTCAGCGGCTTGGTTACATAAACATTTGGAGTTGCAATAGCCACGAGTGGCAAAACAACATCGCATTTGCTTACTAAATACTCAATATCCTCATGGTGAATCATGAGGTTTTTTTCGTAAAAATGTAAACGAGGATGATTAATGCACGGAGCTAGTTTGTGCGTACTTAAATCAACGGCATAGATTTCATGTTGGGTTTTTGCAAGCAAATGTGCACATAGGGTGCTTCCGATAAATCCATTAGCTCCGAGGATTAAAATGTTTTGTTTCTTTTCCATGGTTATAAATGTTTCCTGGCGGAAGGAGAGGGATTCGAACCCTCGAAACCTTTCAGTTTAATGGTTTTCAAGACCACCGCGTTCGACCGCTCCGCCATCCTTCCTATAATAAAGTTTGTTGATACAAGATGCTGTTTCAGTTGCGCCCGATATTAGTTGGGATTTGCAGAGTTCGTTCCCTTATAATTGACCCGTGCCTCTTCTTGACGTAATCGTGCTTCTTCAATTTGTAAGCGCTTTTGTTCTAACAATAAACGTTGTTTTTCGTTATCGACCGCGAGGCTTTCCTTTTCAAGTTGCTTTTTCCTTAAATCGGAGCGTGCTTGATCAATGTCATCTTGGTTCTTACGACGAACTTCATTGCGGATTTGTTCGCTGTTGTCGTAACTAGCGTTTGATTTACGTGAACTTTCTCCTTGTGGATGGGAATGTTCGTGCGCAACGGCTCCTAAAATAGTACCACCGAGAGCACCAATAGCTGCTCCTGCTAACGTTCCTCCAGTATGGCCATCAATCATTTGACCTGCAGCGGCTCCAGCTAAAGCACCCGCTCCAGCACCTGTTGCAGCATATTCCCCTCTGGTTTCAGGACCACTGCAACCACAAAGCAATAATAAACATATTGGTAAACAAAGTAATTGTTTCATGCCCCCATCGTGATAGAAAGCGATGAGGTTGTCAATTTAATATTGAATGGCGTATTGATGGTGAGGATCGATGAAGAATAGCTTTTTTTCGATGGGATCAATGTCTTTCCATACTAACTGCAGTTTTTCGTTGACCATTTCGTTGATGCGAAAGACGCGTCCATTAATTTCTAGGGTGCTGTTAAAATTATTATAGGTTACATGGAACGTTTGATTCGACAGCCATTGTTGTGTTTCCTTGGCGTTATTGCTAAATGGACGTTTATTAGCGGCTACTGCATTTGGACGTTCGTCTTGAAATAGGGGAGAGTTGCGTTTGGAATATTCCTCTCCTGTTTGCAACTCAATGAAATTTTCTTCATGGGTATCGAGGTGGTCGCGGATAATATCGTTCTGTAGGTCTATCAAATGGTTGGTTTGATAGGGCATATCGAGCAATTGCAAGAATACGGGAACATCCTTTTTTAGAACAGGATGTATGGGCTTCTTTTGCGCAATGCGTTGGATGGGAATAGGGGATTGATGTGGGTTGTTGAAGCTAAAAATGCAGATAATACCGAATAGTAATACGGTAATTAAGGCTATTTGCGGGTAGATTTTTTGTTGAGATTTCCAGAGCCCCATGTCATCCATAGGAGGTTTTGAGTCTTGCTTAGGATTGCAGTGGCGGTCGTGGTATTCTTTTTGATTGGAAACCATAACTAAAGTATATAACTTTAGCTATAAATTTGCAAAAAACTTTGTTTAATCATGCGAAGGTTAGTGATAAAACCGTTTTGGATTGTATTAGTGGTGGTGGTAATGTTTTTGGTTTTTCAATCAAAATACCGTCATGCTTATCGCCAATATAAGGCGGTGGTAGCGAAGAACGTTCAATTGAAGGATCTTATTAAGCGGTATCAGATGCAGGTAGAGCGCAAAAAGTATTTCATCTATAAATGGCAAACGGATAAGCATTTTAGGGATCAGCTGGCTCATGAACAAGGCGGATATATTAATGAAGGAGAATGGATTATTTATTTCGTCCGTGGTGATCAACAATAGTTATGGATGTTTGCATTAATGGAGGGCAGGATAAAGCGTATACTTGGGAAATGAAGGAAGCAGAAAAAACAGCGCGTATTTTGGTGATAAAACCCTCTTCGTTGGGCGATATCATTCAGATGCTCCAAGTGATGGAAGGCTGTTTTTATGCGGCTCAAAGCAAGGGAATGTGTTGGAAAATCCACTGGGTAGTTCGGGATTGCTTTGCGGACTTTTTGCGTTTGAGCCCCGTTATATCCAAATTGCTTTTGTTTGAGCGTTCCAGTGGGTTTTGTGCGTTTTGTCGTTTGATACAGGAAATTCGTTCGGAGTTCTATGACTGGGTTGTGGATGGGCAAGGATTGCTTCGGTCAGGGTTAATGACCGGTTTTGCGCGCGCTAATCATAAAATTGGTCGTCGGGATGCACGTGAAGGGTCGCGCTTCTTTTATCAACAAACCTATGCGCCTAAAACCCATCATCCGCATGCATTGGAGCGTTTACAGGCATTATTAACCCCATTGGAGGTTAATAGCAGTCCAGCGCGGCCTTTGAGTTTGAGCTTACCCCCTTGGCATTTTAACTTTGATGAAGGGGCAATTTTGCTGTTCCCAAATAGCCGGGGGCCTAAGAAGGAATGGCCGTTTTTTCGTGAATTAACGGCTTTATTGCTGAAAAAAACGCCTTATACCTGCGTATGGGTTGGGCAAAAACCAATAGGGGAGGAATTGAATCATCCGCGCTTTGTTAATTTGATTGGGGAAACCTCGTTGCCCGACCTGCCGTTGTTGATTCAATCGGCACGCTGTGTGGTTGCTAATGATAGTGCGCCTATCCATTTAGCGGCTGCTTTAAAAAGGCCTTTGGTTGGGATTTATGGGCCTACGGATGGAGTTATATACGGTCCTTATCCGACCAAGGAGCACTGTGTTTTGCAAGCTCCTGGTGGAAATTTGATGCAATTAACGCCGCAAGTGGTTGAAAATGCGGTGATGCAGCAGCTTCAATAGGCGGGTTGCTTACGTTTCGAACGAGCCATGCGAGCGCGTTGACGTAATTTGCGCAGCAATTGCAATTCTAGGTCATCAATGGCTCGATACAAATCATCAGAGTCAGTTGTAACAATCAAATTGGGTCCAGGGAGTTCCACAATGCCTTGAGCCATGAATGTTTTATGGTCTAATTTATTGCTGTCTTGTGTCAATTCCACACGAATTTGTACAATACGTGTATTGTGTTGGAATAATTTAGCCATTTTTTCATGTACGATAGTGTGAATTGCTTCAGTTAAATCGATATGAATGCCTGTAATGATAATAGGTAATTGATTCATTAACAGTATAATAAGCAAAAAG
>DGGR01000044.1 GCA_002392285.1 Verrucomicrobia bacterium UBA3869
TTGTCCCATGAAACCTCCACCATTAACACGTGCGCGAAAATCAAACCCTTCCTCATCACCAATCACTTGAAAAGGTTTTAAGAGGGAAGTTTTAACGTCGTCTGATAGATGATCGATATCAATTTTTTTATCGTTGATCATCCAAACGCCTTTGCCTTTTGATAGGCGAACACGTGCGGTGGCTGTTTTACGGCGTCCAATGGCAACAAATTCAGTTATTTTCGACATAAAATATTAACATTCGTAGGCAATAGGTGATTGAGCTGCATAGGGATGATTTTCGCCTACACAAATATGCAACTTTTTAAGCATATGACGCGATAAATTGTTTTTAGGCATCATTCCAGTAACGGCACGCAAAAGGATTTCTTCTGGATGTTTTTGACGCAATTCCTGTAAGGTACGTACATGTAAACCGCTTTGATAGCCAGAAAAATTGGCGTACGTTTTGTTGCTTTCTTTCTGACCAGTTACTGCGATTTTTTCTGCATTGATGACAACAACGTAATCGCCTGTATCGCATTGAGGTGTGTAGGTCGTTTTATTACGTCCACGTAAAATGTTTGCGATTTTAACAGCTAAGGTTCCTAAGACCTTATCTTTAGCATCAATAAGATACCATTTTTTATCGCTTGGATTCGCTTGCGTAACAATTGTTGTCTTCATTTCTAGTTGATAGCCCAGAGTAAAGTTTCGCAGTAAAAACTGTCAAGTTTTTTGTTCGAAATCGTTTAGGGCAAAAGAAATTTGCATGAAAAAATAGACTTTTTGCTAAAAAAACGTCATAATATCCTTAAGACTTCGTGCTTATGGAATTAACAAAGTGTATTCAGGTGTTGGAACAATGCGTTGGTTATCCGATCCAAGCCCATGAGGATCAAGGGGTTTATCAATGGATCCATGCAAAGCAACAGTTCCATTTTTTTCAAAAAAACAAACAGCTTTGTTGGGAAGGTTCCATAGGGAATCCCCTGGCAGACAATAGCAAATCCCGTGAATTATTAAGCAAAATATTACAGTTTAACTTAAAGCGTATGCGTTTTGTAGAAGGGACGTTGTTGTTGGACCCGACAACCCATCAATTATATTTGCGTTATGGATTACCGATTAAGGAGTGTAGCGAAAAAAGCTTAACGGATAAGTTTACTGATTTCTTATTGAACTTAGAAACGATTGAAGAACAATTTTTCCCTGATTTTCGTAAATGAATGCGCGTACCTTGTGGAATTTGGCAGTGGGGGCTAGCCTATGCGTTTTAATGTACGCAGGGTTGGAACCTTCTATTGACGAACCAGTTTCAGAAGGTTCAGATCAACCTAAAATTCAATTTTCAGCTCAGCTGTTACCAACGGATACTGCCAAAGATACTGGATCTATAGACCATCAATTTTGGCCGCACTCTACGGTTTATCTTTATTTAAGAGACAAGCTTTTAGGGGATACCATTGCCGATTTTTGCAAGATGCAACAGATCGATGTGGTGATTAGTGAGGCGTTAAAAAAGAATACCCATAAGATTCATCAAAGCTTCGAGAAAACCTATCCTGTATCCATTTGGAATCAATTAACTCATTCCTGTGGATTAATGTGGTTTTACGATGGCCACGTGTTGTACGTTTACGAGTCAGGAGAAATTCAGACCAAAGTATTGCAGGTGCATCCACGTCAAATTCAAACGCTGTTAGATATGATTAAGACCATGGGGTTTGTAGGATCTAATATGTCGATTAATCCCATGATTGAGGGAGGAATTGTCGTGATTAGTGGCGCTCCTAAAATGGTTGAGTTGTTATCGGAAATTATTGGCAACATGCAATTGTATAATCCGAGCGAAACCGATCCGGTGGACATCCGTGTCTTTTATTTAAAACATGCGTGGGCAGATGATAAAGAAATCGGAAGTTTGCAGATTCCTGGGGTAGCGACCTTATTGAATGATATTTTCTTAAAGAAACGTAGTGGAGATTATTCGTTAACGAGTACGCCTTTACCGGATTCGGCTAAGAAACTAGCATCGGTGCGGGATAAACAAGAGAATAAGTCGGATAAAGACAAAAAGTCAGAAACCGAGGATGTTCATGATGCGAAATCGGGCGAAATTACGATTGATGCGCGCCAAAATGCGATCATTGTTAAGGATTATCGCAGAAATTTAGCCTTATATGAGGCGATTATTGCCAAATTGGATGTACCGTTGGAGTTAATTGAAATTCAGGCGGCTATCATTAATGTGTCCAAAAGCTGTGGGTTAAATGTTGGTGTTGATGGTCTTCATTTAAAATCGCCTAACCGTACCATACAATTTTCTAACAATGGACCTGTTGAAGGTGGATTTACAAAAGCAGCCAATGGTCTGATCAATGGAATTGTTAATGGTAATGAATTTTTAACTGCTATCAATTTTTTGGAAAAACAAAATCTCAGTAAGGTATTAGCGCGTCCATCCGTTATTACTATGAATAATTTGACTGCTTTGATGGATCAAAGCAAAACCTTCTACTACGAGGTAAAAGGTCAAAAAAGCGGGGATATGTATTCAATTTCCGGTAGTACAACCCTACACGTAACTCCCCATCTATGTGCGTGTGATGGGAAGCCTCAAATTCAACTGATTTTGGATATTAAGGATGAATCGGTTGACCCGGGTTCATCGGATACAAAGCCGAGCACCAATTCGTCTTCTATATCAACTCAGGCGCTTGTGTATGAAGGACAAAGCGTGTTGATTGGAGGGTATTTCGCAGAGGATTATGTCAAAGGGGAAAAGGGTATTCCTGTGTTGAAGGATATTCCGCTTTTGGGATATTTGTTTAAAACCTCTACTAAGACAAAAACTATATCGGAACGCTTGTTCTTAATTACCCCTCGTTTGATTCATCTATCGTCTAGCGATCCTTACAAAGAGGTTTTCGATACGCCTTCGAACTTAACGCGTAGCGATGAATTGATGCAAATTCAGTGTAATCCAAAGCCCATTGAGCTTTCGAATCATGAGTCAGCGAAAAAACTCTCAGCTTTGGCTGAAAAACATCCGAATTCCATAGGACTTCGGATGTATCTGCGTTGTCATGGAAAATCACAAGCTCAGTCCATGCCGCATCAAGGGCAGGAGATGCTAAATTTAGTTCGCAATAATCATCTTAAATCGGAAGAATATCCATCAGATGATGGAGATGAACAGGGATAATCAGGTGCACTATGGTCCGAACACGCGTATTGCGCAACAAGCGGTTGTGTATGGTCAGATAAGCTTAGGGGATTATTGCAGCATATGGCCTTATGCAGTTCTTAGAGGGGATATTAATAACATCCGCATTGGAGATTGTACCAATATTCAAGAATCTGTTGTGATTCATGTAGGAACCGATGCTGTATGGATAGGTGATCGTGTAACCATTGGTCATGGAGCTATTGTTCATGGATGCCACATTGATTCCGATTGCCTCATCGGGATGCATGCAACGCTATTAGATGGCGCTACTATCGGCCACCATTGTATTATCGGCGCTAATACATTGGTTACGCAGCATAAAAGTATTCCGCCGTATTCCCTTGTGTGTGGTTCCCCTGGACGGGTTGTTAGAACTTTAACGGAATACGATGTACAATTGATTCAAAATAGCGCTCAGGTTTACCTGGATTTATTGAAAACGTTCCCTTTTTAAGATTAAGCGCGTGACTGATTGCTAATGCTTTTTGACTTGAGGTATAATCCGGATTTAATTTACCTTTGAGGTAACATGAAAGGGATCGAAAGAGAGCCACTGCCAGGATTTCGTGATTTTGAACCGGCAGATTGTGCACAGCGTAATTTTATCTTTAACCAATGGCGTTCGGTTGCGCATACCTTTGGGTATGAAGAATTTGATGGGCCGATTGTAGAAGCTTTGGTTTTGTTTACGCAAAAATCCGGTCCTGAAATAGTAGAGCAACTGTTCGCGTTCCAAGATAAGGGAGAGCGTGCCATTGCCTTACGCCCTGAAATGACGCCTTCGTTGGTTCGGATGGTAGGCAAGCGATTGGCCACCTTGAAACGCCCTACTAAGTGGTTTAACATTACCGAACAGTTTCGCTATGAACGTCCCCAAAAGGGACGATTACGTTCGTTTTATCAATTTAATGCAGATATTATTGGAGAAAGTTCCAGCGCAGCTGATGCAGAATTGATTGCCCTGGCGATTGCTACGTTTCAAAAGTTTGGGCTTAAAAAAGAACACTTCCATGTGCGCTTGAGCGATCGCCAGCTATGGGTGTTATGGCTAAAGGCCTTCGGGGTTAATCAAGAACAGGAGGTTGGTGCGTTGCTGGGTATTTTGGACAAATGGGAACGTCGATCGCCAGAGAGTATCCAGGAGGATTTAACAGCATCCTTTAAGGATTCGACAAAAGCCACTTTGTTTTTGAACACTACTGAAGTTTTACGCAAAGCACGTACCCTTGATGCTATTCGTGAGTGCTTTCACAACTGCCAACCTTCGTCGGATATGGAAGCCTTAGAACAACGTTTATCGGAGTTGAAGGTTTTATTACAGGAATTAGAAAGTTTGGGTGTACGTGATTGGGTTACTTTGGATTTAACCATTGTGCGTGGATTGGCTTATTATACAGGCTTCGTGTTCGAGGTGTTTGGAAACGGAGATCAAGGGAGAGCCTTGGCGGGTGGCGGACGCTATGATCACCTGTTTGAAAAATTAGTGGGGCAACCGATGCCAGCCGTTGGATTCGCTGCTGGAGATGTTACCCTAACCGATTTGTTACGTAAACAGACTTTGTTTCCCCCCGACCAAAGCGCAGTTGATTGTTATGTCGTCTTTGAACAAACAGAACGTCAACGGGCTTTGTTATTGGCTCAGCAATTGCGCGCGGCAGGGTTTTCAGTGCTGTATTCCTTAGACCTACAAAAAGACTTGGGGAAACAACAGAAAAAGGCGTATGCCGATGACCCGCATTATGTCATAACCTTAACGCATGAGCTTGTTTCACAAGCCAAAGCACAGATTAAAGGTGCAGAATCGGAACAGATCGTTGACTTAAAATCACTACCTGAATACTTAAAGCAATAGCCTTTTCAACGAAAAAGATTACTTAGGGATGTGATTCCAATTATTATTAACGGGATCGAAAATCTTGCCGCGGATGATCTGACGATTTTGTTCGCTATAGGGTCTATGATCGTTAAAGAGGTGGTTGAGGATAAAGCGGTAGAGGTTGATAAACTTGAGGTCTTTTGCATCGGATTTCCAGGTATCGGGAATATAAAGCGCCAGGAGATTGCCAAAAAGAGAGTCTACATTATTGGGGAATTTCCGCAATCCGTGATCGGAATGGAGGATGATAATCGGAGGGTTGGGTTGCTGGGTTAGTTGTTTGAGGATAGGGAGTACCATGGCATCAATTCCTGCAATATTAGCTCGTAGCTGAGGGATTAGTTTTGCGTCTGCATTTGTTGTGTGATCTTGAACCATGAGTCCATAGGTAGCAGATGTGTTATCGGAAAAGACAAAGGGTGCATGAGGACACAGAATGTGTGCATAACGGTACAT
>DGGR01000022.1 GCA_002392285.1 Verrucomicrobia bacterium UBA3869
GTTTCCTTATAAGATTTTGGGGTTTTGAAGGAATTTGCAAGCTTTTTTATGAGTTATTTTTAGTTGCCAGGTACAAAATAGGATGCAAGGATAATACTACTTGCAAGGGGTGAAGCCATGGAATCTTTTTTGCCTAAAGATTTTGATTATTCAGCGCCTTGCGTTTTATTAGCTGGGCGTGGGGATTATCCACGTTTGTTATGGAGCGCTCTAAAAGGACTATGTCCACGAGCTGTTGTATTTGGGTTTGAAGCAGAAGCGGCACCATGGATGCAAGCGATTCCAGATAACCAACGGTTTACGTTTGAAGTTGGTCAGGTAGGGCATTGGTTGCAAGCGCTCAAAAAGGTTGGGGCATGTTATGTTTGGCTTGCCGGGCAAATTCAACCCAAAAAGCTGTTTCATGGATTAAAGCCTGACCTAAAGGCCATTTGGTTGCTATCGAAATTAAAAGAAAAGAATGCGACAACGATTTTTGGTACCTTAATCGACGAAATGGAAGCGTTGGGGATTACGGTTTTGGATGCGCGCTGTTTTATGGAAACGCAGCTTACGTCTAAAGGCCTGTTAACGCGCAAAGCGTATACGGAGATTGATGATGCCACTCTCCAGCATGGGATTCGGGTATGTCGGGGGATTGCCGAGCTGGATATTGGGCAAAGCGTGGTGGTTCATAAAGGCACAACGGTTCTGGTGGAAGGATTCGATGGTACCGATGCACTCATTGAACGTGCAGGTGCTATTTGCAACCACGATATGGGGCTCGTTAAATTGGCGAAACCGACGCAAGATTTTCGCTATGACGTGCCGATTTTTGGCTTGAATACCCTGCGAGCTATGCAAACTGCTGGAATACAATGGGCTGCGTTGGAAGCCGAACGAACGTTGATTTTAGATAAGCCGGCAGTTTTAGAAGCAGCAGATCGCCACCATATTACCTTAATTGGCTTTTAATCACATGAATACAGAACTGATTGGTTGGAAAGGGAAGACCTGGAATCCCGTTACTGGGTGCACGAAAATAAGCGAAGGCTGTATGCATTGTTATGCCGAACGGATGGCAAAACGCCTGTGTTTAATGGGGCAAAAGAAGTATAGCCATGGATTTGCAGTGACCGTACATCCTGAGAGCTTAAACGAACCCTTAAAGTGGAAACACCCCCTGTCGATCTTTACTTGCTCCATGAGCGATTTGTTCCATGAACAGGTGCCCGACGCTTTTATTTTGCAGGTGTTTCGCGTAATGAACCAAGCCCATTGGCATACGTTTCAGGTCTTAACGAAGCGAGCGGAACGCTTGGCGCAAATAGCCCCTAAGATCACCTGGACTCGTAACATCTGGATGGGCGTAACGGTAGAATCTCAAGCGCAAACTAAGCGCATCCCTTATTTAGCATCAGTCAATGCCGCGGTTCGTTGGTTATGTATTGAGCCGATGGTAAGCGCTATCCCATCCCTGGATTTACACGCTATCCACTGGGTAATTTTGGGAGGTGAAAGTGGCCCTTTTGCGCGTCCGCTTCCGGAAGATTGGGTTGTCAGCGTACGCGATCAATGCGTGGCCAACAACGTACCCTTTTATTTTAAACAATGGGGTGGCGCTAACCGTAAAGCCAATGGTTGCACCCTCCAGGGTCGCCAATGGCGTGAATTCCCTTACGTCCTGTAGCTAATGGGATTGTCCCCATCATCGCTGGGTAAATCTCCGAATCCTCCAGGTAACTAAAGTTATTGGTTGGATGGGTTTTGGCTTGCTGAAATATCCTGGGGGTGTAGGATAAAAGACTATGAGGGATGCACATTACAATTTTAAGGCGATTGAAGCTTATTGGCAGCAAGAATGGCAACGCCAGCGATTGTTTTGTGTAACCGAATCGGCAGATAAATCCAAGTATTGGATTTTGGATATGTTTCCTTATCCATCAGCTGCAGGATTGCATGTCGGGCACATTGAAGGCTATACGGCTACGGATGTTTTAGGTCGGTATAAGCGTGCCTGTGGGTTTAACGTACTGCATGCGATGGGTTGGGATGCGTTTGGGCTTCCTGCTGAACAGAATGCGATTGCGACCGGTGTTCATCCATCCATCAATACGCAAAACAACATCAATGCGTTCCGTAAGCAAATACAGCGGGTTGGTATTGGGATTGATTGGTCGCGTGAAATCGATACGACCGCGCCGAGTTATTACCGATGGACACAGTGGATTTTTTTACAGTTTTTTAAGCATGGGTTGGCGCACGTTGAAAACAAGCCGGTTTGGTGGTGCCCTAAATTAGGGACGGTATTGGCTAATGAGGAGGTGATTGATGGGAAATCGGAGCGTGGGCATTATCCGGTGGAGCGTCGAGCGTTGAGGCAATGGGTGCTGAACATTACGGCTTATGCGGATAAATTGCTGGATGGGTTGGCGCAATTGCATTGGCCGGAAGCAACCTTAAGGCAACAGAAATTATGGATAGGGCGTTCCAAAGGAGCACGCGTAAAATTCCAAATTCCCAACGGAGGTTGTTTAGAGGTGTTTACCACCCGCCCCGATACGTTATTTGGAGTGTCGTTTATTGCGATAGCCCCCGAGCATCCGGCAGTAAGCCAATTGACCACAGACGAACAGCGGGCTGCGGTTCAAGCCTATCAGGCGAGTATTGCGGCCAAAAGTGATTTGGAGCGAACGGATCTTGCCAAAAACAAAACAGGGGTGTTTACCGGTTCGTATGCAATGCATCCGCTGACGCATGAACCGATTCCGGTTTGGGTAGCCGATTATGTGTTAATGTACCATGGAACTGGGGCGGTTATGGGGGTGCCAGCTCATGATACCCGTGATTACGCATTTGCCCAAATGGCGCATTTGCCTATTGTTCCCGTTATTCAAGCCGAAAAGGAATCGCCTTTGCCGTTTTGTGAACCGGGTGTGCTCATCCATTCGCATGAGTTTTCAGGACTTCCAACCGATGAAGCTCAGGAGCGCATAACACAGGCATTGGTCGAGCGTCAACTGGGAGAAGCAACCGTGCAATACAAACTGCATGATTGGTTGTTTTCGCGCCAACGGTATTGGGGGGAACCCTTCCCGATTATTTGGGTGAAGGAAGTGGATTATCAGCGCTTATTGCAGTGCAAAAATTCGCCTTTGCATGAATTTTTACCCATCCAACCAGTAACATATGAAGCAGATGGCATGAAATTTTATGCTGTACCGTTAACGTCACAACACCTACCGGTAACCTTGCCGAAGGTAGATTCTTATCAACCGACTGAGGGCTCCACAACTCCTTTACAAAATGCCGATCCTCAATGGCTGAACATACGCATCAATTTAGCCACAGGAGCGATTGAACCGGGAGTGCAAGGTGCATCAACCGAATGGATTGAAGGATCACGGGAAATCAATACCATGCCGCAATGGGCAGGTTCCTGTTGGTATTATCTGCGTTATTTGTCGCCACATAACAAGGATCGTTTGGTAGATCCCAAGGCTTTAGCCTATTGGGGAACGCCAGATTTGTATGTAGGAGGAGCGGAACATGCGGTTTTACACCTCCTGTATGCGCGTTTTTGGCATCATTTTTTATTCGATATCGGCGTGGTACCAACGTCTGAACCGTTTACGCACTTATTCCACCCTGGCATTATTTTAGGGGCAGATGGCAATAAGATGTCTAAATCCTTAGGGAACGTGATTAATCCGAACGACATTGTCGATCAGTATGGAGCGGATGCGTTGCGTCTGTATGAATTATTTATGGGGCCGCTGGAATCCTCGAAGCCCTGGAGTACGCAAAACATTGAGGGGGTAGCACGTTTCTTAAACAGGCTATGGCGTACGTGTATTGGCCCGGATGGCGAGTTGTCTAAAAACATTACGCAGGATGAGCCTTCCGACGATAGCAAAAGGCTTTTACATGAAAGTATTCAAAAGGTTACGGATGCTATCGAGCGTTTGCGCTTTAATACCGCCATTTCGCAGTTAATGATTTGCCTCAATGGATTCCAAAAGGAGGCGACAATTCCAAAACAATCGATGGAGGTATTTTTGCAATTACTGGCTCCATTTGCGCCGCATATTACGGAGGAATTATGGCACCGCTGTGGACGAACAGAAGCGATTGTGGATGCTCCATGGCCTAAGGCAGATTCCGCTCTATGTGTATCCCGGCAATTAAACATCCCTATTCAAGTGAATGGGAAGCTGCGCGGAATGCTTGTGGTTCAAGTGCCTGCCCAAGAAACGGAAGTGATTCAAGCAGCCAAAGCCGATGCTAAGGTTGCTCCTTATTTGGAACAGAAAACCTTAATCCGTACGGTTTATGTACCCAATAAATTGGTTAATTTTGTGGTAAAATAACCGTGAATTAAAAGAAATATGGGAATGGCGCTATTAGTGGGTTATTTGTTGGGTTCATTACCCTTTGGCGTATGGATTTCCAAGCTATACGGCGTGTGCATTTTTGAGATAGGAAGCGGAAACCCAGGGGCAACTAATGTATTGCGTACCTTGGGGAAAAAAGCAGGGTATACGGTATTTGCCCTGGATACGTTGAAAGGTTGCTATGCGGTTATCCTTGGTACCCTTTACTGGCAATCTCCTTATGGAGCTTTGTTGGGCGCATTATTAGGGCACTGTTATCCTCTGTTTGCCCGTTTCAAAGGCGGCAAGGGGGTTGCAACCCTAATTGGAGGCTTGATATATATTATTCCGGTACCGTTGATGCTTGCGTTGGTGGTTTGGGGAATCGTCTTTAAATGGCTGCGCTATGTATCGTGTGCATCCCTTTGTTGCGTCCTATCCCTGCTACCGTTTTGTTGCTTATGCTACGGTTTCGAAGCATCGCGCGTGCATGCCCTACCGTTGCTTATCCTCAATATAGGGGTTTTTTGGCGCCACCGTGCAAATCTTAAACGCCTTTGGAACGCCACTGAGCACCGCTTTTAAAATGTCCTCCGACAACCCAGTAGATTGGGTCGGAATCCTAGTGCCAGCTTATTGATCGTTTGATTCCACAGCTTGTTGTCAAACCACGCTTTGTTGTTTATTGAGGCTTCCTACATCATCTGTTTTTAATTTGCAAAAACCAACTACGAACCATGACGTAATCGTAGGCTGCAGCTCATCCCTAAACTAGCGCTTAGGTCGCCTAATGCCATTCATTTTCGCACTTCGCTTGCCTCTATCTCTTTTTGTATCCACGATCAAAGTTATCCCAAATAAAAAATCGTTCAATCGTACTTTGCGTGTGTTAAAGCATTTTTTAAATAAAGGAAGAACGGTGGTTGATAAACGCGTTAAATGAGCTTTAATGGTAATGAAACAATGCGTTATTGGTGGGTGCTTTTATCAGGATTTATGCCGTTGTGTAAGCTAGAGGCGGCTGATGAGTTATTTCGGTTTCAATCGAATGCACCGATTCAAAAATTTTCGATGCCGTTTTTCAATGAATTTGGGGTGCAAACATGGCTGTGTACTGGGGATGAGGTGCGGTACGGTGTAGATGGACAGTTTCAGGTTAGTAATTTAACTTTGATGCTATTTAATCCGCGCGACAAAGCTTCGGTGGATGTATTGATTCGTAGCGAAGATGCTATTGTTTCTCCCGCCATGCATCAGGTGACAGGGGAATCCTTACTGACGGTTACCCACGCGCATTATGTGTTGGTTGGAGAGCAATGGGTATGGGAAGAAAAGGATGCGGATGCGCTGTGTTCGAAAATTCATATTGGGAAAAAAGCGAGTGTTATCTTTTATGAAGGGACGCGTTCGCGCACCAGTATTTCGAGCGACCGCATGGTATTGTTGCGCTTTATCGACCGCAATGAATTTCAGTTTGAAGGGCATGTTGTTATTAAAAGCGACCGTTTTTATGGGTCTTGTGAGCGGATGTGGGTATGTTCACAATCGGAGAATCAAGCCCGATTGCAGTATTTTTTCCCTCGGTGGTGTTATACACAACCGCTTACCAAAGTACCCATGCGTTTCTTTTGTTGGGCGCTTCAGGTACAGCATTCCTTTGAGGTTTTGGAGCATATTGGCAGGATTCAGCTGATTATTGCGCGCCAGCATGTGTTTTTGCAGGTGGAGGATCCAAAAACAGGAGAAATTCGAAAGGCCAACTCGCAGAAGGCTGTAATTGAACCCACTTTAGGAGAATTGGTACTGACGGGCAATGTGGTGGTTAACTGTTCGCAGCAAGGTACCTTTAGGGGCGAAAAAGTCACGTTTTATAAAGAATCGGAACGGGTTTTGGTAGAAAAAGCTAAACAAAGTAAGCGTTCCCGGGTAATATTAGACTAAATGATTATGGAAACAGCAAATCCATCGATTACGGTTCATCAGCTGGTGAAAACGTATGGGGCACGCGATGCAGTGCGTGGGGTCGATATGGCGATTAAAGCA
This sequence comes from Verrucomicrobia bacterium UBA3869, assembly GCA_002392285.1. Lineage (GTDB taxonomy): Bacteria > Verrucomicrobiota > Verrucomicrobiia > Opitutales > UBA9783 > UBA3869. Next base: position 6,396 of record DGGR01000022.1, read on the forward strand.
GGCGAAATCGTTGGGTTGTTAGGTCCCAATGGTGCTGGGAAAACCACCTGTTTCTATATGATTGTTGGGTTAATTGAAGCGACGAAGGGAAAAGTTTTTTTCAACGAACAAGACATTACCCAAATGCCCATGTATCAACGGGCGCGTATGGGCATTGGGTACTTGCCGCAAGAGCCCTCTATCTTTCGCAAATTGAGCGTTGAGGATAATATCCGTGCGATTTTAGAAACCTTATCGTTATCCAAGATTGAGATTGAGGAACAAACCCGATCTGCATTGGCTTATTTAGGGCTTACCAAGGTTGCAAAGCAAAAAGCGTATACCTTAAGCGGTGGCGAAAGAAGGCGTTTGGAAATCACCCGTGCGTTATTGACCCATCCCAAATTCTTATTGATGGATGAGCCATTCAGCGGAGTGGATCCCATCAGCGTCCAAGAAGTACAGGCTATTATTTTGCAGTTGAAGCAGCAATCCATCGGCGTATTGATTACTGACCATAACGTGCGGGAAACGTTGCGAGTGGTGGATCGTGCGTATTTGTTGTACGACGGCAAGGTGCTTTGTTCGGGCGACCGTGATACATTGTTAAACGACCCCAATAGCCGCAAATTCTACTTAGGTGAAGGATTCGAAGCTTAATTTAGATTCTTTTGCTGCGCACAACGTGTCAGCTTAGGTAGTAGCACTTTTTGCTAAAGCAACGTCTGAAAAAGAGCTACATCTGAGCAAGGAAAACAAACCTAAACGACAAAAGTATATCAGAAACGCCCCTGAGCAGGGAATGCATCACACTTAGTTGCGTTTGGACGATCTTTTGGTCTTTATAGGCTTCGTGTCTTTTTCGATTGCCTCTTCTTGGGCGCTAAAGCTTCCGTTGGGATTTAAATGCAACTGACGCAGCTGTTCTAACAGGGCTTTGTTGTCTGCGCGGCGCTTCTTGTCCAAAATCTCATCAATAGCGCTTTGGCTGATAGTATCCTCTTCTTCCAAAAAGCCTTTGATTTGATGGATACGCATAGGATGGCGCATCTTACGTAGGGCTTTTGCTTCAATTTGCCGGATACGTTCGCGGGTTACTTGGAATTTCTTACCGACCTCTTCTAGAGTGTGGCTATAGCCGCCATTCAAACCAAAACGTAGGACAATGACGCTGCGTTCGCGTTCAGTTAGGGTATCCAAAACTGCCAAAAACCGTTCTTTCAAAAGGTTATAGGCAGCAATTTCTGAAGGATTACCACTGGATTTATCTTCAATAAAATCACCTACGCAACTATCTTCGTTGGTGCTGGTTGGGCTTTGTAACGAGATAGGTTGTTGAGCCATCTTAAAGACATTTTTCGCAGTATCAACCGGTACTTGAGTGGCTTCTGCAATTTCTTCAATCGTTGGATCATAACCCAACTCCTGAAACAATTGTTTTTGTGCTTGGGTTAGCTTATTCAACACTTCAATCATGTGAACCGGCATACGAATGGTACGCGCTTGGTCAGCGATAGAACGCGTAATGGATTGACGAATCCACCAAGTAGCGTAGGTCGAAAATTTATATCCGCGGATATATTCAAATTTTTCAACCGCGCGCATCAGACCGACATTCCCTTCTTGAATTAAATCGAGGAAGGATAAGCCGCGATTGGTGTATTTTTTGGCAATACTGATAACCAAACGTAGGTTGGATTCAACCATTTTGGATTTTGCAGCGTCGGCTTTTTGGGTATTCGATCGAACCACCTGCACCATTTTAACGAAATCGCTGGGTTTTATACGCAATTGATACTCAATTTCCTGCAAACGCTTTTTTATTTCGTTTTTAGGCAATGCTTGAGAATCATTTGCTGGAATTCCATCTTTTAAATATTTATTGTATTTTTCGATCTCTCGAACAGTAGGAGCATACTGATCCAAAAAATCTTCAAACAGCTTCAGTTTGAAACAGAATTTTTTAAAAATGGGCTTTAAATGGCGTTCATACTCATGGTAACGCTTGAATAACGTTTCCTTTTTCTTGGCATTGCTTTCATTCCAGTATTTTTGCCATAAAGTGTTGATTTGGGTTTTGAGCGTTTTGCATTGATTGATTAATTTCGGCAGATCTTCATAATACTCTGCGCGATTCATGACTTTTTTCTCAATCACCAATTGATCAAAACGTTCATTATGCTCGATCAATTTATTCGCCAAATCTAATTGATAATCAAGGGATAAGGAGTATGAAAACAGTTGATCAAACGCAGTATGTTCGGCCTGCTCAATATCCTTTGAAATTTGAATTTCTTGTTCGTAGGTCAACAATGGGATCGAACCCATTTGTTTGAGGTACATGCGAACAGGATCTTCTATCCCATCGGGCGTACTACTGAATGCTGCTTCGATTTCCTCCTCTTTGTTAGACGATAAAATATCTTCTTCCGCGGTATCAATTACCTTAATATGTAAACCCTCGAGGATGTTAACGACCTTTTCAAGTTCGCGGGTAATCGCAATGGTATCCGGTAAAATACGACTGATGTCTTGAATCGATACAGTCGATTTTTGTTGCTTCGATAGATCGATGAGTTGACGGATTTTTTCGTCTAAAATTTCATCAGCTTTAATAACTTTTACCTTGCGAGGAAATGGCATGATTAACGAAAATTATTGGATATATATATGTGAAGCAACTTTAGACAGTTCTTGTTTGCAGGCGTTGCGATCGGCTTGTAGTTTTTTAATGGAATGCTCGTTTAAATTAACAGCATCTGAAAGCATTTTGTCAATTTTGTAAAGCGATTTTTTTAAAAACCGCCGGTGGAGTTGCTGCAGAACAAAGTTTAATGTTTCCAGTACGTCCTCGGTATCTAAATAGGGTGCTGCTAGCGCATCGGACCATAGCTCAACTTCTTCAGGGGTTAATTGCCAACGCGAGCGATCCTGTAAGGAACTAATACCGTTTGCTTGAAATTCACTCAATACTTTTACGAGCAACTGGCCGGTTGGATGAGTGGTATCAAGCCAATCGAGCGGTAATTGCTCAAGGAGCTGCGGAGTCCATCGGGGAGCCTGAAAAAGCGCCCGCAAGATTTGCCCTTCTAAGGTGGCTATGTTGGGCTTGGAATCGACGGGGGCTGTTGGGTCTTTGGCGGTTGGGGTTGCTTGCAGCTGTCGCAATTCAGCTTCTAAAATCCTTTGGGGTATTCCTAGGGTGCCCGATAATTCATTCAATAGGTCGAAGCGCAAGACAGGGGACGTGCAGCGTGCAATAATTGGCAGTAGGTGTTTGAGTACCTGCTGTTGAACACGATTTGGAGTGTATTCGCGGGCTATTGACTGGAAAAATTGAATGGGGGTTAGAGCTTCAGGGACAATTGCTTGGGCTAATGCTGGCTGTTCCAACAAAGCACTATCGGGATCTTCGGTACTGGCTAAACGGTAATAATGAATCGGAATTTCGAGCGGAATTCCTAAGGTCATTAAGCGAACACCGGCTTTAATACCGGCCGCATCTCCGTCAAACAGGCCGACAATGGGCGTATCGTAGCGCTTGAGCAACTTCAGCTGTTCTTCAGTCAGTCCAGTTCCTTGAGGAGCAACAGCTGTTTTGAGTCCGCATTCCCAGCAACGGATGACATCCATAGGGCCTTCAACCAAAAAGAAGGGCTGATTGGGTTGATTGGCTTGCCGCGCACGGTTCAAATTAAAGACCGTATGACCTTTAACAAACAAAGGTGTTTCGGGAGAATTAACATACTTCGATTCTTGCGTTGGGTCATCCGGATTGGAGATGAAGGGCAGATGGCGTCCGGAAAATGCAATGACGCGCCCTTGGATATCATGAATGGGTATGATTAAGCGTCCCTGAAAGCGCGAAACCAATGCGTTTTGTGGCTGCTTGGGCTGATAGAACAATCCGCTTTGTACGAGGTCTTCATAGGTAGCTCCCTCTTTACGGAGCGTGTTAAACAGTTCGGTTGGATGGGTTGAAGCAAATCCTATTTCGAACAGACGCGCGGTTTCTAGCTTAAAATGCCGTTCATTTTGCCAAAAATCTTGTACTCTGTGCGCAAGGGGATCATTCATCCAAAAACGCTGCTGAAAGAGTTGATGAGCGCGCGCATAAAGCTGCAACAAGGTCTTCTTTTTCAAGGCAGCTGAGGCTGAGGTACCTGATTTGATTCGGTTATTGGAAGTATTTTCATATTCCAATGGAATCGAAAACTTTTCACAGATCCATTCAATGCTTTCGCTAAACGACAATTGTTCTTTAAGCTCTAAAAAGCGAAACATATCGCCTGCATGACCGCTGCTGTAGCATTTAAAAATGTTTTTTTGAACATCGACGAAAAACGATGGGGTTTTTTCGTGTGTAAACGGACTAAGCCCTTTTAAATAGCGACCACAAGGCTTTAATTGCGTATAGGGCGCAACCACATCAGCGATAGAGACTTGTTGGCGAATTTTTTCAATGCAGCTGGCTGAAATCAAAGGCACGTCTTTTAGTGTGTGTTCGTTTTCATACAAGGTCAAATGTTTACCCGCATGAGAGCTTAGGGCTTAACGAGGAGCGTATTTGCGATACAGGACGATACCGGCGACCAACAGGGCTATATTGGGGAACCAGGCGGCTGCAATGGCGGGCAAAAAGCGTTGTCCCCCTAATACGTGACCGATTCCGCCTAGTGCATAGTACAGGAATAGCAACCCTGCTGCCTTGGATACCCCAACCACCGGATTTGTGCGTACTTGGTTTAACGAAAAGGGAATAGCGATCAGCACGATGATGAGGCAGATAAAGGGGCTAGCTAAAATAGATGCGTATTGAATGCGGTGTTCAGTAAAATACTGATAGTTGCGGGGAAAGAAATGAGTAATGGCGCGTAATTCGTGAATCCCTAAGGTTTTGAGCGGTTTCGTAATGCAGTGCATCAATTGAGGGGTTTCTTCGCAGGTAAAGTGGGTATGTTGGAAGGGTTCGAAGCGGGTAGGGTTGGCTTGGTCATCAAAATACCAGGTGCGGCCATGATATAAATGCCAAGTGTGGTCGGCAGGATTAAAGGTAATGCGTTGCGCTTCTAAGCGCTTCTGTTCTTGTCCTTTGGTTAACAGGGTTACGGTAGCAAAGGTTCCTGTTTGGGTATACAAACTGAAACGGTTGATGCGCCACAGACGTTCGGATGTTGGATTATAAAAGCACAGGTTGTCTTGAACATCGATTTGGTTATCTTCCTGCGTGTTGCGTTTTTGAGCAGCGTAATCGATTTGCTGATGAATGTTTTGGGTGGTGCGTGAGGTGTAAGGCAACAGGTAGCCGTTGAATAGGAACAGGAGCAGCATAAGGGCAACGGCAGCACCCCAAAGGCTACGGGTGATTGATAGGACGGTTAATCCGGATGCGCGTAAGGCAATGATTTCCCCATTCAATTGCAGAACGTTTAACGTGTACAGGATGGAGATAAAGAAAGCAATCGGCAGTACCGTTCCCAAGCAATTAGGCGTAATTAAGGTATAATAAGTGGCAACGGTTTGGAAGGATGCGCCGCGTTCGATGAAATTTTTTAGATTACGCGACATGTCTTCCAACAGGAGAATGCCTAAAGTAAGCCAGATGACGATGAAGAATGCCTTAAGCCATTCCTGTAAAATGTAACGATCGATACGCCTCAGCATAGATTAACGATGCTCTAAAATCGCAAGGCATTCAATATGTTTTGTTTGAGGGAACATATCGAAGGGTTGAATGTGCGTGAGGATATAGGATCCTTGCAGGAGAATTTGCAAATCACGTGCTTGGGTGTCCGGAGCGCATGAAATGTACAAAATCGCTTGAGGCTCGAAGGCGAGCAATTGGGTTAAAAAGTCCGTACAGCTGCCCTTGCGCGGAGGATCCATGATGAGGCAAGTTTTGTCTGCTTCAAAAGGTACGTTGGCGAACAAAGCGTTGGCGTTACCTTGGATGAAATCCCCATTGGTAATTGCGTTAAGTTGTAAATTGCGGCGTGCCAAATGAATCGATTTTTCGTCGCTTTCAATGCCGATAAATTGCTTTACCTGGCTTGCTAACGTGAGACCAAATACTCCGGTTCCGCAGTATGCATCCAATAAAAACTGAATGTTGGGATGTTGTTGTAGCCACGTTTTTAAGTGCGTTACTAAGGCGTTAAGAATATAGGGATTGTTTTGGAAAAAGCTGCCAGCGCTGAATTCTAAGGTTAATGATTGAACGCTTGCGGTACCTACTGCGTTACAATGGGTTAAAATGCCATTCCTGTCTTCTCGTAACAAACAAGTGCCGTTGCGTGCGGAGGAAGCTTGAACCTGGGCGCGTACATCCGGTAGGGCTGCATTAATAGCATCGCTTGCAATAGGACAGTGTGGAACATCCACAATCGTACGGTGTTGGTCAACGGCCAAAAATCCAATCGGGCACTGAGAACCTCGTCGGTCAAAATGCGGTGTAAGTTTAGTGCGGTAACCATAGGTTTTTTCGGATGGAACCACTGGTGGTACTTCGGCTTTAATCTTTCCAATGCGTTCCAAACAATCACGAATCTGTTGGCGTTTCCACTTTAACTGTTCTTCGTAGGTCAAATGTTGATATTGGCAGCCCCCGCAACGACCAAACAGGGGACATTTAGGAGCAATACGATGCGGAGAGGGGTCGAGAACTTCGATTAAATCCGCTTCGGAATAATTTTTGTGGTTGCGAAAGATGCGTACGCGTACGGTTTCGCCTGGAACTACAAATGGAACCATAACCGCCCAGTTGTTGAAGCGACCGATTCCTCGCCCCTCATTGGTAAGGTTTTGAATGGTTAGGGTTAGTTCCTCGTGATACTGAAAAGGAGTCGGTATGAACTTTTTAGGAGCTGCGTCCATGGATCGTATGGTTATTCCTATTCAGTTAGATAAGGCCACGAATGGAAGCTTTTTCTAAGAAATCAAAAAAGATGGTTTTTAATTTTGGATAGCTATTGAGCGTTGCCCAATTGTGAAGCTGCGTAATCGATTGCGACCGATTCCAGTTGGATTCGTATAGTACTTTGAAGATGTGCTTAACTACAGCGCATTCTTCGGGAGAAAACCCATGGCGTGTCATACCAATATAATTGTAGCTTTTAACAAGGGCTGGGGAGCCAAAAGCAATCATAAAGGGCGGTAGATCCTTTTTGAGAAATGCGTGACCGGCTAACATCGCGTGTGTTCCAATGTGGCAAAATTGATGAATGGAGGAATTACCGCCGATATTAGCAGCATTATCGATACGAACATGACCTCCAGTAGCCACTTGCGCGCTCATGATAATATCATCCCCCAGCTGGCAATCATGGCCAATGTGGGAAAAGGCCAGAATGTAATTATGGTTGCCAATAACCGTTGCGTCGCCGTCGGCTGTTGCGGTGTGAATCGAAACATATTCACGAAATACATTATGATTGCCGATGGTTAAAAAACAACGACCTCCCTTGTACTTTAAATCATGGGTTTTGGCTCCAATAAAGCTGTATGGATGAATTTCGTTATCCGTGCCTAGGGTGGTATAACCATCGACAGTTGCATGATGTTCTACCCTGCAACGGTCTCCCAGGCGTACGTTAGCACCAATATAAGCGTAGGCCCCTACAAATACCTGTGTTCCCAATTGCGCACCGGGTTCAACAATGGCGGTTGGATGAATAAAGGTGGTTGTATTCATGGCTAACATTACAAATCTCTGAGCATAAACATTAATTCAGCCGATGATACTACCTGATCGGCTACTAAGCATTGCGCTTCGGCGTATCCAATACAATTGTTTTTTATTTTAAGCAATTTTGCCTCAATGCGCAATTGATCCCCTGGTTGAACAATATGACGGAATTTCACCTTGTCGGCGCTCATGAAAAACACCTGTTTGTTTTGGGTGTTGGTATTGAGTTTGATGCCCAACAAGATACCCGCAGCTTGCGCCATGGCTTCAACCTGCAGCACGCCCGGGAAAACCGGATTTTCTGGAAAATGGCCGGTAAAGCACGGCTCATTGATGGTGATGTTTTTAAGCGCGACCAAGGTATTATCTTGTATGGCCAATACGCGATCTACCATGGCAAAGGGGTAACGGTGAGGTAATAGTTTTAAAATCCCATGAATATCAATGGCAGCAGACGAATTGGACGGCGATAGGGGCAGTGCAGTTTGTTCTTCTTGTGCCAAAATAGCTTTGGTTAAGCGTGCATTGAGCGTATGTCCGGTCTTAATCGCAATGATATGCCCTTTAATAGGGTGTCCCACTAGGGATAAATCGCCTAAAATATCCAATATTTTGTGGCGTACGAACTCATCCGGATAACGCATGGGGCCGTTTGATAAATATTTATCGCCCTTGATAACCACAGCGCAATCTAATGTACCGCCTTTAATCTTTCCCAGCTTCAGCAGTGGTTCGATATCTTCATAGGTTGTGAAGGTGCGGGCAGCAGCGATTTCACTGGCGTAGGTGTTGGGATCAATCGTGAGCGATAAATGCTGCGTATGGGTTTGACGGCTGTCCGTTGAGGTGCATGTGATTTTCAACGTGTCGCAGGGTAATACGAGCAATGAACGATCTCCATCTACAATGGAAATAGGTTCCATGATTTCCCAGCAAAACGCTTCGGCTTTTTGCGTTATCATTTCCGCTTTTGTTAACGCTTCTACCCAAGGCTGTGCAGAACCATCCAAAATAGGCAGTTCGCATCCATTGACCTCAACGGTTAAGTTGGTAATCCCCAATCCGTAGCAGGCGCTTAATAGGTGTTCAATTGTATTGATTTTTACCCCATCCTTATTAAGGGTGGTGTTGCGTACGCAATCCGATGGGTTTAAATGCTCGATGGTTGCTGGAATTTGTACGGTATGTCCCTTGTGGGTTACGTGAAATAGAATCCCTTGATTTTCGGGCGCTGGGCATAAAATAGCCTTTGTAGCCTCTCCGGTATGGAGTCCATTACCGACTACTTCGATTCTATTTTTAATCGTTTTTTGTACTAACGAACTCATGGGGATAATTTAAATCATCCTGGAGGCCATTGTAAAGAACGACCACCTAACAGATGTACATGTAAGTGAGGAACGGTTTCGCCGCCATCCCGTCCACAATTGATAACCACGCGGTAACCGTTTGGGTCGATCGCTTTAATTCTTGCCACTTCTCCAGCAACGAGCAGCAGATGCCCCAAAAGCGCTTGATGCTCCTTCTTAGCTTCCCGTAAGCGCGCTATCAGTTGTTTAGGGACTATGAGGCAATGGGTAGGCGCTTGTGGATCAATATCGTCAAAGGCGATACATTGGTCGTCTTCGTAAACGATCGACGCAGGAATTTCGTGGTCGATAATTTTCTGAAAAATCGTTTTTTCCATAGCATGTTGCGGTTTTTAGTTGATGTATTTTTGAAGTGCTTTTTCGCGCTCAATGAGAGTTGGATGGGTGTAATGGAAGGTGCTGAACCAGGGGTGCGGAAATGGATTGCTCGCATTTTCCCGATAAAGCTTCTTTAACGCATGGATGAGGTTGGCAGCGCACGATTCGTACTGTTTGGCTGCAAACGCATCCGCTTGGTATTCAAAGTGACGGGAGAAGCAATTGAACAGAGGACTTAGCCAGTAGGTGAACAAGGAACCTGCCGTTGCCAATAACACCAACACAACCAAGGGGGTAGTACTTTGTACATGCAATTGGGCTGCAATCCAATCGCTATGCAGGAGGCAGTCGCACAGCTTTAAGAGGATACCGGTTCCCAAGCCCAAAATAAGCAGCTGTTTGGGTAAATGGTGGCATTTATCGTGTCCCATTTCGTGCGCTACCACGGCAACAATTTCATCTTCCGTTGCTTGCTTGAGCAGGGTGTCGTAGAGGACGATGTGCTGAATCCCGCCAATGCCGCTGTAGTAAGCGTTTGAGTGGGTAGAGCGTTTGCTTGAATCCAGTACTTGAATTTTAGTGGCTTTAAACCCAGCGCTTTCTCCCAATTGGGTTAAGCGCTGCTTTAGCGTTCCATCTTCTAAGGGCGTTAGTTTGTTGAAGAGTGGTAAAATCAGTTTGGGATAGACCCAAATCAAAACAACCTGAAGTCCTGTGTAGCCGATGGTGCCCCACAACCACCAGGTGTTAGGATAGGCTTGAATGAGCCATAGTAAGGCAGTGATTAAGGGGATTTGAAGACAGGCGCTGACAAAAATTCCTTTTAGTTGATCCATGAACCATAGCTTGTGCGAGGAACGATTGAACCCAAAACGGCTTTCGATTTGAAAGGTATGTAGGTAGTCCAATGGCAGGGTGGGTAGGTTCAACAAGAACATCCAGAGGAACAGTACTGTGCTTTGCCCCCATAGGGAATTAACGGATGGGAAGCAGTTCAAGAATAAACTCATGAGCTCCAGGCTAAAAATAAGCCCCAGCCAGGACGAACGGTAAAAGGTTTTTAGGATAGAGAATGAATTGCAGCTCAAGGAATAGTGGATGCTTTTGCGGAATGCCTCCTCATCCAAAAAGTCCTTAAAGGGATTATGATTGCTGTTTTTACGGATGTTGTGATGATTAAGAATCAACAGAGCAGTCTCGCAGATAAAATAAACCACCAAAAGAATAAACAACTGGGTTTTTAGCATAGTTATCTCTTTATTTTAATAATGCAATTGGCAAATAAACAAATCCTTTTTTAATATAAATTATGGGTGAAGGGAAAAGTAAGAAAGCGCTTTCGTTTGAAGAAGCCATAGGGCATTTAGAGCGTATTGTTCGTGAGTTGGAATCAGGAGATATTCCTCTGGAGCAATTAGTGGCCAGCTACAAAGAAGGATTGTTTTATCAACGATATTGCCAAAAGCAGTTGGAACGATCAGCTTTATTGTTGGAACGGCTGAAGCCGGATGGTACAGCTGACAGCTTGGATTCGTAAAATCGTTGACCCTGAGGGCTGTTTAGGCTTAATTTTTTAAAAAAAATTACAATTGATGAACAACAGGTCTGAACAGGTTAAGACGTTTTTAACTTCCATTGCTACCATGAATGTATGGGTAGTCGGTGATGGGATGTTGGATCATTACATTTGGGGTAATGTTCATCGTATTTCGCCGGAAGCACCGGTCCCAGTGGTAGCTATCGAAAAAGATACTTATCGTTTGGGCGGTGCTTGTAATGTGGCTTTAAATCTACAGAAATTGGGTGCGTCGGTAAGGTTTTTTGGACCAATTGGCGCAGATGACGCGGGGCAGATGATGCAGCAATTATTAACGGACAATCACATCCATTATCCCTCAACGGATGCGTCATCAACGGCATCGACGATTGTAAAAACTCGGGTTATTGCGCGCAATCAGCAGCTGTTTCGCTTAGACCGAGAGAAAGTATTTACGCCCGATCAAGTGCGTTATTTGGAGCATCAAATCGAACAGGGATTAGCAACCGAACAGGTGACAGCGGTGATTGTTTCAGATTACGCTAAAGGGAGTGTTACCCAGTCCTTATTGAATAAGCTGGGTGAGCTCAAACAAAAATACGGATTTTTCTTAGCCATTGACCCGAAACCTGGACATGGATTGAATTATAGCGGTGCAGATTTGTTAAAGCCTAATCAGGCGGAAGCACGGCAATTAGCCAAGCTTGAAGCTTCCGATGCACCCTTAACGGCAATTGCTCAAGCGATTTTGCATACCCATCGTGTACGTTATTTAGCGGTTACCTTGGGAGAAGATGGCTTAGCTATCATTCATGAATCAGGGAAAATGGATATCATTCCAACGGTTACCAAAGAAGTTTTTGATGTTTCGGGTGCCGGTGATACTGCTTTGGTTGCGTTAACGGCCGCATTTTGTGCCAAAGCTACTCCAGAGGAAGCCGGTTGGTTTGCCAATCTTTTATCGGGGTTGGTGATCAAAAAAGTAGGTACTGCGAGTACAACCCCAGAGGAAATTCTAAACGCTGCTTCTAAAGCGTAAGGTTAAAGCGTTGTTTCTCCTTGAAGCTCAGCTTTTTCTTTAAAAAAGCGAGCAACGCAAGCCGTTGTAATGATGAGCATGACGGGAATAATGCTTAACCCAAGGCGGTAAGATTCGCTTAGAGTATAGGTTGAAGAAACCCCATCAATAATCCAGCCCACAATGGGTTGTCCTAATCCACAGACCGTCATACAAAGCATGTTGGTGAAGGAGATGGAACTGGCCCCCATATGGCTTGGATTCAGGTTAGCGCAGGCGACAAACCCCACCACTTGTCCTCCGCAGCTGACTCCTAATGCGGCAATTAAAATGGCTATCGAAATGAATTGTTGGGGAGGGAACCAAAGTAAGGCAGCAAACAGGAGGGTTGCTGCTATACCGCTAACAACGAGCGGTGTTTTCCTGGATTGCAAGCGATCGGAAATCCAACCGATCGTAGGAGCCGCGATAGCCCAGCTTATGTTAAGGATGGATACCAACTGAGATGCTTCTAGTTGAGAGAAGTGGCATATTTGAGTGAAGTAGGGAATCCCCCATAAGTCTGCAAAGATGGCAAAGGGTGAAAATAAAGCCCCTGTTAATAAGCCGATGAGCCAGGTGTGTTTTTGTTTTGCTAAGTACCATAGGCGCATACGAACCGCTTGCCAGGTACTTTCAAAAATTTGTGTTGGTTTGTCGTGCGGAATGAAGCAATACAGAAGGAAAAGGACGAGCAATCCGAATCCAAAAGCAAGCAGCCAAACGTTCGTATAAGTTGTAGATAGGGCTGACAAAGAGGTTTGTGCTGTGACAGCGCCTACAATCCCCAAGGTACTGGTTAATCCGGATAGCATTGCTAAGCGTTTCGGTGGGAATAGGGTTGTGCATAGATACATGATACCCACGAAACCGAATGCGGATGCAAAGCCCATTCCAAAACGCCCGATTCCTAAAAACATGAGGGGTTCTATGGGAATGAGTGGTAACAAGCAACTGACCGCTAAAATTCCGCTGTTCAGCAAAAATAGTTTACGGCCACCAAAGCTGTCGAACAAAGGCCCTACCAGTAACTGCATAGGAGAATAAATCAAAAAGTAGATGCTAGCGGCAGCCGCGATTTGCGACATAGAGGCGTTTAGGGGCGATTCAGCAGTCCGATTTAAAATGCTAGGGATAACACGTACAAAGTATTCATATAAATAAAAGAGAGAACCAATGCCCCAGATAAAATAAGTGTAAAAGCTGCCTTTTTTCATATCTTTTTTCAGCATAATGCATTGAACGTAGGTTGCAACGTATTTTAGCTGCCGCTTTCTGAATCAATTTGGACCCGTTTTATGGATGTGTGAGCGCCGCCTACAATATGGATATGGGATTTGGATAGATGAAAATGTTCCGCCAATAGGGCAATCAGTTGCTCATTTGCACGACCTTCAATAGCGGGTTGAGTCAATTTTATTTTAAACGACCCATCCGCTTGAGGCACAACCGCACATTGGGATGCGCGCGCAATCACTTTAACCGTTAGGATTGGCATGACGTAGAGCTGTTAACAATTGTTCTTCATTCCAAATGGCAATTCCTAAGGCTTGAGCCTTTTGTAATTTACTGCCTGGGTGATCGCCTACTACCAGCGTTGTGGTTTGTTGGGTGACACGATCGGCAACAATCCCCCCTAATTGTTCAATATGCGCTTGAGCTTGGGCCCGCGTTAGGGTGCTTAGGGTTCCCGTGAGGACAAATACCTTGTCTTGAAATTCTGGCGCATGAACCACTGAGGATGATTCTGATACTTTAGGGGTTATTCTAAGTGCTTCTAAACGCTGTACAACCGCTTGATTGGTAGGATTTTGATAGAAACGCTGAATCGACTGAACGCTGCAAGGGCCTATCAGGGGAACCCTTAATAGGGCTTCTTCGGGTGCGTTAAATAATTCGGTGAGGGATGAAAAGTGCTCTGCTAAATGCTTGGCTGCTTCCATCCCAATATTGGGAATGCTTAACGCATGAATCCAACGGCTTAATGGCCGGCTTTTGGCCTGTTCAATGGCATTGAGCAAGGGATCAACTGTGGCTGCTCCGAACCCTTCTGCCTGAATCCATTGGTTGCGAATACTCTGTAGATTGAACAAATCTGCAACGGTTTGTATATAGTTTTGTTGAATGAGCCACTGAATGGTTTGAGGGCCGAGTCCTAGGATGTCCAACGCTTCTTTGGAGGCAAAATGCGTGAGGCGTAGTGATAGCTGCGCAGGGCATGTTAACGAGGGGCAGCGCAGCGCCACTTCGCCGTTTAATTGGATGAGGGAAGCTTGGCACACAGGGCAATGGCTGGGACGTTGAATGGGAGTAACCTGAGTCCGTCGTTCTGGAACTACGCGTAGGATGGCAGGAATCACTTCCCCTGCTTTTTCCAGCACGACCCAATCGCCAATGCATAGCCCCAGGCGTTCAATTTCATCAAAATTGTGTAGGGTGGCGCGGGTAATGCGTGAACCTGCTAATTCAACCGGTTTTAAGTGCGCAACTGGGGTAATGACTCCGGTACGACCTACTTGGAAGCTTACATCCAGCAGTTGGGTTTCGACTGTTTCAGGCGCGAATTTATAAGCAATCGCCCAACGAGGAGACTTGGCGGTAGCCCCCAATTGCATTTGTTGCTGACGGTCATCAATTTTGATAACCATCCCATCGGTAGGATAAGGCAACGTAAAGCGTTGTTGCGAAAAATGCTCAATCAACTGCCATGCTTCTTCAATGGAATGGGTTTGAATAAGCTCAGAAAAAACAGGAAAATGCTGCAACGCAAGCCATTGACGTACGCTCGTTTGGGTCGCTAAAGTGCCGTCAAAATAACCAATTCCGTGTGCTATAAATTGCAATTTGCGTTGTTTAACCATTTCAAGGTCTTGCAGTTTAACACTACCGGATGCTAGATTACGCGCGTTGGAAAAAGGCTCTAATCCCTGTTGCTCTTGCGCTTCATTCAAGGCAGCAAAATCAGCATGGCTTATGTATACCTCTCCTCGTACCTCTACTTTGGAGGGTAGGACGGATGAGGGGAGTGCAATCAATTGATGAGGAATGGATGCAATACTTTGGATCGCCACGGTTACATCTTCGCCCGCTTTCCCATTTCCTCGGGTTAAGGCACGTACCCAATGGCCGTTTTCGTAAATTAAGTTGATTGCCATCCCATCCACTTTGGGCTCTAAAACGTAGGTGTGGGGACCTATCTGTTGGCTTAATCCTTGGTCAAAAGCAAAGAATGCTTCTTTAGAATAAGTGTTCGCAAGGCTTAGCATGGGTACTAAGTGCGGTAGGGTCGCAACTCCATTGCGTAAATCACTACCAGGGGTGGCGCTTTGTTTTAAGGTTGGGAATTGTTGGTAAATCGCTTGAACTTCAGCCTGCAAACAGTCGTATTCAAAGTCTGAAATTTCTGAACGGCTCTCTTGATAATACAGTTGATCGTAATGCGCTATTTGTTGGCGTAAAATTTGTAAACGCTTGCGTGCTTGATTGATGGATGGCTGTGGCATTGTTATAAATCGAGAGCGTTCGTAAGCACTGGGAGCATTAGTAATTTAACGCCCCTGTTCTTAAAAACATTGAGTTGTTTAGCGTACTGCAATTTTATATGGCACCCTGTAGGAGAATCGAACTCCTATTGTCGAGATGAGAACCCGATGTCCTGGCCGTTAGACGAACAGGGCAGCTTTATAAGTATTAGAAAAAGTTTTTATGACCCGAGCTGCAAGCCTTTTTGCTTAAGTTTGCAGGTAGATTGTAGGACGAGGCAAGAGGTTGCATCATCAATAGCTAAGGAATAGGGCAACAAAAAACGCATGCAGCTTGCATGCGTTTTTTGTTATTTCTTTAACAGTTAGTTGGATTAGAACTGTAATCCAGCGCCGATAAAGAATTGATCTGATTTTAGATTGGCTTGTTTATCCCAATCGTAAGTCCACATGCGGGACTTTCCGATTTGCTTGGTAGCTACATGACGATAACCGAAGTCAAACAAGATTGCCTGCCAGTTGATACGTCCGAAAATCATGAAGTTATACATCATCATTCCGGCGTGTAGGTAGCGAGAACCTGGTTTTGGTTGTTTGTCTGCTGGTACGTTGTCCCATTGTATAGTTGTGAGCTTTGTTGCGGCATATCCACCACCGATACCACCACCGATACATACAGATGCCCAATCCAATAGGTACTGCTCATAGGTCAAGTTAACCATTGCGCCTATCATACGGATGTTTTTAGGAGCTATATGTAGCTGCCTTGTGTTTAGGTAGTCAGGTACCTCCAAATCCTTTAAGATCTCCCGCATGGTCGCTTCGGGCACCGCTATTGGCTGATCTTTTTTGAATTTAGCATAAGCACCCATGATTTCGAAATCGATATTGATACCTGCGAAGTTCCAAATATCATACATCGTACCGAAAGCAATCGATAGATTCTTATGTTTGGTGTATTCAAGTTTGCCGGCTTTGTCCAATAGATCTTGAATCCCTTTCTGATTACAGCTTAAGCTGTCCTGAGCTTTGAGGGAGCCAAATCCACTACGCACCATTACGTAATGTCCTACGCTATCGTAAGCGAACAATGCGCTGCTGGATACAGCACCGCACAACGCCATTAATAATTTTTTATTCATTTTTTATTCCTTTTTGAAAAGTTTTTAGTAAAAATTTGTTTTGTCAAGGTTTTTTGTTCGAGAATTTAAATAAATATACTAAACTTTAAATAAAGCATTGAGTTTTGTCAATGTCTTTTTTGCATCTCCATAGATCATCCGAACGGAATCCTTTGTGAACAGAGCGTTTTCTAGGCCGGAATAGCCGCTGCCGGAACCGCGTTTGAGGACTAATACTGTTTTGGCCTTAGCCACTTCTAAAATGGGCATGCCGTACAAAGGTGAATTGGGGTTATCGACCGCATCGGAATTAACCACATCGTTTGCTCCGACCACAATTACCACATCGGTATTGGGGAAGCGTTCGTTGGCGGCCTCTAATTCGATTAGTTGGTCATAATCCACATTGGCTTCTGCCAATAAAACATTCATGTGACCGGGCATACGTCCCGCTACAGGATGGATAGCAAAGAACACTTCGGTACCCCGATCCATCAATTTTTGAGCAAAATCCTTAAGAGCGTGTTGTGCTTGAGATACGGCGAGGCCATAACCAGGGACGATTCCGATCGTGCGAGCCGCTTCAATCGGATAATACGCATCTTCGATGGATAATTCTTTGGGGGTCTTATGGCTGCTCAATTGCGCTTTGGTGGCTGTTGTTTTGAACCCTCCTAGTAATACTTTCAGGATTGAACGGTTCATGGCCTTGCACATGATAACCGTTAAAATAAGGCCGCTGGTTCCTACCAAACAACCGGCAACAATCAGGACTTTATTCAAGGAAATGAGCCCTGCCGCACAGGCTGCCAATCCCGAAAGGCTATTGAGAAGGGAGATGATCACCGGCATGTCACCCCCTCCGATATGCAGGGTCCATAGAATTCCTGCGACCAAGCACCAAATAATAACGCCTATAAAGGGTGCCATGGTATCCCCATAAGCATAGGTTAAGGAGCGAGGCCCTAACCAACGATAAGAGCCAGCAATCAGCCCTATCAATAAGATAATATCCACGGCGCGTTGACCGGGGAAGGTGATCGATGTGCTGGGGAGCTTGCGGCTAAGCTTACCGTAGGCTATTAAACTACCCGTGAACGTAATACCTCCGATAATCACTGCCAACACAATAGCGATTTGTTCAAAATAAAGAGCGGGGCTATAAGGAGCTTGCGACCAGGATAATTGGTTATTTATAAACTGATAGATCAATTGAATGGTTGTCCTTCGGCTAGCAAAGTATTCTGCAGGTAATGGGCGCATCAACTTGAGGCCTTCCACGATACCGATAGCCCAGCTGGCTAATCCACCAAAGCCGTTAAATAGGGCGACCAGTTCGGGCATAGCGGTCATCTGAACTTTAATCGATAGGATGAAGCCTAAAAGCGCTCCCATTAATACGGTAAGGGATAACCAAAACGGATGGGGTACAGGGTAAGTGTACAAAGTTACGCCGATAGCGATTCCCATGCCGATAGCAGAAATAAGATTGCCTTGGCGCGCGCTTGAAGCCTTTCCCATTTGCTTAATGCCGGTAATGAGTAAAATAGCAGCCAAAATGTAACCGCAATCAGCAATCATCGATTTTCCTTATCTTTTGCATGAAACATTTTAAGCATGCGATCGGTTACCGCATAACCGCCTACAATATTTAAGGTTGCAAAAAAGATACCGCTATAAGCTAAGACCATTGTAATGCCATCGGTAGTGCGCGACAGGGCGATCAAGGCGCCTATGAGGGTAATGCCTGAAATCGCGTTGGTTCCGGACATTAAAGGGGTATGAAGCTGAGAGGGAACCTTTGTGATAAGCTCAAGCCCCAGCCAACTTGCTAAAACAATACAAATACCTAACCAACCGTATTCCATTAAAAAACATACAAAACGCTTTTAAGCTTTTTGTAAATAAAATGTATTTTACTTTATTTGCTTATTGGTTGCTGATGCTGTGTTCTTCTGTTCAGAAGAAAGGTGGTTTTTGCTTGCTTTAACCTATCCTTTAAAACCTCTACGGCACCAATTTTTTCTGATGAATGTTCTTCCGTGAGCATTTTAAGAATTTAAAATGCTAGGCATATTAGCCTAATATATATATAAGGAAATAAAATTTTGCAAAGCTTACTGCACTGGTGGCAGAGGGGTTGGTTCTTGTTCGCCGGATAATACTGCGTAGGGGATACCGCAATCTCCCAGTTTTACGATTTGACGTGCCATATGCTTAAGTGTCCAGCGATGACTGATGAAATTGGTTGCGTTGAAAAACAGCAGTTTTAGGTCGACGGTAAATGAACGGTGTTCTAAGTAAAATAGAGATAAGCGGGAACGTATGGGTTTGCAGATCTGATGAAAGGCTTGCTCGGGGTTATCGTGTTGGGCTAAGAAACGTCCCATGCGCGACAAGAAAATAGATGCAAAATCGGATATACCAGGGGTTAAACGCATTACCTGCTTTTCTTTTGCACTATAGGTTTTCCATTCGCTAAATACTACGGGTCGCGGTCCTATTAATAACATATCGCCTTTAATGACATTAATTAATTGTAAAAACTCATCAATTTTAAAGCGCCGAAATATCCGACCCACCAAGGTGATTTCAGGGGAATTGGAAGGAACGGTGATGTGCGAAGAACGAACCCGCATAGTACGCATTTTAAACATGAGGAAGGGTTTTCCGTCCTTGCCGATTCGCGTGTGGATAAACAGCGGGTGTTTGAAGTCGCTAATCCACATAATGCCGAAGGCAATGATCAAAACGGGCGTTAAGAGGAGCAACAATACTGCTGCTAATACTCGTTGTGTATAATCCCAAAGTGCCATGAATACTGGTTCTATAAAAGGGATTTGATGAGCGGGTGGCAATCTTAAAAATCTATCTGTTTTTGAAAAAATGGGTAAATAAGGGGTTGAAAACGGCAATAAATGTAGAATATACTTGAATATATCCGTATGATATAATGTACTAAGGCAGTCAATAAGGCATATGAGCGTTTATGAAAGGCTTGCAATTAAGATTTTATTTGACTTTAGTTTATTAAACTAACCTATTATTTTACTTTAAATAGAAATATTATGAATAAAGCAGAATTAATTAATGAAATCCAAAAAGAAGTCAGCAAGGGTGGAAATGAAGTTTCCAAAGCTTGCATCGAACGCTTCTTGGGAGCAACCCTAAATGCAATTATGAAGGGTACAAAAAAAGATGGTTCCGTCCAATTAATTGGTTTTGGAACTTTCAAGACAAAGCAATTAAAAGCGCGTAATGGCGTTAATCCGCAAACTGGAAAACCCCTGCACATTCCAGCTCGTAAATCTGTTGGATTCAGCGCAAGCAGCGTTTTCAAGGATCTTTGCAAGAAATAAGTATTATATTACACGCATCTAGCATTTAACTGTTATGTTTATCGATCCCGAGTTGATGGAAAAAGCTCTTGCTGCTATTGGCGGCAATAAGAATGTGTTAATCAATATGGTATCGCATCGGGTTAAGCAGTTAGAGCGTGGGGCAGATCCTCAAGTACATTCTTTAAAGAAGCTGACACTTGAGGATATTGCCTTGCTGGAAATTATTGAGCATAAAATTCAGGCAGATTATTAATCATGTCTGCAGGTGCATCGGTTGCTGTTTGCAATCGTAAATTAGCGCACGATTTTTTCATCGGAAAAGTTTTTGAAGCTGGTATTGTCCTTAAGGGGTCGGAGATAAAATCGATACGGAGTGGTGCGGCTACTCTCGACGGTTCTTTTATCCACTTGGATCGCTATGGTCGGCCCGTATGGATCAATGCTCATATCGGCCCGTATACATTCGACACCGAAGGTTCTTTTAACCCAACACGTTCGCGTTTTCTCCTGCTGCATAAAAAAGAAATTGATGAATTGCGTGGGGCGGTAGAACGTAAAGGGGAGAGTATTTTCCCCGTTAAATTATACTTCGCGCATGGATTGGTTAAGCTGCAGATTGCGATTTGCAAGGCAAAAAAGCTGCACGATAAGCGTCAGGATTTAAAAAAGCGGGTCGAAGAACGGGAAATGGCGCGTAGTGTACGCTCAAGACGCGCGCGGTAAGTTATTGGTGGTTTGTAAGCGTTTTTGTCTGCCCTGAAGCGATGAGTAGTGCATCCGAAAGTCCGCAGAATGTTTTAGTGGGTTATGATCGATCCCGGTTCCGGCAATGGTTGAGCCGGCATGTAGACAGCGAAAATGAGTGTTGGGTGCGTTTGAAGCGCGGGAAACCCATTCCGGGGGTATTTAATTATCTGGATGCCGTGGAAGAAGCGCTTTGTTTTGGTTGGATCGATAGCGTATGTAAAGTTTTTCCTGAATATGGGTGTTTGCAAAGGTTTAGTCCACGGGTTGGGAAAAGCCATTGGACGGAATTGAATAAGGCTAGGGTTCAGCGTTTGGAACGCTTAGGGTTGATGACCGATGCCGGCCGAGCAGTTTTTCCTAACGAAGTATTCCGCATCCAAAACGATTTGCAGAAGCTGCTCCAGGAGGATCCAGATTTGGCTCAAAAATTTTACGCCTTTCCAAAGCTCTATCAACGCGTACGCTTGGATTCCATTCAGTATCAGCAAGGGCATCCGGAAGTATACGAGCGCATGAAGGCCAATTTTATTCGCTATACCCAGCAAGGCCGGATGTATGGCCAATGGAATGATTGGGGGCGTTTGACTGACCCAGGGTAATTCTGATTGCTTTGACTTACGTAATCGGTTGTGATTAATAACAAAAGTGTCTTAAATGAGGAGGTAGTACGATATGATGAATGCTTACACAGGTATTTCAGGGGAATCATTAGCGGTAATCGATCCAGAAATAGCACGCTGTATTCAGCAAGAAAAGCGGCGCCAAAATGAGGGGCTTGAGCTGATTGCATCGGAAAACTTTACCTTGCCAGCCATTATGGAAGCGGTTGGGAGTGTATTGACCAATAAATACTGCGAGGGCTATCCGCGCAAACGCTATTATGGAGGATGCGAGTATGCTGATCAAATAGAACAATTGGCCATTGATCGCGCAAAGCAGTTGTTCGGGGCAGAGCATGCGAATGTACAACCGCATTCGGGCACTCAAGCGAATTTGGCAGTTTATTTGTCAGTTTTAAAGCCTGGGGATACCTTGTTGACCATGCGCTTGGATTGTGGCGGTCACTTGTCCCATGGCTACGCTAAAAACGCGAGCGGTATGCTATTTAAAGTTATCCATTATGGGGTGGATTTAACAAGCGGCCGCATTGATTATGATGAGTTAGAGGCGGTTGCGATGCGCGAAAAACCAGCCATGATTACTGTAGGAGCTTCGGCTTATCCGCGTATCATCGATTTTGAACGCATGGGAGCAATCGCAAAAGCGTGTGGTGCCTATTTAATGGCGGATATTGCGCATATAGCAGGATTAGTTGCTGCAGGTATTCATCCATCGCCCGTTCCGTATGCAGATTTTGTTACTACTACGACCCATAAAACCTTACGGGGACCGCGCGGAGGACTGGTTCTTTGCAAGGAACAGTATGCAAAGGCGTTGGATTCAATGGTATTTCCTGGGATTCAAGGCGGACCGTTGATGCACGTGATTGCCGGCAAGGCAGTATGTTTTAAGGAAGCCTTACAGCCGGAATTTAAACAATATCAACAGCAGATTATTAAGAATACGGCTTGTTTAGCGGAAGCAATGCACAAAAAAGGTTATGCCTTGGTCAGTGGAGGAACGGACAATCATCTGTTTTTAATCGATTTGCGTCCATCGCGTCCTGATTTAAGCGGTAAGCAAGCGCAGAATTTATTAGAAGCCAATAAGATTACGGTTAATCGCAATACAATTCCTGGCGAAACCCGCAGCCCGTTTGAAACGAGTGGGTTACGTATTGGAACGGCTGCGTTGACTTCGCGAGGCATGGGGTGCGCTGAAATGGAAACCATTGCTGATTTAATGGATCAAACCCTACAGGAAGGTAAAGCGGAAGGAAATGCGGCGATTCGTGAGCAGGTAAAGGCGTTGTGCGAAACTTACCCTCTGCCTTATTAATAACGGTTGTGAGGCAAACAAGTGAGTGAAGCTATGGGAGCCCTAATTGTATTTGAAGGTGGAGATGGATGTGGAAAAACAACCCAAGTCCAGTTGTTGGCGGAACGCTTAAAAAAAAACCATCAAATTTTACTGATGCGTGAGCCGGGTGGAACGGATGTCAGTGAAGCTATACGCGAAATTTTACTCAACCCAAAACTTTCGGTTAAACCCGAGGCGGAATTGTTGCTTTTTGCCGCAAGCCGCGCTCAATTGGTTCGCGAACGTATTATTCCAGCATTAAAGATGGGGTTGTTTGTTATTTGCGATCGTTTTGTGGAGTCTACCACAGTATATCAGGGGATTGCGCGGCATATGGGGTTGCAAGCGGTTGAAGCGGTAAACAAAATTGCCTTGGGGGACTTAGTTCCGACGGTAACGTTTTTACTGAACGTTCCTTGTCAGACCAGCCGACAGCGTATTTTTTTACGCAACGGGGCTGATTTTGGCTTGGATCGTATGGAGCGTGAGGATTTTTCGTTCGATGGATCGATCCAAAATGGTTATTTGGAGTTAGCAAAACAACATCCGGATCGTATGGTGGTAGTCGATGGTACGCCCGATCCAAAGGTTGTTTCTGATACCATTTGGGAGCATTTGAAGGCAAGGGGCTTAGTGTGATCGATCTGAAACAGTATTGGGCTAAAGTGCCACAAAGTGTATTGCTGTCAGGTGGGGTGTTTACGGAGGTAAGCGCGTTTGCTGAACAATGGGCTGCCAATATCATGCAAACGTCGTGCGAAACGGTGCGGCAGCATCCGAATTTCCGTGCGCTTTATCCGGTCAATAGGATGCGCCAAATTTCCGTTGATGCTTTGCGTGCATTGATTCACTGGGTTTATACCAGCGCTCAAGGGAATAAGGTGTGTATGATTTACGAAGCGGATCGCTTGAATCTTGCGGCTGCCAATGCCTTATTGAAGGTGTTGGAGGAGCCGGCAGAACATACCTCGATTTTTTTGTTAACGCAACGCCCATATGATCTGTTACCGACGGTGCGCAGCCGTTGTTGGTGGGTTCAATTGCCTTCGGATGGGGCTTTGGCATCGTCCGACAATGTTTTACAGGGGTGTTTGACCGATTTAAGCCAGTACGTAACGGATTACCTAGAGCAAGGAGTTCCTCTAGATCCGTTGAAGGTTTATGGGCTGCTGTACCGTTTCCAGGGGTACTTAAACCATCAAATTGAGCAAGTTGAAGTAGAAGGTACTTTGTTAGAAGCAGAAGAGAAGGTAGGACAGCAAGCTCGGATGGAAAAGCAGTGGGTGCAGCAATTGTTTACGGAAGTAGAGCGTACTTTGAACGCCTGGGTTCATGAACATGCCCTTTCGGCACTTGGCAGGGTGCGTTATGCGCAATGGGTAAGTGATTTAGAAAAAGCTTACCGACGAACGGAGGTAAATTTTGGTGCTATTGCCTCTTTAGAATCTTTTTTGTTAACTTTGTGTGTTTGATTTATGAATACGTTAGAAGCTTTGCAGCGCTATACACGCGTCGTTGCCGATACGGGTCAGGTAGATGAAATTCGTCAATTGCATCCGGAGGAAGCTACCACTAATCCCAGTTTGTTGCTCAAAGTATTTCAGTCGGACTCCGGTAACCAGCTGTTGGATAAGGTTTATGAGGCGTTGAAAGCCAAACGTAAATCCGTACCGTCGGTGTCGGATATTGCCCAAATGGCTTTAGTATGGGTTGCAAAAGATATTTTGTCGTGCATCTCAGGACGAGTCTCTATTGAGATAGAAGCGCGCCTTTCCTTCGATACGCAAGCGATGATACAAGCTGCTAAGCATTTAGTTCAATCCTGTAAGGATTTTGGTATCGATACCCACCGTATTTTGATTAAAATCGCTGCTACTTGGGAAGGAATCCAGGCTGCGCGTGAATTGGAAGATTTGGGAATTGCCTGCAATGCCACCTTGATTTTTCATGAACAGCAGGCGTTGGCATGTGCTCAGGCAGGCGTTACCTTGATTTCGCCCTTTGTCGGCCGTATTTACGATTGGTATGTAGCGCGAGGATTGTGGAAAAAAGGCGAGGTTGACCCAGGTGTGCAATCCGTACAGCGTATTTTTACCTTGTTAAAATCCCAAGGGTACAAAACCGAGATTATGGGTGCGAGTTTTCGCAATATTCAGGAAATTTTGTCCTTAGTAGGATGCGACCGGTTGACGATTGCGCCGAAATTTTTGAAGCAGCTAGCGGAATCAACGGAGTCTGCAGAACTCAAATTGAAAGCGCCTGCGTTGGCTAAAGAAAAGTTGCCGCCGGTAACCGAAGCAGCCTTTCGTTGGGCTTTAAATCAGGATCCAATGGCGACTGAAAAATTATCTGACGGTATCCGTTCGTTTGCTCAGGATGGCGTTAAATTGGAGCAGTTGATTCAGGAGTATTTAGATAATAAAGCTTAGCTTAGCAATCAATGCAGTGAATACTTATGAAGAACTTTTTCATTACCACTCCCATTTATTACCCGTCTGGAAATCCGCACATTGGGCATTGTTACACAACGGTAGCGTGCGATGTGATTGCGCGGTATCATCGGATGAGGGGCGATAAGGTTCTGTTTTTAACCGGAACGGATGAGCATGGATTAAAAATTGAGCAAAAAGCGACGCAGGAAGGGATTACCCCGCAAGCGTACGTTGACCGCATAACAGATAGCTTTAAGCAGGTATGGGAGTTATTGAATATCAGCTATGACCGTTTTGTACGTACGACCGATGCCTATCATGTAAAAACGGTACAGGCGGTGTTTCAGAAGCTATGCGACCGTGGATTTATTTATAAAGGAACATATACTGGTCAATACTGTACGCCGTGCGAAACCTTTTGGCCAGCCAAACAATTGGTTAATGGGCGCTGTCCGGATTGCGGGCGCGAGGTGATTGATGCCAGCGAAGAAGCGTACTTTTTTAAACTTTCTCAGTTTACCGACCGCTTGGAGCATTTGCTGCTGAACACGGATTATTTGCAGCCAAAATCCCGTGCGCTTGAGCTGGTTAACAATTTTATTAAGCCAGGATTGGAAGATTTATGCGTAACGCGCTCCAGTTTTACTTGGGGGATTCCGGTTCCGTCCGATCCCAAACATATTGTGTATGTCTGGATTGATGCGCTATCGAACTACCTGAGTGCGTTGGGGTATGAAAATGACCAATTTTCGGGCGATTTTAATCAATTTTGGCCTGCCAATGCTCATTTGGTTGCTAAGGATATCATGCGTTTCCATGCCATCATTTGGCCAGCGTTATTGATGGCCTTGGATTTGCCGCTGCCTAAGCGTTTGGTGGTGCATGGGTGGATTTTGATGGATGGGCAAAAAATGAGCAAATCGGTAGGCAATGTGGTTGCCCCGAAGCCGTTGTGCGACCAGTACGGGGTGGATGCGGTGCGTTATCATATCCTGCGCGAAATGATTTTGGAAAACGACAGCGTATTTTCGCCCGATGTCATGCTCGCGCGCTATAACGCGGATTTAGCCAATGGCTTGGGCAATGGGGTTTCGCGAACCGTTGCTATGGTCGAAAAATACTTTTGGGGGACTTTGCCAGCCGAACGCAGTGCAGCGCCCGTTGATGAGCCATTAATTGCCGCTGCAAGTGCATTAAAAGCAAAAGTGGATCAGGCGATTGATGCTTCGCGCTTGAATGAAGCCCTAGCAGCAATCTTTTCAGTGGTCGATGCCGCCAACAAATATGTGGATGAAACCGCACCCTGGAAATTAGCCAAAGATCCGCAGCAAAAAGCCCGTTTAGCGACTGTTTTGTATAACTTGCTGGAAACGTGGCGTATCGTTAGTGGCTTATTATTGCCCTTTATGCCTACCACCATGCCGCGTTTATGGAAGCAAATCGGCGTGTCGGAATCCGATGTGACTTATGGTCGTTTGGCTCAATGGGGCGCGTTAAACCCAAATATTACTGTCCAAAAAGGTGCAGTCTTGTTTCCGAGGATCGAGGTGGAATCGCCTAGCGTTTAGCAGATCCTGAAGTGGTTTGGGAGAGGGGGTTATATTTTTCTAGGTGTACAGCTTAGGATCAAAGATGCAACAGGGTTTGGACGATTCGTATGCTTAATAGCTAAGCCCTATTATTGCTACCGTGACTTCAAAATATTTACGAAGGTTTCCTGAGGGATAAAGACGTGACCGATTTGTTTCATCCGTTTTTTCCCCTCTTTTTGTTTTTCGAGTAGCTTGCGTTTACGGGTGATATCGCCGCCGTAACACTTAGCGGTGACATCCTTTCGGTATGCGCTTAAGGTTTCGCGAGCAACCACTTTGCCGCCAACTGCTGCTTGAATGGGTACTTTAAACATTTGTCGCGGGAGTAAATCCTTAAGGCGTTCGCAGAGCATGCGGCCATGGGATTCAGATTTTTCGCGATGAATAATACAGGAAAAGGCATCGACCGGTTCGCCGTTTACCAAAATGTCCATTTTAACCAAATCGGACGGTACGTAATCGCTGAATTCGTAGTCCATGGATCCGTATCCCTTGGTTAAGCTTTTTAGGCGGTCATTGAAGTCCAACAGGATTTCATTTAACGGCAGGATGCAGGTGAGCAGGACGCGCTGTTCATCAATGCTTTCGGTGGATAAACAGGTACCGCGTTTTTCTCGGATTAAATCGAGTATATACCCAATAGTATCGTTGGGGATATGAATGGAGGCTTTAATGGTTGGTTCTTCCAAATGGTCAATGTTCGAAGGGTCGGGCAGGCGCAGGGGATTATCGATATCTACCTCCGTGCCATCCGTTAAAAATACGTGATAAACGACGCTCGGATAGGTTGCGATGAGATCTAGGTTGTATTCGCGGTGCAAGCGCTCTTGGATAATTTCCATGTGTAGCAGCCCCAAAAATCCGCAGCGGAAGCCAAAACCTAAAGCGGTTGAGCTTTCTGCTTGAAAGGTCAAAGAAGCATCGTTCAATTGAAGCTTGGCAAGCCCAGCTTTTAAGCGCTCGTATTCGCTGGTATCCAAGGGGTAAATGCCGCTAAATACCATGGGTTTGATTTCTTTGTAACCAGGAAGCGGTTGGTCAGCCGGATTCTGAGCCGATGTAATCGTATCGCCAATCTTAATGTCCGTTAGGGTTTTTAAGCTGGTAATAATATAACCCACATCGCCGTTGTGGAGTGTTTCAACTGGCTGCATGTGTGGTGTAAAAATACCAATTTCCTTTGCTTGTAGTACGCCATTCGCATGGCGCATCATCGTGAGCGTTTGCCCGGGTTTTAAGCTGCCGTTCACCAAGCGTACATAGCAAATAATCCCCTTGTAGGTATTATACACTGCATCAAAGATGAGTGCTTGCAGAGGAGCATCGGAAGCCCCTTTGGGGGGCGGAATACGTTCGATAATTGCCTGCAGCAGCTCAGGGACGCCTGCGCCGGTTTTACCACTGACATTCAGGGTTTCATTGGCCGGAATCGCCAACATATCTTCGATTTGTCGTTTAACCCGTTCTGGATTTGCGCTTGGAAGGTCGATTTTGTTGAGAACCGGAATGATGGTGAGGCCGTTTTGCATAGCCAGTAACGCATTCGCCATCGTTTGCGCTTCAATCCCCTGAGAGGCATCAATCAAGAGAATGGCTCCTTCGCAAGCCGCTAAACTGCGGGCAACTTCGTACGAAAAATCAACGTGCCCCGGCGTATCAATGAGGTTCAACAGATAATTTTTGTAATGGAGGGTAACCGGATGGGATTTGATGGTAATACCTTTTTCGCGTTCCAAATCCATTGAGTCGAGCAATTGGTCTTGCATCTTGTGCTTATCAACCGTTTGGGTCATTTCCAATAGGCGATCTGATAGCGTCGTCTTCCCATGATCCACATGGGCAATGATACAAAAATTGCGAATTGAATCCTCCATTATGCTTGCATCATAAATGAAAAACCGGCATTAGGCATCAAAAAAGTCACATAAAGCGCGGATTTTGCTTCCATTTACGCGTTTAAAACGTCAGGAGCTGCAGCGCTTTTAATGCACAAACGAGCTTCCGTGCGCTTGGCTAATCCTGCGAGGACATTGCCTGGACCGCATTCAAATCCTACATCAAATTCCAAGGTACTAAGATAGCGCAAACAGGCCTCCACTTGAATCGTTTGCGTTACTTGCGTCACGAGTGCTTTGCGAATAGCTTCTGGATCAGAAATGGGCTTGCCCGTTGTGTTGGAAATGACCGGAATGATTGGCGCTTTAAACGGAATGGGGGCTAAAAACTCCTCAAATCCCTTGCGGGCAGATTGCATCCACCGAGAATGATAACCTCCAGCGGTTTTTAAGAGAATTGCACGCTTAAAACCACGTTCTTCCGCTACGAACTGTGCCTTTTGTAGGTCTTCCAATAACCCTGATACAGCGGTTTGACCTGGACAATTGCGATTGGCGATATCTAAATTAAAATCGGCGCATAGCTGTTGCAATTGAGCTTCGGTTCCTCCAATCATAGCCAACATGCCGGTCGAGTGCTCCCCGCAGGCGATTTGCATCAATCGGCTTCGTTCAGCAACAATCCGCAATCCGGTTTCAAAATCCCATACGCCGGCACTCGCATAAGCGGTTACTACCCCTAAACTGATGCCGGTTGCAGCTACTACCGTATGCTTTTGCTTGAGCTGCTCCGCAATCGCATAACCCATAACGTACAACGCGGGTTGGCAAATGTACGTCTCTTGGAGCTTATCTGCAGGGCCGTTAAAACAGAGATCGCTCAGATTGTATTGGAATTGACAGTGGGATTTTAACACCTGATCCGCTTGATCGAAAAATGACCGCACAGAAGCGTTGGATTGGTACCATTCTTGCCCCATCCCAACAGCTTGTGCACCTTGTCCCGGAAACAATAACGCTACGTTCATACGCGGGTGGAAATCCAATCTTAGAGCTGAGCTAAATGCGGAATTCCATTTTCAAAAGCTTCAGCAACTTCCCCTTTGATTAACGGCGCTGCATACTTAACCATGGAGTAGTTAACCGATAACCCATCAGCTGTAATCCAGTCGACTGGGAAGAATTTTGTTCCGTTTTCCATATCTTTGAGCGGAACAAAGTCGATGTTGTATAAAGTATCTTTGCGGTTTCCTTTTACTAAGATAGCTGCCTTTCCACTGACTCCATCCATCAAGGCTTTTATGGTTTCGGCTCCGCAGTTAACCGCATTGTCTTGGTCTTGCTTCGAAATAAAGTGCGATAAGGGTTGGGTGTATAAGTTACATTGAGTCCCATAGGTTACCAATTTAAGATTGTCCTGAATGAGGTACTCGAGGTAGGTCTTTACCGAGCCATAATGTTGGATATCTAACGGTTGACCATCCGCATCAATCAATTGAGAGCTGGTAACAATCGTCAGCGGGGTGTTAGGATGGCGCTTGGCGCGTATTTTATCCAAAAATGTTGCGCTTTCAAATGGTTGCTCCGGTAAGCATACCACATAAGGCAACTCATTCATATTGCTCGTTTTGCTGGATTTGATTTGCGATAGAATCGTACCGGCTGGAATCCAACCATTTTTGCACCCATCAATTTCAAAAATTCCAACAGTGATGCGCTCTTCCGCCAACATCTTATTGAACGAAATCAGGCTGGCGTTTAAAAATTTTAGAACACTGCCGTAACCGAGGCTATAATCCGTAATGGGTAGGTCATTGTGGTTTGATTGAGGGGCGACCAATACCTGCAGGGGATAGTGAGCTGCTTCGGCTGCTTGCACTAATTGTCGGCTCCAGATAATCGAACTTTGATTGCCAATAACCGCAACCCATTTAATGTTGTTGTTCGATAAATTTTCGACCATTTGATGAAAAACTTCATCGTTGGGTACAAATCCATCGCTTTCATGCCTTAAGGCATAGCCAGCGGTAGAAAGGAGGTTTTGGACCGTTTTTTGCGGCAAATCGGCTAATGGGATCCAATGGGAACTAGCTATTCCTTCGAACCCATCATAAGCTCCATAAATCTCTTCGATCACTTCATGCTGCAATGCTTCATTCAGTAAACCGTAGAGGATGGAATTGCCAACCACACCCGACATACCTGATTGTAAAATAAGTAAATTTCCAGATTCCATGTATTTATAGACTATGCAATAAAGAGCGCCGTTTTTCAAATTTTTTATGAAAAAACTTGCGTTTTATTTTTAAACGTATTTGCGAACTGCCTTAACTAAATAAGCTTAGGTAAATGCAGAAAAGCTGGCGCACCTTAAGGGATTCGAACCCCCAACCTTCTGATTCGTAGTCAGATGCTCTATCCAATTAAGCTAAAGGTGCTTGTTAAGCAATGACTTACTTGATAATTTATCAAAAGTGAGCCTAGATATTTGTCAATTCAAAAGCATAGTGTTCTTATTTTTCCATTAATTTTGAATGAGCCCAGATTCATTTATTATCTACGCGTTGGACTTTGAAGGCAGCTTAACGACTGGGGTCTTGGAATACGGCTGGGTCGGAATTGATTCTCAACGGGGGATTTTTACCGCAACAACCGGGTTTTGTAAGAATAAAAAGCATATCCCAGAGCAGGATTTTAAGGTGCACCAAATTAAAGCGCAGCGTTTGGTAAACTGTCCGGATTTTGCTGGAATTGTTCCACAATTGGTAGCCCTGCGTAAACATTATTTTTTTTGTGCGCATAATGCGATTTTTGAGCATATACTCCTGAGTTCGTACGTCCCCATTGTGTTTTCGGGCAAGCAACTTCCTGAGTCCCCATCCAACCAATGGGGACCGTGGGTCGATACCTATGTTTTGTATAAAAATGCTGTGAATCAGCCATCGTATAACCTGCAGGATTTAGTGCAAGCGATGGGATTACAGGAGGTATTAAATGCCTTAGGGGAGCGCTTTTGCCCTGCTGACCGTCGCTATTACCATTGCGCTTTGTTCGATGCCTTGGGATGCGCGCTTTTAGCATTACATTTCATTCGCGAGCATCCTGAAATGACTTTGTTTGCTTTGCTGCGTGCGAGTGGTTCAGCGGAGCATGCAGATTCGATGGCTCAATTGAGGTTGTTTCGGTAAGCGTAGCGACCTGTAAAGTGCAGGTGAATTGTAATCCTTGATTACACAGCCCATTGCGTTGGAAGGTGCATTGTTGAATCCAAATGGGTAAGTTGGAATGTGCGAGCGCTTCCAATAAGGGATAGCAGTCGCCATGAAGTACGAAACCCTTGAGGGTCACTGGATGGCGAAAAACTCCTGGTCGAAGGGGATCGGGTATAGGAGCTCCCCATTGAAATTCTTGCAGGAGTACAGCCTTAAATAGGGTTTTTAATGCCTGCTGGGATTGTTGAAGCTGCGTGTAGGATTTCCAAGGAAAGACTTTTTTCTGATAACGGGTGTTGATGGCGTCCAATTTAGCAGGGGTAGAGGCCATAACCAACTGGGTTGAGTTTAAACGATGGATGCGAATCCACTTGCTTAAACTGCTACCTATAAGCCATAGGTTGATAAGAACGAGCAAGATGATGGAGATCAATTTTTTCATTTGTTTTCGACTGAAATTTTCCAAGTAAATTCATGGCCAATGGGATGCAAGGGCTTGAGAATCAACAAAGGGGGGGTATTAGCGCCGCCGCTTGGCTTTAAGGATTTTTTGAAATTTTGCTTATCCATTAAGGTTCGCCCTTTAACGATCATTTGGGATGTTTTTGCATTCCAAGAGAGATGGTCAATGCGCGTGTTCGAGGATAGGGGTTGTAAGCGATGGAGGTAATGAAGGTAGGTTTTGGGTAAGGCCGTACGGGATTTGTTGTCGGCCTCTATTTGCTTTATATGAGCCTTTAGATCTTGCGTTTGCTGTTGATACTGCTTCAGTAGCGCAACCTGTTGCCCTTGATGGCTAAGTTCGTGGCTCAATAGGGTATGTAGGAGCAGCAACAAAAAGAACAGCGCTAGATTGGCTATTAAAAGCTTACGTCCAAATTTACTTAGGATGGATTCGACCCAATGCGGAAGTTTTAGGTTTCGTAATGGGTTTTTGAGCGCAGGATCGGTAAAATTCAATGGCAAAAGCTCCGCGGAGGTATTTGTGGATGATAGGTAGTGCAAAATACCGCTGTAAATCACTTGATTATCGATCGGGAGTTGATCGCCTGAGAGTTCAGGAACCTCATCGATGAGGCGATACCGAGCATCGTTTTGGCATAATTGTTGTAGTTCGGGATGTAAAGTACCGACGAGGGTAATGCATCGAGAATGAGCATTTTGGGGATAGGATGAGATGAGTTGGGGAATTAATCGATGCGCATGGGGTTGCGTTGTATAAAAATCCACTAGGTCGATGGATTGCGGTGCTTTGTACAATAAACGGTAGCGGTGGGGTTCCATGAACAGGGTGATGGAAGCCGATTCATACGTATCCAACGTATTAAAGTAATTTAGGTGCCCAGTTAATGATGTTAGGCAGTAAGTGGGATTAAAGGTTTTATAGAGGTAACGTAAATCGTGCTTTCGAATGAGTTGCACGCAATATTGTCGCTCATTCAATTGCGTATAGGTGTAACAATAGGAACGTAGCTTGAGCCTAAAGTGATTCCAGAGGTAGCGATGCAGTTGTTGAATCAACGTAAAACGTCCATCGGATGGAAGCTCTAAAAAGAAGCACAGTCCCATTTCATCCGGAATAATCAATACCCTAGGAATGGAAGAGAACTGGGGGTTTAAGGCCTTCGCGACCGCCGGAACTTGCTGTTTCCATGCCTTAAGGGGAAGAGGTTCCGAATAAGTATGGACCGTTAACGTTTGTTGATTAAATAGTAATACAGCCTGTAACTGGGTGCGATGGCTATCAATAATTAATAATTTATCCAGACACTCTACCTTTACTGAAAAATATTTCTTAATAAAGTAAAATGACTGATTGCGGAAGGGGCAATGCTTAAAGTTTATAAGGTTGCCTATGCCCATCAGATGGTTTAGAAGCTTTAAGAGAATATCTTTATTTATTGAGTGATTTCATGCACCTATGGACCCTCTAACCGCTAACCAATCAGTTAAAGATTTTGATTTAAAACCGAAAGACTTATGTGCGTATTTGGATCGCTATGTTGTCAAGCAAACAGAGGCTAAAAAAGTACTGTCCGTAGCGATTTGTGATCACTATAATCATGTGCGTCAATGCTTACAGTACCCGGATAGGCAGGATCGGCTGTACTATAAACAAAACATCTTGGTTTTAGGTCCAACGGGGGTTGGAAAAACGTATTTGATCCGTAATATCGCTAAGCGTATTGGCGTTCCGTTTTTAAAAGCAGATGCCACGAAGTTTTCAGAAACCGGCTATATGGGTGGTGATGTTGAAGATTTGGTGCGGGATTTAGTGAAAAGCGCTAATGGTGATGTAGATTGGGCGCAATATGGTATTATTTACGTCGATGAGGTTGATAAGATTGCATCCACCCCGACGCAAGGTAAGGATGTTTCTGGGCGTGGAGTCCAGGTCAATTTGTTGAAGTTGATGGAGGATACCGATGTAAATTTGGTGACTCCGACCGATATGCTGGGTCAGATGCAAGCGATGATGGCCATGCAACGCGGTGATACACCCCGCAAAACAGTCATCAATACCCGCCATATCTTGTTTATTTTCAGTGGAGCGTTCGATAAATTGTCTGAAATCATTGAGCGTCGTTTAAATCAAGGAACCATTGGCTTTGGTGCATCGCAAGACGCTACTCATGAAACCAATAGCTTACATCAGGCGATTACCCAGGATTTTATCCAATACGGCTTTGAGCCAGAATTTATCGGTCGTATTCCAACGCGTGTGACTTGCGAACCATTGAACAAGCAGGATTTGGCGCGCATCCTGACCGATACCGAATGTTCCATTTTGAAACAAGCACAGGAAGCATTCGAAGGCTATAACATCAACATGGAGATTACCCGTGAAGCCATTAATGAGATTGCGGCGCGTGCAGAGGCGGAAAAGACAGGAGCGCGCGGCTTAATGACGATTTTTGAACGGATTTTGCGCCATTTTAAGTTTGAACTTCCTTCGTCGGGTATTCATTTTTTTGAGGTTAATACGGATACCGTAGCTGATCCTGACAAGGCCTTAAAAGATCTGTTATTAACCCATTTGACTCAAGGACAAGAGGAGCGATTGGCGGCCATTCATGCTTATGAACAGGAGTTTTTGGAAAAGCATGGGTTAAAAATTCAATTTTCGAACGATGGGATTCAGGAAATAATTAAGCAGAGTATTGATCAGGATAAGTCTATAGCGGATTTATGCCATAACCTGTTTCAGGATTTGGGTTATGGACTGAAATTGATGTTTCCTAATGGAACCAATAAGCCGTTTGTCATTGATGCATCGCTGGTTTTGAATCCGCAAAAAACATTGTCAGGCTTGATTCAAAAAAATTATCAAGCCACTAAGCAGGAGCCTACAGACCCTAAAAACGCTAAACATTAAAGGAGAATTATGGAGTTAAAAACGCTTGCAAACGAATACCGTGGGTTGTGTTTTGACATGATTGCTCAAGCAAATTCGGGGCATCTGGGGCTTCCGTTGGGATGTGCTGAGTGCGTTGCGGTTTTGTTTGGCAAATTTTTACGCTATTTACCTAAAAATCCACGTTGGTTGAATCGTGATCGTTTTGTATTGTCGGCAGGGCATGGCAGCCCCTTGCTTTACGCCGCTTTGTACTTAAGCGGTTACGATATTTCATTGGAGGATTTGAAAGCCTTGCGTCAAATGGGAAGCAAGGCTACCGGACACCCTGAATTTGGCATAACCCCAGGGGTTGAAACCACCACAGGGCCTTTAGGACAAGGCATTGGGAATGCAGTAGGGATAGCGTTATCGCAAAAAAAATGTGCTGCTTGGTTCAATACGCCGGATGCCCCAATCTTTGATGCTTGTACGGTATGTTTGTGCGGTGAAGGATGCTTGCAAGAAGGAGTAGGACAGGAGAGCATTGCGTTGGCTGGCTTATGGCAATTGGATAATTTAATTTTAATATACGATTGCAACAAAGTTACGTTGGATCGGCCGAGCGCATGTTCTCAAAACGATGATATCCAACAACGGTTTGAGTCGATTGGTTGGGATGTTTTTGAGGTAGATGGCCATGATTGCGCGGCTATTGAAGCGCAGTTGAATCATTGTCGTTCGTTACAGGGTAAACCTAAATTGATTATTTTAAACACGGTGATTGGTTATGGCCTGAAAGTAGCAGGAACCTCCAAGGCGCATGCAGCGGAAGGGCTTAAGGATGGAGTTCAGGCAAAAGTTGCCTGGGGATTGGATCCAGAACAATCATTTTTTGTTTCTGAAGAAACGCGGCGTTTTTTTGAAAAACGCGAAGGGCAATTGCAGAAAGCGTACAATGAGTGGGCGTCGCGATTTGAAACTTGGACAGCGGCAGAACCGGATAAAGCTCGTTTATTGGGCAGCAAACCCAGATTAAAGGTAACGGATTTCGCCATTCTTCCATTGCTCAGACGTTCGATTGAAATACGGGCTTGCATGGGTGCTTTATTGAATGCGTATGCCCAACAAGCACCGTTGTTTTTATCAGGAAGTGCGGATGTGTTTGCTTCTACCAAAACCTATTTAATGCAAGGCGGAGATTTTGCTCCTGATAATCTAAAAGGCAGGAATCTATTCTTTGGCGTGCGGGAACATGCGATGGGAGCCATCATGAACGGTATTGCTTATGATGGGATTTTTAACGTATGTGGTTCAGCGTTTTTGGTTTTTTCGGATTACTTAAAACCGGCGTTGCGGGTAGCAGCTATGGCGCATTTGCCGGTTTGGTATGTGTTTACGCACGATTCTGTTTCGGTTGGCGAGGATGGACCGACCCATCAGCCGGTCGAACAATTATGTGGTATACGTTCGATGCCCAATGTACGTGTGTTTCGACCTGCTGATGTGGATGAATGCGCTGCGTGCTTACAACAAGCGTTGGATGTGCCGGAAGGCCCCAGCGTGTGGGTGGCTGCTAAACAAGAACTGCCGTACCTATCCACCGTACCCAGTCAAAACAAGTTGGAAGGGGCCTATAAGGGTGGCTATATTATTTTAAAAGAAACGGACACATTACGATGCATCCTGATTGCAACGGGAAGCGAGGTTGATTTAGCGATAAAAACAGCTCAGCAGTTGGGCACAGATATTCGTGTGGTGTCTATGCCTTGCTGCGAGGTGTTTTTGCAGCAACCTGAGGCCTATCAAGAGCGTATTTTGCCATCCGATTGTACGTGCAGAGTAGCAATTGAAGCAGGTTCCTCTTTGCCATGGTACCGATTGGTGGGGCTCAAGGGAAAGATTATTGGAGTAGACCAGTTCGGCAAAAGCGCGCCAGCTGGCGCGCTGCGCCAGCTTTTGGGTTTAACCCCAGAAGCATGCACTCAAACCATTCAGCAGTATTTAAGCGCTCATCAGGGGGTAATCAAGTAGTTATACGCAATTGTTAGCCAATGTATTTTGAGTGTCTTGGACTTCTTCCATGATCTGTTGCCCTTGTTCTTCAATTAACAGCATGTCCTTAATAAATTCTTCAACTGATTTTGCGATCATATCAATAAACTTGGACAGACTTTCAATTTCTTTATCCATTTTAAGCATATTAACTTGATATTCCCCGATCTTTTTTTCTAGTTCAGCTAGTTTCATTTGATCGACTCCTTGCATGATGCTAAAAGTTCCGGAAACAACCGCATTTGTGCATTGAAGTCCTGTAGAAATCATCTTAAGAAGGTTACTGAATTGTGCTATATCTTGAGGATTGAGCTTAAAGGAGCAAACAGAGCTCACAACTCCTACCACTGCGCCAACGCATCCGATAATGCTAGCCGCTAAGGATAGCTTGGCTGCTAGTTTGGGGTCTTTAGTACATAGAGCTGCGATGGTTAATGCGGAAGCGGTTGTACAAAGGACGGCACTTGAAATCGCCATAGTAGTTACGGCGACCGCTAAGGGTGTAGCAGCTCCAAAGGTAACGACGGTTACTATTGCTGCAAAGATAGAGACAATAGCGCTAAATATAGCGCCAAATATACCGAGTGCTTTTGCCTTACGCTCTGCTTCTAAACGTTCCTTTTCTGCTTGTACTTGCTTAGAAGTTGCTTCAGCCTGATCTTGAATAAATTTCTGTTGTAGATTATTGCGGGATTTAATTTTCTCTGTAAGGGTCTCCTTTAAAACTTCGATCAGTTTCGATTTAGATTGTAGGGTTAATAGAGTACAGAGGTACTCAAAATCTTCGCCTTCAAGGAGATTGCTACTTGGAGTTGATGATGTATTGTTGAGTGCCTGAATTTTACTAAGGCAGGCTTTAGTAAATTCATAAAAAGTCGTATTGGACGATATCCCGACTTGTTGGGCAACTTCCTCAGACAATTTTAATGGGGTAGAACTTATATCCACTAAAGAAGTGGTTGGGGCTTTTAACGTAGGATTTTCGAATATCCCCTGAGCGTAGCTTTGGTCTTCAATTACCGAGATAACGGATATTCCAGCTTTTGTTAGGGGGTGAGCCTTAACAACATTTTGAGTTGATTCCGTGGATAAGTCATCCGTTGGCAACTCATTCGCTTGCATATGATTGGCAGTAATGGATGGATCTAGGTCGAGAGGCATAAATTAGGCTTTTTTGTTTAGGATGGTACGAAGGTTGTTAGCACGCTTTAAGAAAGAAGCGGTATCCGGACGGGATTTAACGGTTTTCTCTTTTGCAAGACACTCGATTGCTTCACAGCATTTAATAGCAGCTGGGAATTGTCCTAGTTTGCAAAATTCTTCAGCTAAATGTAAAAAGTACGCAAGGTTTTCAGGATTAATAAAGGTTAATGCACAATAAATAAGCAGCGC
Source organism: Verrucomicrobia bacterium UBA3869 (assembly GCA_002392285.1). Taxonomy (GTDB): domain Bacteria; phylum Verrucomicrobiota; class Verrucomicrobiia; order Opitutales; family UBA9783; genus UBA3869. Next base: position 44,843 of record DGGR01000022.1, read on the forward strand.
GTCTTTATGTTGCTTTAAGTGATGATAAGTGGCTGCAAGACCTTCTAAATACTTTGTTTGTTGTGGATCGTACACACTTAATATTTCAAAGATACGACAGGCATCCTTATATTGTTGTTTTTGATAAAACTCATAGGCGGTAGCATACAGCATATCTTGATGCTGCTGTGGAACGGGAATGATATCTTTTACTTGTAATTGGCCTGTGGATAGGAGATGCCCTGTTATTAAACTGCGGGTGATCGCTTGATCGCTAATGTTAGCCTTTGGACCTAACACTGCTTTAATTTCGTTGCGGATACATTCGGTAAGTGAGATAGACATAAGATTTATATTTTATTAACGACCTGATTGTAGGTGAGGTTAAGCTTTTTAATGCAATTAGCTGCATTTGATTCAAAATTGCTTATTTTATTGCGATAGTTTGAAACGGTTTTTTGCGTTGAGGTTACTTCCGTATTGATGTTTTCAATGGTGGTTTGGTAGTCGGTGGTCCAACATTTTACCAATGCGGTCCAGCTACCTGCCATATCGTTTTTATAGTCGTTCCAAGTGTTTTCAGAACCTCCGTAACCACTTACAAGTATAGGGCTAATATCTAAGCGATTGACCTCTAGTTCTTTAGGTAAATTATTCTGGTTAGGCTCATACAAAACGTAGATCGAATCAAGCGTGTTTCCGTTCCATATGGTCCCTCTAACATTGTGGCGGAAATGAAAACACGCTGGATAAACATTGGAGTATCCTGGAACAGCTTGTGTTGTGCGACCGATCCCACAGGTGCATAGATCTAATGGACCATATCCTTGTAGTAGCAACTGCGCATATTCTTCTTGTGTCATATAACCCCATTGAGGTGCAAGAAATAACAAAACTGGTAGTCCCTTGGTGTAATCAAAGGTATGGTCATAAAAATAAGGGTTATTGTATCCATCCCCTGTTACGTAGTGGAAAAACTTTTGGATGGTATCATTATCGGCCTTGATCAAGAGATAATTGTTTGTTGCGGTATGATGGTCATTGGCCGTTGGTGTATTACAGACACCTTGTAATACAACGTAGGTATCCGTTGACCCATTGATGGTCATTTCTATGGATGTACGGGTAATGTTTGCCCCCAGATAACGTAGTACGCAATAGGCATCATTGGTGATACTCGCATTCCCATTGGACTGACTTTGATTGAGGGCTTGCAAACCGCGATTAGCTAGATTGAGGTAAAAGTTTAATGCTTCGATGCGTCTTTGCACCATTTTAGTCATGGAAAGCAACGCATTAACTTTTGTTTCCATAAACAAAGCGAGTGCGTAAAGAGCGTTGTAGTGTTTGACTAAATAACCGATAAAAAACAATTCCATATTACCGATTTCCTCTGTATCTTTTACGTAATCGGTTGATGGGGGAGTTGGGATGCAAGGAATTCCTGTTTTGAGATTGTTGGGAAATACAGAACGTTCACCCTTTAAGGTGTAATACAAAATAATGTATTTGAGCCTATCGAGTAAGGGCAATTCGTTAAAAAGGGCGATAGCGGAAGTTTGGGTTTGATATTGATCCCAATCTGCATCTATTTCCACCTGAGCGTCAGGATCAAATCGGTCCGTTAATATTTTTACGGTTTCCCCTTCTTCATTTTGTCGTTCAACGTAATATGTATCGACAACCAGCACGTTAGGGTAGGAATACTTTTTAGTTTGTAGGGCGCGTAAGGTCGCTAGCGATTGGCTATCGGCGTCTGTGATTTTAGATTTAAATTCCTCCGTTAGATCCATTTCCTTTGTGTCGTATTGGGTAAAGGCTCGGGTGGATAATAAGGAATATTTTTCTTCATCAAACCATAGTTCATGAGCAATGGTTCTTACAGTGCCTGATTTGACTACATAATATTCCGAAAAGGTTTTGGTTGATTCTTTTGCTTGCGTTTCTAGAATGCTTAATGTGTTCAGGCAGGGGATAGCTTCTTGATCCGGAGCCCCTTCATCCATTAACTTCTTTAACTGATCCAATTCGATCTTTGCGTTGTTGATGACTGTATAGAGCGTATTTGCTTGATTGACCACATCCCGTATGTGATCTTTGTACGCTTTGTTTCCTAACAAACAGGTGTTTTCAGGTAGGGGTAGAGGGTTATCGTCAAGAATGTTTTGAAGATTTAGGGGGAAAGAATAAGTTCGTTTGCTGACTAGTTGAAAGATTTTGTTGATCTGATTGAGGATATTGGTCTTAACTTTTTCGTAAGATCCTTCGGTCGTTAAGTGCCCGAATAATTTTACGTAATAGGCATAACGTTCCCTAATATCCTCTAGGCTATTGACTGGATTTGGCACAGCACGATTCGGTAGAACGTGAATCGAATTGGCCTGTAAGCGTTGCGCTAATTGATTCGGTAGAATGGGACCTATTGCCATGGAACAGAATGAATAAAAGCAGGATTTGTGCCACTGGGTTACAATGGGCTGCGATAAAATGTTTTTGACAACGGGGTAATGATGGGCGTATACTACCTGCATAAAATGGAAGATTTAGTTAAAATCGATGGTGCCCAGGAAAGTATTTAATAAATACCCCATGAAGGATAGGGGACCTCGAAGAAACGAGCAAATTCGTTCATCTAGCGTACGGGTTATTGGAGCAGATGGTCAGCAGATTGGAGTGCTAAGCATTCAAGACGCTTTATCTTTAGCACAACGTTCTGGGTTGGATTTGGTGGAAATTTCCCCCAATGTTCAGCCGCCTGTTTGCAAAATTATCGAATGGGGTAAGTATAAGTACGACTTGGAAAAGAAGCGTAAATCGCAAAAAGCGACAATCGCTAAATTAAAAGAAGTTAAATTGGGTGTTCAGATCGAAGAAAACGATTTCCGTATTAAATTAAGAGCAGGTGAGCAATTCCTCTATGAAGGAAATAAGCTTAAAATTTCGTTGTTTTTACGCCGCTATCAGATGCCATTGAGCGCGCGCGGAAGAGAATTGGTACAAAAGATGGTTAATGCGCTAGCCAATGTTGGGTCTCCCGATGGATCGATTGCGCAAAGTGGTTCGAATATTTCTGTCCTATTGTCTCCTTTACCTAAAGAAAAACGGGTTTTGGTGCATAATACTCCCAAAGCTTAATAGTGCGTCGCGAACTTTATCTGATTTTGTTTAGCTTGTTGGCTTGGTTATCCCCGGTGGGTATTATCCAAGGAATACCCTTAGGCATGACAGCTTCGGAGCCTATCCCTGCTAATGCTTGGGTAGCAATTGATACTTTTGCTAAAAAGCACCAGATTCAATGTCGTTTAGTCAGTAACCAAGTGATTTTAACGAAAAACGGCCATCGTATGGTGTTAACGCCTGGTAGCAATCAGGTGCTGTTTGATGGCATTAAAGTTTTTTTAACCTATCCGATGGAAGGTGGACGCACTGGAGGTATGCCAACACGCATAGCTGAATGTCGGGTTCGTCAGTTGGATGTTCATTATTATTTACGGCCTTTATGGGGTTTGAATCTGAAGCAAAAGCGGAAAATCCGTACGGTAGTGATTGACCCTGGTCATGGTGGACGCCAGGATGGCACGATTCAGCATGGGGTTAGGGAGAAGGATTTGACGTTAAAAACAGCTTTGCAAGTGGCCAGTAAATTAAGGGCTTTGGGGTATAAAGTGTATTTAACCCGCCACGATGATCGAGATATATCCTTGGATGATCGTGCGAATTTAGCCGCTAAATATAAAGCAGATGCCTTGGTATCCATTCATTATAATTCAGCACCTAGTTTATCTGCGCGAGGAATTGAAACCTATGTATTTCATTTGTATGGGCAGCCGGGTACGCACAGTGAGCCATCTTCGGATGATTTTATGCCGGGCTATGCCTATCCTTTTAACGGCCAAAGTCGATGTTTAGGATGGTGTATCCAAAAACGGATTATTAACGCGCTCAAGATGCAAGACCGTGGGGTTCGAAGCGAGAATTTGAAGGTGTTACGTTTAAGCGCCTGTCCGTCGGTTTTGGTTGAATGTGGGTTTTTAAGCAATGTGCAAGAGTGCAAACAGTGCGCATCCCCTGCCTACCAAAAAATGTTGTCCGACGCGATTGCACAAGGAATCCATTGGTATTTTATGGATTTTTAATAGCGGTTCCAAGGATATCGCCCATGTGCGCGTAGAGTTCCAAACCGTGTTGAGTGCAATTGATTAAGTCGGGAGCCAATTGTACCCGTTGGGCTTCAAATAGTAGAATGATGGTTGAGCCACCGAAAGCAAAATATCCTTTTTCATCTCCCTTGCGATAGGGTCGGTTGGGCTGAAAGGTTTCTTGTAGGCTACCGATGCAGCACGCTCCTACTTCAATCATGGCGATCAACCCATATGGTTGGGTTTGCATAACGGTAAGGCAGCGCTTGTTTTCAGCAAAAATGCGCCAATTGTGTTGAAGCGCGGTTGGATGGACGGAATACAATAGTCCCTGAATTGTTTTTGGGGCTTGAGGAATTCCATCGCAGGGAAAATGAAAACGGTGATAATCGATGGGCGCTAGGCGGCTAATAACACAGGACCCTTGGTGAAAATGCTGAGCGAGGGTATCGTCCTGAAGCAGTCGCTTTAAGGAAAATGAGGTGCCTTTTATGAAAAAACATTGGGCATCTGCTAGCGTTTGAAAACCCAAATGCCGGCCGTCGCAAGGGAAACAAAGGGTATTGGGGGTTGAATCTATGGGACGCTGCCCCGGTTTGAATTTGCGACAGAAAAAATCATTGAAATGAGTATAGGCTTCCGGTGCTTTTTCAAACGCATTTAAGTCGATATGGTACCGCTTTGCAAAGGACACAATATGCTTTTGGGAGCGGCGGGTCGACATCCACCACCCAATGCAGCGCGAAGTTATGGGTTTTATGAGGAATAATCGAAGTATGAGCCGCCCTAAAGCTTTCCCATAGAGATACTTGAGTAAACGATGGCCGGGCGTTGATTCGGATTCAATGACCTGTGTGTATCGATTATAATATAACATTTCGATTCCATTAGTAGCGTTGTACACGACGCGTTAACTTCTTTTCGAAGAAGCGAGAGAGGCGTGTAAATGGCAATCCGAGCAATAGATAAAAGATGCCAACCAAAATCCCTAGCCAGAGATAATCGAATCGAGAAGCTGCTAGTAATTGATAGGTGCGCGTTAATTCAATGATCGTAATCATGGATACCAATGAGGAATCTTGCATGAGCATGATGAAATCGTTCGTAATCGGAGGTAATACCGTGCGGATGGTTTGCGGAAACACCACATACCGCAAAGCTTGATTATGTGTCATGCCTAAAGCGCGTGCAGCTTCCATTTGCCCCACCGGTATGGATAAAAAGCCTGATCGGAAAATTTCTGCTGCATAAGCGGAATAGTTGATGGCGAGCCCTATGATTGCCGCAATAATGGGGTTGAGGATTACGAACGGCTCGAAGCTTTTGGGTAAATAAGGCGCTAGGTTGGGAAGTCCGTAAAAGATGATAAACAGCTGTACCAACAAAGGAATTCCGCGGACAATTTCAATATAAACAGCGGCTAATTTTTGCAAAGGAGTGGCTGCATAGGTACGCATCATGGCGATTCCAAAGCCCAATAGGAGCGCTAGCAGCATGGCTGTAAATGAAATTCCGAGTGTAATAAGGGCTGCTTGTGCAAAAAGCGATAAAGCATGTAGGTAAAAATGATCATCATTTTCTCCCGATTGTAGGCTGCCGGTATAGCTTTTTAAAGCCGTTGCTTTGTCAAATGACGCATGGGCAGTCTTAAAGTAGGCTGCTGTTTCGGCGTTCCATAATCCCCAACGTTCATAAATGGCTTGCAGCGTGCCGCGGTCTTTTAATACCTGAATGGCTTCGTTGATTTGCTTTAACAACTCAGGATCGTTGTCGCGTATTACCGCACAATAAGGGCATTGAGCAATTTTATCTTCTAGCAGCCGAACCGATTGGTCGATAAGGCTGTAATAAAATGATTCGGGGTATTCCAATAACACACAGTCAATGCGTCCGTGCTTTAAATCATCGTAAGCTTTTGCTTCATCATCATATACAACCGCTTGAGCGCCTGGAAGCAACTTAACCGCTTTTGAACTATGTTCGGTTGCTTTTAAGATTCCTATTTTGCAATACGCGCAGTCTGAAAACCGTAAGAAACGGGAGGAAGTGCGTACGGTTGCGGTTAACGTGGTAATAAAATAGGGTTCCGATAAAGCAATATGCGCTTTTTGTGCTTTGTTAACCCAACTATTCCGTTGCATCCCATTGATGACCACATCGTATTGTCCGCGTTGTAACCCCGGAATGAGCATTTCATAGTCGTTTTGAATGAATTCCAAATCCCGTTGCAGGTAGTCCGCAATAGCTTTTACTATTTCGTATTCAAATCCCGTTAATTTGCTGGAGTCCTTAACGTCGTAAAAGATTTGAGGAACCCCAGATTCTGCATCGCCTCCCCAGCGCAATACCCCGCGTTCAGCGTGAAGAATCTGCAAATTGAGCAATAAAGCAATAAAAATCCCTTGGATGATACGTTTCATTTACATGAATTTTTTAAGGAATTGCCGCGTGCGTTCATCTTTAGGATTGATGAAAATCTCATCTTCATCGGAAATTTCAATGAACTGCCCCTGTTCCATATAAATGATGTAATCTGATGCGTCTTTTGCAAAACGCATTTCGTGGGTCACAATGATTTGCGTCATACCTTCTTGATCTAGGGTACGCATAACATCCAAAACTTCGTCGACGCGCGTCGGATCAATGGCTGACGTGGGTTCGTCGTACAACATTACTTTGGGGGATAATGCCAACGCACGCGCTATGGCTCCTCGTTGTTGCTGTCCGCCGGATAATTGCATGGGGTAGCGATGAGCAATGGATTTTAAACCTACTTTATCTAAAAAATTAAGGGCAATCGTTTCCGCTTCGTCGTAGCTCTTATGTTGAACTACCATTGGAGCTAGCATGACGTTTTGCAATAGGGTTTTGTGCGGAAATAAATTGAGCGCCTGAAATACCATCCCTACATGTTGCCGCAATGCGTGCGCTGTGTTGCTGAATTGGGCGTCCGATTTATCGGTTTTCGCTTTAGGGCTGCGCGCTAGGGTGATTCCATCGATTTGTATAAAACCAGAATCGAGAATTTCCATCCCATTAAGACATCGCAAAAATGTGGATTTTCCGCATCCCGATGGCCCAATAATAGAAACCAAATCCCCTTCATCAATCGATACATCGATGGATTTTAAGATTTGTTCTTGATGGTAGTTTTTAACTAAATTACGAACCTGAATTAACGGCGCTACGGAATGCGTAATTCCCATTGACATAGACACTCACTCCTAAATCTCATTGTTCAACTTATGTTCTACTTAATAAAACCTGGAGCGAGTGATGGGATTCGAACCCACGACGTCCACCTTGGGAAGGTGGCGCTCTACCGCTGCGCTACACTCGCATTTTTCCCGTAAGCCATGATGAACCAACCGCAAAAGCAGGATATAACTTACTGCTTCAATATCCAACAAGAAAGGGATCAAGAGCGCAAGGTTATTCGTTAATTTAGTGATGGGTTTTCAGGCGAATCGGGGTTTTTTAGGAGAAACGGGTAGAATTTGAGCATGAGGGTATCCCACAATTTTGGATTATCGACCTCAAGAATTGATTGAAAGGTGAGGGGGATTGGTAACCACAATTTTTTCTGAATCTCATCGGTGAGCTGCCCTTCGCTCCAATCGATATACCCGCGAAATGCTTTGTAGCTAATGGAAGCGGATTCAGAGGTGGGTAAGTCAATGGGATTGCAATCGAAACGCCAATGGAGTTTGTGTTGCTTTGGATCTAGAACAAATCCCGTTAGGATAAGCTTATTGGGGTGTATAGGGCCGCCTTGATAAACTGGAACGGAGGCTAAATGGTTTTGTGTGGCAGCATCGAAATCCTCTAGGGTTAAATACAGAGGATTGTTGATGCATAAGCCGATGGGATGCCCTTTTTTACTATAACGGATGATAATGGCTACTTTACGCGCCCAGGAAGAGTTTTGTGGAAAATTGGACAGCAGGATCAGTCCAATGGGCGGGGTTTGTTTAAAGAGTGATTGAATATCCATTAGGTTAGAATTGTTCTAGGCCGATAGAAGCGTTTTGAAATAGCTGGGCTACTAAGGGGTCGTTTTTGTAATCCTCATGGAAGTAGCAGTGTTTAATTCCGGCTGCGAGTAGGATTTTTGCGCAATGGATGCAGGGATAATGGGTGACGTACGCGATGGCATTTTGCGTGGATGCACCTCGTTTGGCCGCGCCTGCAATAGCGTTTTGTTCAGCATGGACCGTTAACTGTTCATGGTCGTTGATAACGCAGCTTTGATGGGGCAAGCCCGACAAATGGCCGTTGTATCCTGATGAAATGATACGATTGCCGTTTTCGGATACTAAAATGCATCCGACATGGAGCCGTTCGCAGGTTGACCGGGCGGATAAAAGGATTGCGGCGGACATAAAATAAGCATTCCATGATGGACGTCCAGGTAACGATTGAACATACGTTTGTAGCGTATTGAGCCAAGAGCGTTCGTCTAACATTTATCCTTTATCCTTTTTTCAAAAGGGTATACGATTTTATCTGTGAAATCAAATATTTGGTATCGAACCGCTTGTTTTTTATTTCGCATTTCCTTTAGGGTGTTGTATCGGGGCACGGTTTACGGACTGGAAAACATTCCACGTAACGGCGGAGTTATTTTGGCAGGCAATCATGTGAGTTATTGGGACCCTCCTATGATTGTAAGCAATTGCAGGGTTCGTGAACCGATTTATTCATTTGCGCGGCGTACATTATTTAAAAAGGGGATAGGTTGGCTTTTTAGACGCTTAGGTATGTTGGGCGTTGATCGTGACAAGGGAAATGATCTCCAAACTATTCGCCAGGTGCTTGATTTGTTGAACCGAGGTCAAATGGTTATTATGTTCCCAGAAGGGACTCGTTCGATAACGGGTGAATTGCAACGGGGGAAAAAGGGAATTGGGCTGTTTGTTATGAAAGCTCATGTACCGGTGGTTCCCGTGCGCATTTTTGGGACCTTCCAGGCTTGGCCAAAAGGAAAGGTTTTGCCAAATTTTAAACCGCGTTTACAGATTGTTTTTGGAAAACCCTTAATGCCGGATATCGATTTTAAAGAGTGTCAAACCAGCGCGGATCCGTTGCAGGCAATGAGCGATCGGGTGATGCAAGCGATTGGTGCAATCAAAAAACCGAAAGAATCCTAAGACAATGGAACGCTTACTGATTGTTGATGACGAAAAGCATACGCGTGATGGTTTAGCGCAGGCGTTTGAGGACAAATTTGATGTATTTACGGCTTCGTCGCCCGAAGAAGCCTTTCGGTTGCTGGATACTGAACGTTTTGCGGTTGTTATTACGGATTTGCGGATGGGTCAGGCGAGCGGAATGAGCGTAATCGATAAAACGCTGCAATTACCCAATCATCCGATTTGTATCCTAATGACGGCTTATGGCACCATTGAGGTAGCTGTTGAGGCTATGAAACATGGGGCTTATGATTTTATCAGTAAACCCATTCAACTGGATCAACTGGAATCCATGGTCGATCGCGCGATGATCGAGCGTTATCATCCTGAAAAACCGGCTGTATCGTCAGATGGAACCTCGAACATGCTAGGTTCGTCTCCTGCTTTTAATCGATTGATGCAGCAAATTCAATTGGTAGCTCCGACCAAAACAACCGTGTTGATTACCGGAGAAACTGGGACTGGTAAGGAATTGGTAGCGCATCAGTTGCATCAACTGAGTGTGCGCGCTGCTGAAAAATTTGTGCCTATCCACTGTGCGGCTTTGCCGGTGAATTTGTTGGAATCGGGTCTGTTTGGTTATGAGCGCGGTGCTTTTACAGGCGCTTTGCAACGCCGTATCGGTTTGTTCGAAACAGCCCAAAACGGTACCTTGTTTTTGGATGAAATTGGTGAAATCGATTTGCCGACTCAAATCAAACTGTTGCGCTTTTTGGAGACAAAAACCATTGAGCGCGTAGGAGGCACTCAGCCGATCCACCTGGATGTACGTTTGGTATGCGCCACCAATCGAAACCTAAAAACAGAGGTGGAGCAGGGGCGTTTTCGTCAGGATTTGTATTATCGACTCAATGTGGTTGAAATCCACGTTCCTTCCTTAAGAGAGCGCCGGGAGGATATTATTCCTTTGGTTCAGCACTACTTAAAAGTTTTTGCGCGCGAAAACCATTTAAAAGCTCCTGTTCTGTCGCCCGAAGTTGCTGGTGTATTGGAAGGTTATCTGTGGCCTGGCAATGTCCGCGAATTGCGCAATTTTGCTGAAAATGCAGTGATTATGCATGCGGGTAATACGCTTGGTTTGTCCGATATAAATGCAAAATTCTTAGCTCCGGAGGTATCCATAGGGTGTTCGCAAGATGAGGCGTCTATGCTTAGGCAGATGCTTCAGAAAACGAATGGGAATAAATCTGAGATCGCACGGTTATTGAATATCCCACGGCGCACGCTTTACCGTAAATTACAAAAATATAAATTGTTGTAAGCCTGCGCCTTTATAAGCTTGGCGTCTTAATATTTAGGCGATAGGAAATCGCTGCTATAAATAAAAGGCTTGACTTTTTTGATAATAAAGTTAAAATTTTTTTATTAAAAATCACGATTTCCATGAAAATCAAGTTGATTTTATGGGAATCATTATTTTTTGTCAAGCTGAAAAACGCAAGAGCCAATTATCTTGACTTTTGCGTTTCTGATTTGGCTTCTTCCGTAACCGGTTTGATAACCTTCTGCAATTTGATTTCAAATACCAAGGTAGAACCTGCAGGGATATCGGGGATATCATATTCTCCATAGGCTAAATTATCCGGTGTGTAAAGCTCGATTTCTCCGCCTTCACCGATTAACGCTAAGCCTTCTTTGATGCCCGGGATGACGTTCTTGATGCTCAATGTGACAGGTTTTTTGTCATCCGAACGGTCGAAAATGGTACCATCAGTGCGCTTACCTACGTATAGGATTTCAACCTTATCTTCGTCGGCTACGCGTACTTTGTTTCCGCTGTGATTAATTTTATATGCTAAGCCGGAAGGAGTCTTTTTAATGGATGAATCTTGGGACATGGCATCCTTGAGCCAAGCTTCACCCTTAGCACGGTTGTTTTTAGCGATTTCTTTGATTTCGTTCTGACGTTTTTCCTGGTTTTCTGAAAAGCGTTTTTCCATAAAATTTCGTAGATCATCGTTATTGGCACCTAAATCATAGGGAGCTTTTTCATTGTTTAAGGCAGATTTAATGCCGGCCATGAATGCCTCTGCTTCTTGACCTTGCATATCTAGGTTTTTGAGACCGCTTTGCATGAATTGCATCCATCCAAGTGTTTTGAAATGGAGTAATTTTTGTTCTTGAGAAAGAGGGGCTTTGGCTTCGCTTGCATTTTTTGCAGTTTCAGCTACCGATGGATTTTGTGTACCTTCAACCGTCGCTGCTAATAAGGGGAAGGTTACCATGCTAGAACTGATGAACAATAATTGTTTAAAAAGCTTCATAGTTTTTATAAAAAAGTATTTTGAGTATTTCGTCAAATTTTTTCGCTTTGTATAAGGATTTAAGCTTAAAAATGGATTTTAGTCATCGGTAGCCATTGGTGTAAAACCGATGGAATGTTAATTTCTCCATTGCCGCGGTGATTGTTTTCAAGAATGGCTGCTAATACGCGTGGAATAGCGAGTCCAGAGCCATTGAGCGTATGAACAAACGCAAGGTTGCCCGAGCTGGTTTTGTAACGGATGTTGGCGCGCCTTGCCTGAAAATCGGTAAAACAGCTGCAGCTTGATACTTCCA
>DGGR01000006.1 GCA_002392285.1 Verrucomicrobia bacterium UBA3869
TCCTTATAAGGCGTTTCCTTATAAGATTCTGGGGTTTGCAGGGAATTGCAAGCTTTTTTTGGGGGGGGGTAGGAGCTGTGCCGCTTCTATGGCGGAGAGGATGAGTTAACAGGCTTCCATTAAGGTGATACGTTCGATCGATAAGGCCTTATGGGTTGTGCAATCGATACAAATCAAAGCTCCATTGATTTTGGCAGGACCATCTGCTGCTTCGTAGCGGCAAGGTTTCCCGTTGATAAATTTATCAATAATGGGGTCTTTTTTTGCACCAAGAATACTATTGGAAGCGCCGCACATGCCCAAATCGCAAATGAATGCTGTTTGGTCGTTCAGGATGCGTTCATCGGCTGTTTGGATATGGGTGTGGGTGCCCATTACCGCGCATACTCCCAAGGTAGAACTAAACCAACCCATGGCGCATTTTTCAGAAGTGGTTTCGGCATGAAAATCGATGAGGATGTTATGAACCCCTTGCGTTTTTAACGATTCGACCAAGTGCTGGGCAGTACGAAAGGGGCAATCCAGTGACATATTGATACAGGCGCGGCCCAAGAGGTTGATGATGGCTATGGATTCGCCGTTCCAATTAAAAATCAGATAGGTAAGCCCTGGGCATGTAGGGGGGAGATTAGCGGGTCGACAAACATAAGGGATGCTGTTGATTTCGCCCCAAAAGGATTTTTGATCCCATGTATGATTACCCAGAGAAAGCCCTTGAATACCCATAGCATGAAGTTCTTCGGCAGTGGCTTTTGTGAGCCCAAAGCCATTGGTCGCGTTTTCGGCGTTTGCAAAGATAAAATCGGGTTGATAGTGCTGCTTAATCGCAGGCAATTGGGCTTGTAGGTAACGGCGCCCTGTAGCTCCCATGATATCCCCAAAATACACTATACGGCATGCTCCCATATGAAAAAATGAATTGGTGGGCCCTGTAGGATTCGAACCTACGACCAAGGGATTATGAGTCCCCTGCTCTAACCGCTGAGCTAAGGGCCCGATGATTCTACAACATACTAAAAATAGGGTATAGCTGCAAGATTTTTATCCTTCAGGTTTTTAGGATTAGGAGCGTATCAATCGATACAAGAGATGTTAGAAGCGCTGGAGATATTAGCCGTGTTGAATTTTGGCTAGATCCAAGGTTAAGCTCACCGGTGCATGATCCGATCCCATGACTTCGGTTAACAGGGTGCAGTTGGTAATGGCCGGCAAAAGGCGTTGTGAAGCCAAAAAATAATCAATACGCCAACCGATATTGCGTTCGCGTGCCCGCATCCGATAAGACCACCACGTATACTGTTTAGAGACATTGGGGTGTTGCTGGCGAAAAACGTCTACAAAGCCCGCTGCCAGATGTTCAGAGAACGATTGCCGTTCTTCATCGGTAAATCCAGCGTTAAAATGATTCTGGTTAGGGTTGGCTAAATCAATCGGTTCATGAGCGACGTTAAAGTCTCCGCAAAGTACCACCGGTTTTTGCTTATCTAACTGACATGCTAACGTTCGCAAAGCCTTGTCCCATACCTGAACGCGGTAGGAAAGCCGCTGTAGGAGATTTTGGGAATTCGGAACGTAGGTGTTTACCAAGAAAAACTGAGGAAATTCTGCTACCAAGATACGCCCTTCTGGATGTTCCAAATCTGCATCCAAACAGCGGATGTTAATAGGGGCGATGGTGGAAAGAATGGCTGTTCCTGAGTACCCTTTTTTGCTTTCGCTATGGTTGAAAAACTGATGCTCAAAGCCATCTAAGTGAGGACATTGTTGAGCATCTACCCGGGTTTCTTGCAGGCATAGAACATCTGGGCGATAGGCTTTGACAAAATCGTAAAAATTTTTCCTTAAAATGGCACGCAACCCATTAACATTCCAGGTAATGAGTCGAATATCGGCCATTAATACTTAAATTGCAGTTTGTCGGTTTCCCAAGATGTTGGCTTACCCCAAGGGATTTTAGAATCACTTAAGGTCGTCGGACAATCGGTTTTCTTGCATCCTCCCAAGCAGAATAAACTCAAAACAAACAAAATTTTACACCCAAAACGTTTCATGTAATGGAAATTATCATGGGAATAAGGTGCGTTAAAGACAAGTTAAATTACAGCGTTGAGTATTGATTGTGTGCAATCAAGGGATGACGTTCGCACCGGATGCGTTGGTTAGCCGTTAGGTATTCCAAGAGCTTAAACACATCTTCGGTTCGGTCATCCAACTGAAGCTCATGCGCCAGTTGTTCTGCCGTAAATGAAACCGTGGGATGCTTCTGTAAATACATTAAAATAGCCTGTTGTTGCTCTAAATAAACGCGAGCTGCTTTTTTCCCCGCTTCCACCCCTGGTTGATGGTAAGCGTTGATGTGGATAAAATTGGCATAAAAACCAACCGTTCGCTCAAATAAAGCAATGAGTGCACCTAAGCTTTTAGCATCCAGTTGTTGGAGCGTGATGGTGATGGATGGGCAATGTACTTCCGTTAAGGCATCGCGGGTTCCAAGCAAAAACCCTTCTAGAAAATCGTTGCTAGTAAAAGTTTTTTCCACCAAAACCTTGCTGGGGTGATAGGGGCGCTGAACCTCAATAAACGTTACGAAGGCATCCCGTAAGCCATCCCGCAATTGTTGAATGTACGCATGTTGGTCGGTCGAGCCTTTGTTGCCATAAACCGTTAGCCCTTGGTTGACTTCCTGACCATCCATGGTTAAGCGCTTGCCTAGCGATTCCATGATTAATTGCTGCAAATAACGCGGGAACAGAACCAATGCGTCTTTGTAAGGCAGTACCACCATATTACGTTGCCCATGACCACCGGAACAAATGTACCAAGCTAAGGCTAATAACAGTGCTGGGTTGTGCATTACTGAATCCGAACGGGTAAGGCGATCCATTTCAGCGGCGCCTTCCACGAGCTCATCGATGTCAATTCCGCACAATCCTGCCGGCAATAAGCCAACGTTGCTACACCAGCTGGTTCTTCCGCCAACCCAATCCCATAGCGGGAAACGGGCTAACCACTGCTCTTTTTGTGCGGTTTTGTCTAATTGGCTGCCGGGACAGGTGATGGCAATGGCTTGATGAGCGAAATCGAGGTGAAGGGAACGGAACCGTGCTTGTGCCTCCATCAGGGCGTTACGGGGCTCAGCTGTGCTCCCCGACTTTGAGGTTACCAACACGAGGGTCTTATCTAAACGCTCCTGTAAGCGATTTAAGGTGCGTTGAATGCCATCAGGATCCGTATTATCGATAAATACAGCCGATAATCCTTTGTTTTTTGGCTCTAGGGCATCGGTGAGTAATTGGGGACCGAGTGCTGATCCTCCAATTCCGATGCACAATAAATGGGTAAAAGGCCTATCCTGAAGCACTGAATGGATAAAGGTATGCAGTTGTTCCCAATTTTGCTTCAATTCATCGTAAATAGTTGTTGTTGGTGCCAGTGAAAAGTTGCGTAACCAATAATGTCCTACCTGCCGATGTTCATCAGGATTAGCGATGGCACCTGCTTCCAGACACTCCATATCTTCCAGCGCTTTCATGATTTTAGGCTGAAAGGATTGCAGAAAGTCGTTTGTAAACCTAACTCTGCTGGTATCCAAAGCCATGTCTAAGTTCGGTAAGGGTATAAACTGTTTTTGAAACGCATCCCAATTCATATAGTTCAACAACTAACGATTTTTTGTGTTTATTTCACTGGTAAGCTCAAAAGATGCCATTATCTCAAACGCCTTTGGATGTTTTGTTCGATTGCGGTTTTAATCGCTTCAAGTTGCTCCTTAACGCTTTGTTGGGCAGCACTTACATCCCCATTGCTAACTGGGGCTGTCCCGAACAGATACCATTTGATTTTAGGTTCAGTTCCGCTGGGGCGCACAGCTACTTCAAAGTTATTGGCTAGGCGGAATCGGATAAAGTCGGCTTTGGGAACTTGTTCGCCATCTTCATCGCTTTCATTGTGTTCGTTGAGATAATCGATGGTTTCTTTAACCGCCTGTTGTGCAATGGTAGCTGGAGGTTGTTGTCGATAAGAGTGCATCAAAGCTTGAATGCTTGCCATACCCTCTGACCCTTCAAACGTATGGCTTAACAACGCCTCTTTGAAATAACCATACTTTCGATAAATGTTATTGAGGTAATCGGAAAAGGTGATTCCTTCGCGCTTGAAGCATGCAATCAGTTCGTAAGCCATCAAGGTAGCTGCATTCCCATCCTTATCCCGAACTGCATCATTGGCCAAAAATCCACCGCTTTCTTCGGCTGACAACAGAAGAGCAGTTGAATGGCGCAGTAGGTTGTTAAATCGGGCTTCAGGTGTGCATCGCATATAATCAACCTGAATGCCTTGTGTGGCTCGTTCATGCTGCAACCATTGCTGTTCATAACGGAGCAACTTACCCCCAATCCACTTAAAGCCCGTGTGGGTGTTGATGCAACGGATTCCATTGGCATTTGCAATAGCCTCGAGCAAGGGGGTCGTTACAAAGGATTTGATGATCGCAAGCTTAGCGCCTTTGGAAGGAATACGCCCTAATTTCATGAGCGTGGTTAAACGGTATTCAGCCAATAGCACGGCAATGGTATTGCCGCTTAACAGTTGCCATTGCCCTTGCGCATCCTTCAGCATCATTGCCATGCGATCCCCATCCGGATCGGTTGCAATAATACCATCTGCCTGGCTTTTTTTGGCTTCCTCCAACGCAACGGTCAATGCGTTTGGGTTACTGGGGTCAAGCGTGGTCAGGTTAGGGAATGCGCCGTTGAATGCTTTTTGCGATTCGACAATTTGAAATGACCGGCTTAGCTCTTTCATCAGAGGCATGATGCAAACCGAGCCAGTGCCATGCAATGGCGTATAAACCACCTGGGGAGCGCAGCTTTTGTCCGCCAACAATTGAGTGTCTAATAGGACGCTTTTGCAGGTTTCACGATACGCTTGTTCAACGTTTTCGGGGATATAGAAACAGCCGTCGATGGAGGGCGTTAAAAAGGGAGGAGTGGCTTCGTAAGGTACTTGTTCGATTGACTTGATAATGTCCTCTGCACAGGAACCATTGATTTGCGCGCCATCTTCTAAATATACCTTATAGCCGTTATCGTGAAAGGGATTGTGGCTGGCGGTAATCATAACGCCTGCTGTAGCTCTTAGATAGCGTACCGAAAAACTTAATTGGGGCGTTGACCGTGGACCATTAAAAATATAAACGATTCCGCCTAATTTTAACCAAGTCGATGCGGTGAGTTCGCAAAAGTGTTTTGAAAAATAACGTGAATCGTAAGAAATAACCAAGGATGGGGGGCGCGGGTAATCGCTAAAATGATGTTTGCAATAAGCGAATAGGCCCAGGGTCGCTCGTATAACGTTAAAATCGTTGATGCAGTAAGTCCCAACAGCTGCATGCTGGTAGGTATTGCCTGATTTTTCTGCGCTTGTACTGATCGAACCGATGGTGCGTCCGCGCATTCCAGCTGTTCCAAACGCAATGATTTTGAAAAATCGTTCGTTTAACTCATGCCATTGCTGCTGCTCAATGAGCTCACGTAAACTATCTGACGCCCAATTGGGCAAGCCAGGCATAGCAAGAAATTGGCAAATAAATTGAGCGGCCGATGAGGAGAGTTGATGGTTATGAAGTGCTTCTTCGACGGAAGCGGTTACATTACGATGCGTCATGCAAATACAATCCCTGTAAGGTTTTAGGTTTTGGATCCAGCTGTTTCCAGGCTTGAATGAAATCTACTTGATTATCAGCAAATAACGGACCAATTTCCATGAGAGGTGTCGGCAAATTCGTTGAAGACTCGCTCTCGCTAGCACTGACTTCAAGCGATTCGCCAGCTGCTTGGAGCCACCGATGCCAGCGATTAATTTGGTCGCGCTGACAGGTTTCGAGCGTATCCTTGCCGACAGCATTTTTAACCGGACTAAACTCATCCTTGCGGTCTACTTCCCATAAAAGCGGACGGGTAGCGACCGGTAATACGTCAAAAATGAACTGTTCTAACTTATGACCTTCGGTTGTGTAGGTCGTTTGAGATTGAGGGTCCCAAATAGGTATTTTTTTCCGACACACATGATAAGGGAGTGCCAATTGCGCGCATTTTTGAATAAATTCGGTTGTAATCAGATGGATTCCAGTGTTGCCAAAGCGGTAACGAAGCGCGCCTGTTGCGGTCACTTCTTGCGATAAGGCTTCTGGAAATTGATTGTATTCAATCAGCCGCAATTGATCGGCGTCCTGTACCAACAATCCTACCCGTTCTTGCGGGTCGGTTTTAACCACTACTTTGGTCGAAAAAGAGGATTGGGATAAGCAGTGAGTGCCTAAAAACAGGGGGTCGTCCAAATGAATCAGGGGATTATCTACCTGAAAATAATAAATCGATGTAATTCCTAGGGATTTGAAAAGCTCGATGTATCCAGCATGTTCTAAGGCTTTAAACAACCCACCATGTCCATTGGGTAGAAAACAAATGTTGCCATCTGCTTTTAAAGCGCACTGACCATCGTTCAAAAACGCAGGAATGCTTCCTTGTTTGAAAAAGTGAATATAATGCGGGTCGTACCACGCTTGTTTGGCAAATGCGATTTGCGTAGCGGTATCGGTTTCTTCACTGGTCATAATAAACCAATGGAAAGGGCGTTGGTAGCGGCGTTGAAGCGCTTTTAGCTTTTCGGCAAAAACCTGATAAAGCGGTTTGTGCTGTAGAGGGGTTACAGGAACCAACCCTTTGGGGCCGTTAAATCCTAAGCGAGAGCCTAATCCACCCGCGACGGTTAAAAACGCAACGGATCCCTTACTGAAGCAATCGATTCCTGCTTGTAACGTGCTTTGGGGTTTATATCCCTGAGCTGCTAGGGTGTCGGGATGAAGGCTGGTTGGCTCAACCCAATGCGTTCCATCCAATTCCTCAGCAGTTTCGCTTAGTGTGTTGATTAAGCGCTTCCATTCGTTCAAGGGTACTTGTTGCGCCGAAGACCAAAAATGCTGCTGTTGGTCGGGATTTAAGCACTTCAGCAGCTCATTAATAGAAGGATTGAGTTCCTTGAAAGCCGTTTGAAATGCCGATGGGGTATCAAAAAAAGAATCGTTAACGGAGTTCATTAGCATTGGGTGCTTCCAGGAATTGTGGGGAGCGCTTTCAGGCAAAGACCGATCAACTTCTTGTAACAAGGCAAAGGTACGGTGAGCTTTTTGCAGTTCCTTATCCCATACGAACGAAAGCCGTGGGGTTTGTTTCATCCGCACTTCTTTCCCAATAGCGTCCTGTATGTTTTTGCGGAGTTTGATGAGCAACTTAAGTGCTTGTTCTTTCTGCTCTATTTGATAGACGGAAAAATAGACGTCAGCGACTTTTAAGTTATCCGAAGCGGTCACGCGTGTAATAGTGATACTCATGGCTTCCGATGCGTAATGTTTAAGCAAATAATCGCCAATAACCCGTTTGAGTAACTCATTCACCCGAATGATGCGCAAATTGGTCATAATTCCGGCAAACTTGAAACCTTTTTGTAGCATTCAATCAAATCACCCTCTTGGCAATCGGATGCAGCGTCTTCCAATCCAATTCCACATTCGGTTCCGGATTTGACTTCTGCCACATAATCCTTGAAGTGTTTGAGGGTATATGCTTTGGTTTCGGTAATGATTTTCCCTTTGCGAATCAGGCGGACAAATGCATCGCGAACGATTTGCCCTGATACCACCATACATCCAGCAATCGTACCTTTGGATAAAGTAATGACCTTACGGATTTCAGCAGACCCAAGCTTGGTTTCGCTCCATTCTGGTTCTAGCAATTCACGCATGGCATTTCTTACCTGCTCAATAAGTTCGTAGATAATGTTATGCTGAATCATGCGCACGCCCTTTTGTTTAGCTGCGGCTTGCACTCCATTGGCTGGTTTGGTGTTGAATCCAACGATAATCGCTTTACCTGCATGAGCGGTTTGAATATCGTTGAGCGTAATTTGTCCGACGCGGGTATCGATAATATTGAGCGCTACCTTATCGCTATGAATGCCCTTTAGGCAGGCTTCTAGCGCCTCTAAACTACCATGGACGTCGGAACGAAGTAGAACTTTCAAAGTTTTTTGCTGCTGGGTTTCCATAGCAGCCATCAAATCATCAATGCTGGAAATTTTATGAACATTGTTGCTTTGATTCTGCTTCAGTTCGCGTTCACATGCTTCTGCTTCCTTCCGGGCTTCTTTTTCGTTTTTAGAGCCTCGGAAGGTACAGCCTGCAGAAGGCATGGTGACCCATCCCGTAATTTGAACGGGTGTTGCCGGTGTAGCTTGAGCCATGCGCTTGCCATGTTCATCCAACAAACAGCGAACCTTGCATACATGAGTACCACTAACAAGGGCATCTCCTGGCTTTAACGTTCCGCTGGTGATAATGGCGGTTGTTACAATCCCTTGACCCTCTTCCGTGCGGGATTCAACCACTACACCTTCCGGTGTTCCTTTAGGATTGGCTTTTAATTCCATCATTTCAGCCTGCAATAACACCAACTGGAGTAATTTATCAAGGTTGGTCCCTTTGAGAGCCGAAATTTCGGTGCATAGCGTATCGCCTCCCCATTCTTCTGGAGCAATCCCGTTTGCTTGCATCTGTTGTTTAATGCGATCAATGTTGGCGCCCTTAACATCCATTTTGTTGATGGCAACCACCACAGGTACATTTTCTTTCTGTGCCAATTGCAGGGATTCTTTGGTTTGAGGCATGAAGCCATCATCAGCCGCAACCACCAAAATAATGATGTCGGTTACGGTTGCTCCGCGTTGGCGGATATTTGAAAATACAGCATGTCCCGGAGTATCGAGGAAGGTAATCTTTTTCCCTTCCACCTCTACTTGATAAGCTCCAATGTGCTGGGTGATTCCACCGGCTTCTTTGGCTGCCACATTGGCTTTACGCAGGGTGTCTAATAGGGTGGTTTTCCCATGGTCGACGTGGCCTAAAATGCACACAATGGGTGGGCGTGGCTCTAAATGATCGGCCGGTTCAACTTTGGGTTTAACAGGGACCGGTTGAACGTTGCGTTCCTGAGAACGGCGTTTGGTTTCAACCGTAAAGTGATACTTGTCTGCTAGTACCTTTAGGGCATTTTCATCCAAAACCTGACCCATGGATGCAAAAATCTTTTGATCCATTAAATCCCTAATGAGGGTAAAGGGCTTAACCTCTAATAGGTTAGCTAGTTCGGTTAAGGTAATTGGGGGCTTAATGACCCGGTTTTGCTCCATTTTGGCTGCATCCTTGTTGGCAATCGAACCTGCTGCGCTTGGTGTATTTTCGGGCTTTGCAACAGCTTTTGGGGCGGTCGCTGGTGCGGGGCGAGCAGCGATGGGTGCAGCCGGCGCAAAACTTTTCTTAAATGCATTTAAGGCAGTTATGGATTGAGAACCTCCTAGGTTTTTAGGGGAGGCTATTCGTACAGGAGCGCTTCCTATTAAAGGTTTTTTGATCGTAGGCGAAGCAACATGGGTTGATTGAGCATTGCTTTTCACCTTCTTCAATAACGCATTTGCATCGGTATCCGATAGGGTAGAAGCTGTCTCTGGCAGTGCAATACCGTACTGTTTAATCAATAAGCGGACACTTTTAATATCCTTATGCAGTTGATGAGCTAATTGATAGATGCTAACGGTCATGGTGCGTTTTAAATTACTTACTCGTTGCTTTGCGTCCCCTGAGCTTGAAGTTTATTGATGATCTTGTCGTAATCCTCCATGTTGAGTTCAGCAGCTTTAAAATCTTCTGCGGTTAAGCTACTCAGTACTTCTGGACTATTGATACCCATATCTACCAATTTAGCAGCGGCTACATCCGATATGCCTGCAAATTGGATCAGTGCTTGCATCGCTTGAATCTTTTTATCTTCAAAGCTTAGGTTGATGCTATCCGCATGCTCTACTTTGATTTCGTATCCGAGTAATTGACTGGCTAACTTTAGGTTGCGTCCGCTCTTGCCTACGAAAATAGCAAAGTCTTTTTCAGGTAATTGAAATTGGATTGTACGCGAAGCATCATCAATCGACAGGGATTGAGGAACTGCTGGCCGTGTAATTTCACTAATAAAGGTACGCAGATCATCGGAATAACGGATAATATCAATTTTTTCCTGTTCGCCTAATGCTTTAAGAATGCATTTAATACGTGAGCCGTGCGATCCGATGCACGCACCAACAGGGTCAATGCTAGAATCGGACGATGTAACGCAAATTTTGGTTCTATATCCTGGATCTCTTACAATGGCTTTGATTTGAATCCGTGCGGGGCGTCCGTCTGACGAAACCAATTCCGGGATTTCGCGCTCTAATAATTTAATAACAAAGCCTGGTGCGGTACGGGATAATACCAATTCAGGGCCATGAGGGGTTTCCTTGATGCTTTGTAGTAAACAATCAATGGGATCGCCTGGTTGGAATTTATCGGACCAAATAGCTTGTTTGTGAAACAAGGTGCCTTCTGCTTTTCCAAAATCGATGATCAAATTTCCGTGTTCGCTGTAGCGCATAACTCCTTGGATGATCGTGCCTACTCGATCTTGGAATTGTTCGTAAATATGCTCTTTTTCAAAACGACGAACGCTTTGGTTGATCATTTGACGAACCGTTTGCGCTGCAATACGTCCCAATGACTCTAATTTAAGCGGTTCTTCTATAATATCCCCCAGTTTAGCTTTTGAATTTTTCTTCAAAGCCTTACTGATATGCATTTCGACATTGTCGTTAATAACCGAATCTACGACTTTATACTGAGTATAAGCTTGTAAAACTCCAGTTTTTGGATCGATAGCTACACGAATTTCTTTCGCATCCTGATTATCCTTCAGGGCAGCTTTTTTAATGGCATTAACAATCGCAGCGATCATGTCTTCGCGGCTAATACCTTTTTCGCGTTCCATGTATTCAAAAATGGGCAACAGATCGTCTTTCATAAAAACTATTGCCTTACTCAATAAAATCAGACGCTGTTTGTCAAACTTTCCCCAAGTAAGCACGGATGGGCTTAAGCAAAGCGTTAAGCGGAGTAAGGTGGAAGAAGGGATAGGGTGGATGAAAGGTGAGCATTTTATTTTTTCGCTTGCGGTTTCTAAAATAAAAGCTTTACGATACCTGCATCATTTGTAATGGTTTTCTGTTAAGAGCTATGAGTACTGTGAGTCAAGAAGGAAATACTGAAAGTAAAAAAGAACGCGTTAATGTATGGGAATTAACGTGGTTAGATGTGGAACAGCTCAAGAAATATACGACGGAATCAGGTAGAATTTTGCCGCGTCGTGTTACACGTTTAAGCGCTATGGAACAGCGTTATGTTACGAAGCTCATCAAACGGGCTCGTAATATGTTAGCATTGCTGTAATCCTTTTATGCGGGCGCAGGTTGGGGTAAGTCCTAAAGAAGCAGCTGCGTGGTTGGTTAAAGGAGAACCGGTAGCGTTACCAACCGAAACCGTTTATGGGTTAGCCGCCCCTTTGTCTGCGGTTGATACGATTAAGAAAATTTATACGCTCAAGCAGCGTCCTCAAGAAAATCCATTGATTGTCCACGTATTAGGTGTGGAACAGTTACAATGGGTTGCTGAGGTTACTCCTTTGGTGCTACGTTTGGTAAAGCATTTTTGGCCCGGGCCATTAACCCTTGTGCTAAAAAAAAAGCTTGTGTGCCAGCTTGCGTAACGGCAGGTCAACCGTCAGTAGCGGTTCGTTGCCCATCGAGTTCTTTATTTCGAGCAGTTATTGAGTTGATGGGAGAACCCTTGGTAGCTCCGAGCGCTAACCGTTTCCAGCAGATCAGTCCTACATCAGCTCAGCATGTTGCGCAAGGAATGGGGGATGTAGTGGCTTACATACTCGATGGAGGTCCGTGTTCCTTTGGATTAGAATCAACCATTCTTTCTCTGGTATCGGAAGATCAACCTACCTTGTTGCGTCAAGGACCCATTACCCAAGAGTCGTTGGAGGCGTTTTTGGAACGTCCTATCCAAACACTTTCGTCCGTATCGGTTAAGGGAGTGCATTTATCTCCAGGGCTTTATAAACGTCATTATAGCCCGCAAACCCCGCTGTATTTAGTGCGTCATTTAGAGCAATTTCAGGCGCCGATTGAGCTCCGAAAGACCTTTGAAGTGGGTGCTGCGCATGTATTTTTGTATCCCCCGTGCCATCTTTTGGCGTCCAATGAGTTTGTTTTAAGTCCAAAGGGGGATTTGTCGGAAGTAGCCACCTCTTTATTTGATTGCTTGCAGCGCTTGGATAACCAACAGTGGCAGTCTATTTGGATGGAAAAGGCCCCAGATGCAGGCATAGGAAAGGCGATTAACGACCGTTTGTCGCGCGCCGCTGTTCGGGATTTAAGCGAACTTTAGCGGTTATATTGATAGAATAGGTTAGGGAGCAGGGTACCGTGTGCCCAGAATTGGTTTAACGCGCAGGCACTTTGAGTATGAATATATCAGAGGGAAGTATTGATCCGAATGAATTAAAAGTGGCAAAGCATTCTGTTCTTTTAATAGTTGACGGAGCTGTTATTTTCACTGCTTAATATAGTTTTTAATAAGAAATCTTGTGGAGGAGACTAGTCAGTTTTCAAAGCTTAGGGGAATCTTTTTTCCTATCTATGCTTATGAGCTCAAAAAAATCGTTCCTTTAGCTTGTATTTTATTCTTTTCGCTTTTTAACCATTATTGTCTCAAAAACATCAAGGATTCTTTGGTGGTAACAGCGGTGGGGGCGGAAGCAATTGCCTTTATCAAATTGTTTTTGGTGCCGCCGGCAGCGATTTTATTCATGTTGGTGTATACCAAGGTCAGCGATCGCTTGAAGAACGAGCATCTGTATTATGCAACTTTGGGTTCGTTTGTTAGCTTTTTTGTCCTATTTGTATTGGTTTTGTACCCCCTAAAGAACTATGTGTGTCCATCGGCGGACAGCATCACTCGGCTTCAAACGCAATTCCCATCGTGTGGTTTGGCGTTTGCGCTTATTGGGGTTTGGCCTTATGCGCTGTTCTTTATCTTTGCAGAATTGTGGAGTACGTTTATTTTGTCGCTTTCGTTTTGGCAATTTATGAACCAAATTACGGAGTTGCAGGAAGCAAAGCGTATTTATGGGGTTTTGTTGTTATTAGGGCAGGGAGCGGTAACGATTTCAGGAGGGGTTGGCTTTATCGCTTCAAATATCCGTGAAAAGGTGTCCTGTGCTGATCCTTGGCAAATAACGCTTTATTGGCTGATTGGGTCAGTGACCGTAACCAGCATTTTGTCGATGTGCATTTATCATTGGATTTATCGACATGTTTTGACCGACAAACGATTTTACAATAAGCCGGAATTGCCCGGATTTCACGTAAAAGATAAAAAGAAAAGTAGCCTTTGGAACAGCTTAAAGGTGGTTGTGCGTTCGCATTATGTTCGCTTACTCATCTTCTTGGTATTCTGTTATAGCGTCTGCGATAACATCTTAGAGAATTTCTGGAAACATGCAGTTAAGGTTATTTATCCCAACATCAACGATTATAATTCCTTTATGAGCGCGTACACGTTTATATACGGTATACTGTCTATGGGTGTGGTGCTCATTACCGGCTATATATTCCGGCGATTCCAATGGGGAGTTGGGGCTATGCTAACTCCTATGGTTGTGTTGGTGGGGGGTGTTTGCTTATTTCTGTCGTTTTTGGGCGAACAGTTCTTGTCGGGGAGCGTGGGAATGGTGGTAGGAATTCAAACGACCATTGTGTATGTTGGATTGATAACGTTAGTTCTTGATAAAGGGTTTAAAATGTCCTTTTTCGATATGAGCAAAGAGATGGCGTTTATCCCCTTGGATGATGAGCTTAAGGTAAAAGGTAAGGCAATTACGGATGTGTTTGGTTATCGCTTTGGAAAATCTTTTGGTTCGGGCTTACAGGTGATTCTGTTGTCCTTGGTAAGCGCTTTATCAGGAGTTAAGGCAACCTACGAAAGCATTGCGATCTATGCGTTTGTGGTATTTTTAACCTGTGCGACCGTGTGGGTTATTTCGGTGTTCCGGTTGAATCGCAAAATTCAAAGAAGTCGAGAATTATCCTAAAAATTTAACAAAAAGGGAGGATGACCTACTAATAAAGTTTGGCAAATGGTCATCGTTACGTTTTTTTAAGGTGTAAATGGTTCCATTGCAACAGCCTAAGTTGTTATTGTTAATCGGGGGGATAATGGCTCCGGTTTGTATTTTGTCAGCTCTGGCTCTATCGTCAGATCAACCGGTTGTGTATGACCATAAAACCCGTACGTCGATTGCCGAAGGTAATGCAGAATTGTTAAGCGAGGATGCACGTTTACAAGCTGATCGCATTTGTTATGTAACGGAAAACGCTAAGGGATTGGCAGATGGAAGGGTGCGTCTTACCCATGCGTTAGGGCGTATCGCTAGTAATTCGGGATTCTATTATGTAAACGATAAAACCTTTGCGGTGGATTCGTTTCGCATGGCTGCATTTGGCCATGGAGTACGTGGGTCTTCGATGCATGGAACTCGGGATTGCGCGTATGCAAAAGATGTTGAAATCGATGTTCATGGAGCGCGACGGGATGTGGCGGGGGTTCATATTCATGCCAAAGAAGTAGAAGTGCATCCGCGCGATGCGATTTTGAAAAAAGCAACGGTCAAAATTGGTAAGATTCCCGTTTGGTATCTACCCACCTATCATCTTAAAGATCGGTCTAACGAACAGAAGGTTTGTACGTTGTGGACGGAAGCAGATGTGTTGAGCAGCAACCGGCATATACGCAATGATTTGGTGTTGAATTATGGGCAGATTCGGCCAGGGATCATGCTCGATTATTATCACAAACGCGGCCCATTAGTGGGTGGTTTGCTTCGTTATGATACACCTTATGGGCACGGTGGGTTTCGAGCGGCTGGATTGAATGACAAAAGCTATCGGAATCGACCGAATGTCAAAAGTAAACGGCATTGGTTTGAATGGCGGCATCAGGGGCACATTGAAGACCGGGTGGATATAAGCGCTCAAGTTGAGTGGATGCGCGATAAAGAGGTTATTCGCGATATACGTCCTAATCAAAATGATGGAATGCGCCAACAGGCAGATAATTTTACCGAAGCGGTTTATCGCGGCGATGAATTTGTAGCTAATGTGGTTACGCGGCACCACTTGAACCGTTTCCATACGGTTCAAGAACGTTTGCCGGAAGCCCGTTTTGAGTACTTGCCGGTGCCGATTGGGAATAGCCCGCTTTATCATCAATTTGGCGGCGGGGTATCGCATGTTCGGGAACGTCGGTCGGGCGAGAGTATTCGTCGTACCCTGAAACGCGGCGATCTGTATTATGGTTTATCGCTGCCGATGTCCGTTTCTAAGGCCTGTAGTATTACTCCGTTGGTGAGTGGACGTATGATTTCCTATGCTGGATTAAACAATCCGGATCATAAGAGTACCTACACGCGTTATTTAGGGCAATTAGGAGCGGATGTGCGTTTCCATGCTTATGGGGATTATGCACACAAGAACAAGTATTGGAATATTTACGACTTTCGTCATTTAATTCAGCCGGTAATTCAATACCGCTATATGCCGCATGGGCATCAAGGGCAGGCGTTTGTTCCGGCTATTGATCGTGAGGTAGATGGGGGAGAGAATGCATGTTCGTTGAGCGAAATCGATCTGTTGAACCGGCGGGATATCGATGATATGAACGATATGCATTTAATGCGTTTCGGATTGGAGAATTTCTTATATGCCTTTGGCTGGGATGGCAGTGAACGCGAATGGTTATCAGCGCATATTTACCAAGATGTACAGATGAAGCGCAATTGGGTCAATGGGCAGCAACAGCATCATTTGGGTGGTACTTGCACGAAGGTTGAATGGCGGCCTGCCGACTTTTTATCCTTTGATCAGAGTTTGTACTTCGATTTAGGCAATAAGCGCTTAAAATGGGCCAATACCGGGGTAACGTTCAAGGAAAGCGATTTGTGGGAATTTCGCATAGGGCATATTTACTTGAGGAATACTGGGAGTATTCAGCACCAATGTTCTTTGGGTGGAACTTATTACCTTAACTCCAGAAACCAATTGTTGACTAATACGGTTCTTACCTTCAAGCAATTGGGTTTTGTATCGCAATCGTTTATGTGGAAAACGGTTATTTCGCATATTTGGTGGTTTAGTACGGAATTTAAGTGGGATAAATTGTATAAGTGGCAGCTGTTATTTGGCTTAAATTTGAGCTCTTGGTAACAGCGCATAGGTCGTCTTGATGCGATTTTGCTTGGTGCCAATAGGGGAGATATGTTAAAATATCATCGATTTTTTTCCTTTTCAGATTATAGGGTAAACGATTACAAGGCTATGCTATCGAATGTTTTTACAGCGCGCGTATTACACCGTAGCCTTTTGTCTCAAGGACCAACGACAAAACCGATTTATTGCATACGGTTTTCATGTCCCAAAGGATATACGTTTGAACCGGGTGATGTGGTCTTTGTGCATGCCAAGAACGATCCTAAGTGGGTTCAGCGAGCGTTATCAATATTAAAAGCCACTGGAAAGGAGCAGGTTGCAGGCCCTAATGGAGCACAATGGACATTGGAAGAAGCTTTGTCAGAGCATTATGAGCTACGTTTTAAAGCTAGTGTTTGGGAACAGGTACCATCCGAATTGAAGGATGATTTTTGGGGATGCTTAGCTTGGTATCAACAGCAATCGATGGGGACCCATTTAGGCCGTTATTTATTGCCGATGCGTCCACGCGCTTATTCCATTGCATCAGCACAAAAGTTAGCTCCTGATCGCTTCGATTTGATTGTCGCGTTGGTTACCTACCGAATGGTTGAAGGCAGTGTTTGCGAGGGTCTTTCCAGTGGGTTTTTGTGCAAACGGATTCAGGTAGGCGATGAAGTACCTTTGCATATCATTGCGTCTAAGTTTCGGCTTCCCAAGGATGATTCGCGGCCGGTTATTATGGTGGGTCCCGGAACTGGGATCGCTCCCTTTAAAGCCTTTTTGGAATACCGTAAGGCGGTCGGTGCACCTGGACCCAATTGGTTGTTCTTTGGCGGTCGGCATCAGGCAAATGATTTTATCTTAAAGGATTTTTTGGAATCGATGCAGGCGGATGGATTTTTAACCCGTTTGGATTTAGCGTTTTCGCGCGACCAAAACCATAAGGTTTATGTTCAACACCGTATGCTGGAACACGCTAAGGAGCTATGGGATTGGTTTCGTCGGGGGGCGTATTTTTATATCTGTGGCGATGCTCGAGGAATGGCAAAGGACGTTGAAAGCACGTTATTGACTATTATTCAGCAGGAAGAACGCTTGTCGTTAGCAGAAGCTCAAATTTACTTAAAGGATTTGCGACGCGAAAGCCGTTACCAAATGGATGTTTATGGGTGATCGTATTGCTTATGTTATTTATAACACTCCACAGCAGGATAAAAACTTACTTTATTGGGGTCATTTTGATGCACCGGATCCCTTTTTTGCGTTAACAGTGGGAGGCCGAAAGTTGGCATTTGTATCGGAATTGGAATATGGCCGATGCAAGGCGAGCAGTACGTTTGACGAAGTTTTTTTGAGGTCCGATGTGCAAAAACGCTCTGTATTGGCATATCCGCAGGGAACCCCTTGGTCTGCCTTTTTCCGGTATCTTCAGCAACAGTATGCGATTGATCGCTTTGTGGTTCCGAATGATTTTCCGGCAACGGTGTACGCTCAGTGTTATCAAACGGTGCCTTTAGGATTTGATGCTGCTGCGTTTGAAACCACGCGGGCGATTAAAACAGTTTCGGAAATCGATGAAATCCGTAAGGCGTGTAAGGTTACAGCGGATATGTTAGGGTACGCCAAAAGTATTTTGCACCACAGTACGGTTCACAATCACCAATTGGAGTACGAAGGGTCTGTGTTGACGTCTGAACGTTTGCGGACGTTGATGGAACAGTATGGGTTTAACCACGGCGCTTGCGCAGAGGACACCATTGTAGCAGGGGGCGAACAAGCTGTGCATCCGCATCATAGGGGCGAAGGACCTTTGTACGAAGGTCAATTGATTGTACTCGATTGCTTTCCTTATTTAAAGCAATCTGGTTATTATGGGGATATGACCCGAACGGTCGTGAAAGGGTATGCAAAGCCAGAACAGATGCGAATGTATCAATGCGTACGGGATTGCCAACAGGCGTTGATTGAGCGTATACACCCAGGGGTATTAACATCGGATTTGATGCAATTTGCGCTGGATTTTTTTGAGCGTGCTGGGTTTGGGTTGAAGCAAACAGCCATGGGTTGCGAAGGCTTTATTCATAGTGTGGGTCATGGGGTAGGTTTAGGCCTTCATGAATACCCATCCGTAGGTGCGCAAGCGATTGCGTTGGAAGCGGGTATGGTGATTACGGTTGAGCCGGGTTTGTATTTCCATACTATCGGAGGGGTTCGTATTGAGGATGATGTGGTGGTAACGCCTACGGGCTGCGAACGTTTATCGGACTACTCTTACGAGTTATGTGTATAACGGTATAAAAGCTTGTTGTTTGTTGAGGAAAAGTGTAGAAGATGGATGTGAAAAAATGGCTCAGTCAATGGGGCGTAATTCTGGCGCTTTGTGTCAGTATTATCGTGGTTTGCTTTTTGCGTTGCTGTGGCTGGCAGAATGCGACTCTAACGCAAGATTTTGTGCAGGTATGTGAGCTCATCGGAAAAGTTTTTATGAACGGGCTCAAGATGCTTGTTGTGCCATTGATTGCGGTTTCCCTCATCTGTGGCATGATGGGATTTGGTTCAAAATCTGAATTTAAACGCTTGGGGCTCAAAACCTTCTTGTTTTATTTTTTAAGCTGTTTTTCGGCCGTGTTGATTGGCTTGTTCTTGGTCAACGTGTTGCGTCCAGGATGCGTTGAAAAGGATTTAGCGGCTAAAATTCTAGGGCAAGCCAATGTGCTGCCTCAGCAGTTTATTCAATTGGCACACATGGATTCTTCCCGCCTATCGGACTTTTTTTTGCGCATTATTCCTTCCAACGTGATTCATGCGGCTTCGGATAATACCCAAATTTTGGGTATCATTACCTTTGCTTTGCTATTTGGTTTCTTTGTCGGGCGTTTACCGGAAGACTTACGGAAACCGCAATTGGTGTTTTGGGAAGGGATCCAGCATGTTTTGCGCGATATTACCCGCATTGTCATTGCATTTTCACCTATCGGGGTGTTTGGGTTGGTGACTCCCATTTTGCTGCATACCGGTATCGGTGTTATCCGCCCTCTGTTGTATTTCGTTATGACAGTGTTGATCGGATTTTTCCTGTATATGTTCGGGGTCTTGTATCTTCTGTTGCGTTTTGTTGGCAAACTAAAACCTTGGGCGCATTATAAAGCCATGTTTCCGGTTATGTTGATGGCGTTTTCAACCTCCTCATCGGCAGCCGTTTTGCCTTTGGCGTTGGATAGAGTAGAAACAGTAGCGAAGGTATCACCGCGTATCGCACGCTTTACCTTGCCTTTGGGCATTACCATCAATATGTGTGGTACGGCGTTGTATGAATGCGTGGTGGTGCTATTCATTGCCCAGTTGTACCAAGTGACTCAGGGAATTTCTTTCGGGGTGCTCGATCAATTGATTGTGGTACTGATGGCGTTATTAACCTCCGTTGGGGTTGCAGGAATTCCAGCATCAGCTTTGATTGCTATTACCATGATTGTCAGTTCTGTTGGCTTACCGATCGAATCAATCGGGGTTATTTGGGTGGTCGAACGTTTATTGGATATGTTCCGTACGCTGGTTAATGTCTTTAATGATACCTGTGGAACGGTGATTATTGCTCGAACCGAAGGCGAAACCTTGGCGTATACGACGTCTCATTCTGCTTAATGTACGATGGAATGACCGAACGAAAACGATGCGTTGGGAAGGAACAATGGAGCGCATTAATCGAATCCTTCTTGGGTTATTTAGCGATTGAATGTGGTTTGTCGGCCAACACACAAGCTTCCTACCGTTATGATTTACAGCAGTTTTGTGAGCTAAACGCAGGCGTTTCGGTAGAGCGTATCACCCCAGAGCATATTGACCAATGGCAGCAAGCGTTACTGTCGATGAGTCCAACCTCTCGTGCGCGAAAACTGGCCTGTTTGCGGCGTTTTTTTACCTTTTTATCTAACAGTGGGCAGTTAAAAACGAATCCAATGGTTCAGGCGGTCGCTCCTAAATGCGCGCGTCCTTTGCCGCAAACCTTATCAGTCAATGAGGTGGAAGCCTTGCAGAAAAGCATGAGTTTGGTAAGCCCTCAAGGGATGCGCAATCGCGCCATGATTTCCTTGATGTATGGCTGTGGGTTGCGTATTTCAGAGGTATGTGGTTTAACCTTGCAGGCGCTGTTCCTTGAGGAAGATGCGCTCAAAATTTACGGTAAAGGCAGCAAGGAGCGTTGGGTCCCATTAGGGTCAGTCGCCAAAGAGCATTTGCAGTATTATTTGGTTCATGGACGTCCTAAGTTGTTGCGGCCAAAAAGCGGCAATTTTGTGTTCTTAACCCAACGCGGTACGCCGGTTTCCCGCAAAACCCTTTGGTGTTATTTAAAAGCTTATGGGCAAGCGGTCGGCTTAGGCCATTCCGTCAAACCCCATGAGTTGCGCCATACCTTTGCAACACATTTGCTGTGTAATGGAGCAGATTTACGCAGCATTCAAGCAATGCTAGGGCACAGCAATATTTCCACAACTCAAATTTATACGCACCTCAACCCAACGCAGTTGCGCGAAACCTACGACCGTTATCATACGCGCGCGTAAAGCAAGGTACAAGATTAGGGGAGGCATTCGCAAAACACGCTTGACAAGGGAGGGATAGTTTGTGGAAATAAAACAAAAATTTTTTAGAAGCGATTATTCATGCCTAACCTTAAATCATCGAAAAAATCTGTTCGTAAGATAGCAAAATTAACGGCTAAAAATAAGGCCGAAAAGACACGGTTAAAGACCTACACGAAGTATTTAAAGGAAGCTCAGGAAGCAAAAAATTCCGATCAAATCAAAACGTTGGCCATTAAAGTGATGTCCTTAACGGATAAGGCTCGTAAACATGGGGTTTTGCATCGTAACAAAGCCAATCGTGTAAAAAGCCGTTTGTCCGCGCTTATTTTTAAGGCTAAATAAGTGAGTTTTTCGGTCGATTGTTAAGAATAATGAATAAGATACGCTTGCCAAGGTTTATTGCATGGGTATTGTTGGGGCTATTCCCAATGGGAGCCTTACAAGCAGCGACTATTCATGCGTTAGCAGATGCAGCAAGAGCGGAGGTCGCTGATAAAGTTAAAGAAAAGCAAGAAGTAGAAAAGGTTTTCGCAGCCGCTGAAAAACCTGCACAGCCACATCCGGTTGAGCAGGAGGTTCCTAAAGTACCTGCAAAAGCAACCGCGCCGGTTGATTCATTTGCGATAAAAGCTGCTCAGGTTAATGATAAGGTTATTTTTTGTAATGAGGTGTATGACCGTATGAATGCTTGGAATGTGTCGTACGCTAAAGCATTGGATAGCTTGATCGAAGCACAGCTCGTTTTACAGTATTTCGAAAAGAATAAAGGAAAGATTCCTGAAGCCCATATTGAGTTGGAAATGGAAGGAATCGAGGAGAAAAATTTCAAAGGGGATCGTAGCCGTTTGCATCAAGCGTTGAGCAGCGAAGGGAAATCCTTATACGGCGTTAAAGAAAACATCCGCAATTCCATTATTATTGATGTTGTACGCGGACAAATTATGCGCGAAGGAACTAATGCGGCTCCTAAGAAGATTCGTCGGTATTATGATACCCATTTGGATCAATTTAAAGTTAATGCGCGCTACTGCATCCAACACAGCGGGTTTAAAGATTCTGACAGTATTCAAACGGATAACGGAGAAATGACCAAGGGTGATTATTTCCGAAAATTATTGATGAAGAAGATGGAGCTAGCTAAGATGCAAAAGTTGTTAGATAGCTTTAAAAACAAGCCGGTTTGGTATGATGAAACGGAACTTGATCCGGAGCTATGCAAATTACCCGTTGGTGGTCATACGCAGTATCAAAAGAGTGGCGATCTATGGGTGGTGAGTACGCTGGTAGATAAGCAAGAAGCTTATGTAAAATCTTATACGGATGTTTATACCGAAATTGAACGTTATTTAAAGCGGCAAAATGGGCAAAAGCGTTATCGTGATTTCATAGAACAGTTGCGCAATGACGCTTCGATTGAAATTTATCCGCAGCCTGCTCATTAAAACACAAGCCCATTGTTATTTAAAATGGGATGCAGCTTTTCTCTTAACTGTTACGCCTGACCATGTACCCTGTTGGTACTTATTGCGTTTTATTGAATTTAAATACGGCAATATCGCCTTCTTGGAAGACGTAATCTTTGCCTTCTAAGCGAATTTTCCCTTTATCCCGTGCGCCTAAAAATCCGTTGTAGGCAATGAAGTCTTCGTAGGATAAGATTTCTGCCTTGATAAACCCTTTTTGGAAATCGGTATGAATAATACCTGCGCATTCGGGAGCTTTCATGCCGAGTTTAAAAGTCCAAGCGTGTACTTCTTTAGGGCCTGCTGTAAAAAAAGAGGCAAGCCCCAAGAGGCGATAGGCGCTTTGAATCAATTGTTGAGCACCGCTGCTTTTTACCCCTAATTCTTTAAGGTATTGAGCGGCTTCATCGGGAGCCAGTGCCTGCAAATCTGATTCTAGCTTACCGGATATAAAACAAAGGCTATTGGGATCCTTGATGTACGCTTGCAGCTGACATACATGCGGATTGGCGTTCAAATCTTGTAAATCGGATTCAGCCACATTACCGACATATAGGGTCGGCTTTTGGGTCAGCAAACAAAAGGTTTTAATAAATTCTGTTTCTTCCGGATCTAACGGCAAAGTACGTGCAGGGTGACCCGCATTTAAATGCGCGTTTAGCTTTTTGAGTAATTCAAGCGTTTTTTTAGCCACCTTATCGTTTGATTTGGCTTTTTTCTCCCATGAATCAAGCTGCTTTTGAATGGATTGAAGGTCGGCGAGCAAAAGTTCAGTCTGTATCACTTCAATATCCCGGACAGGATCAATGGAATCTAAGGTATGCGTTATGTTGGAGTCTTCAAAACAACGAACTACTTGAACAATCGCATGGGTTTCGCGGATATGAGCTAAGAATTTGTTCCCGAGGCCTTCTCCTTGACTGGCTCCTTTAACCAAACCTGCTATGTCCACTAATTCAATAGCAGCTGGGACGATTTTTTCGGTATGAACCAACCGCGCTAATGCTTCCAAACGGTCATCAGGAACGGTTACGGTCCCCACATTGGGTTCAATCGTACAAAATGGATAATTAGCAGCTTCTGCGTTATAACCCTTTGTGATGGCATTGAACAAAGTACTTTTCCCAACGTTCGGTAGACCAACAATCCCTACACTTAACATAATCAACCTTAGCGTAGAGATTGCAGGGGAAAAGGAAATATAAAAAATTATAATTCTAATGCTTTGTACGCTAAGGGATTTTTGTCCGGTTCATGTTCCACAATGTAAAAAACAGTGCTGTTTTGTACAGGAACAACCGTAGCTTTTTGAGGAATTTCCAGCTGTTGATCGGATATAGGATAAGTTTGGTTCGAACGCTTATCGCGTAGCGTTGCGGTAAAACGATTGGGAATCGAGGTATAGCGGTTGAGCTTGAGTATATAACACACGCCGCTCGTTGAGCTTTTAACCTCAAGGGAATCACTATCCTTTAGGTAACGAAGCAAAGTGATATCCTTATAAGTTTCTTTAAGTGATAGCATACCTACCGAACCATCATCAGATTTGATAATAAATTGCGTACCTTTGACTCCCGCAATGCATCCCTGATAACGATAGGGATAATGAGCTGGCTGAAAGTCTTCTAGGACAAAGTGTTGTTGATTTTTATAGGTTTTAAGGGCGTCGAAAAGGTCGTCAGCGTGTACATGCGGATATCCTAAGACCATTAGGGCTAAAATGAAATAGCAGCGGGATCGGTTGAAGTGCATCATAACGTTAGTCGGTTGAAGTTAACTCCCACTCAAACGTGGGTTGTTGCTCAGGGGTATTAGGGTCCCAAGTTTGGTGAATTTGCAAACGAACACTGTTTTTGAATTCCCCTAAATCAATCCCCAATTCCTGGCAACGGGTTGCGGTAAGTCCTAGGTGGTTAACATGGAGCGTTGCGATTACTAGATAACCCGCCAAACTGGCGTGAAAAGCTGCTTGGGCACTTTGTTTATCACGCACCTCACCCACCATAACCACATCGGGGTCTTGCCGCAGAATGCACTTAAGCGCTTCATCAAAGGTATAACCAATCGATTCCTTTATTTCCGTTTGCACCCAATCATCCTGAATAGCTTCAATCGGGTCTTCTACCGAGATAACCTGCTTCCCTTGCCGCGACAAAAATTGTCCCAGGGCATAGAGCGTGGTGGTTTTACCGCTACCGGTTGTTCCGGAAATGAGGATCATTCCATTGCGCCATTGGGGTAGCGATTGGGTTAACAACTGTAATAATTCTGATGGGAGTGCTAACCGATGGAGGTCGAACGAAAAAAGCGATGGATTGAAGAGGCGAAGGTTGATAGTTTGCGAATCCGCAGTAGACAAGTAAGATACGCGGCAAAAATACGATTGGTTGTTGTTGGTATAGTGGCAATGCCCTTCCTGTTGATTAACGCTTTCATTCGGCGTTAGGTTGCTGATGGCCAACAAACTGCGGATGTAGGTTAGCCCTTGCTTAAATTCCAACGGTTTGGGTTCAGTTAATGTACGTTGGCAGCGGAATTGTAGGGTAGCATTGGGTTGGCTTAGGTTGATGAAAATATCGGAGGCTTTTAATTGAAGAGCCTTTTGAAATAGTGGTTTAAAGGGCAAAGTTGGGGTTAGCTCTTCCGTTTGCTTTTCTAAAAAAGACGACTTTTCTGCCAAAACCCAATGGCAATCGGTTGCCCATTCGAGTGCTTGTAAATCTTGCGCCTGAATCCCTTTAGGTGCGTATAAAATATAAGTATTATCCCCAACGGATTGATAATGAAAACCCAGTTGGTTCAGCAAAAGAAACGCATCCTTAGCTTGATGGGGCTTAAGGTGAGTAAAGCTTTGTCCTAAATTATGCCGTTTTATGGCACTGAGAACATGAATTACCGCTGCCTTTAGAGCAGTTCGAACAGGATGAGTTACCTTTGAAATCTGTTTCATAAAACCCGGTGCCTTTAAAGATAAACCCTGATCCGGTTCCCCATTGCTTTTTTAACGTTGGTTTCTTACATTTGGGGCATATCGTTTTAGGTGCCTCAGACATGGAATGATATATTTCAAACCGTTCGTTACACGCTTTACAGATATAATCGTAAGTAGGCATAATTCTATTAATGCAGTACCCTTTGGCGAAGTTGCAAGTTTAAAATACCCTGAATTGCTTACATTAGCTAAGAGAGGTCAAAATGGCTTGAATCCATCGTTTATGGGGACCGCTCAATGGGTATTGGTTGAGTGCTTTGATCGGAAGCCATTGAGCCTTCCATTGATGAATGAGCTTGGTTGGTAATGCGACAGATGGAGGCAGGCTATAGAGCGTTTCGGTATAGGTTGTATTACCGATGCGACGTTTCCCAGTAAAAATAGGCTGTAACTCAGGTAGTTGGGTGCGCTGATCAGGACTTAACTCAGGCAGTTCGAGTAAGGTTACCGAGGTGCGGGTTGCAATCGTAGAAGGGGCTAATAATAAGGCATTGGCGTTAAGATGCCACAAGCGGTGTTTTTGCTTTTGAAGCTCCTTTGCCTTAAGAAATTGCGGGCAAGTGCTTTGGGTATGAAGCTGAAAAGCTTGGCAATCAACGCGTAACGGGCATTGGGAGCACACAGGATGCGTTTTGGTACAAACGGTAGCACCGCATTCCATCAAAGCTTCGTTAAATACCCCCGGATGGGTTTGGTCAAAGTACCGTTGTAAATAAGGTTGTACCCAGGTTCGAGCAGTTGCTTGGCTCGTAAATACTTCTGAGTGGTTGAGCAAGCGTGCTAACACACGGATGACATTACCATCGATGGTCATGACCGGTTCGTTAAACGCAATGCTGGCAATAGCTGCAGCTGTGTAGGGTCCTATGCCGGGACAAGTCAGTAATTCCGCATAGGTCGTTACGGGTCGATGGATAAAGGTTTGCGCAAACGCATGCAGGTGCTTTGCCCGTGTATAGTATCCGAGCCCTGACCATACAGCTAAAACGGAGGTCAAAGGGGCTTGCGCTAACGCTTGGAAGGATGGAAATTCCTGCATCCACCGTTCAAAGTAAGGCAGCATGGTTTTAATTTGGGTTTGCTGCAGCATAAATTCCGACACAACGGTTTTATAGACGGATGGATTTTGACGCCACGGCAAGCGGCGTGCGTGTTGTTTAAACCAAGCGATTAGGTTGAGCGTAGCGGGATTCTGCATTTACCACAACATGCCGTCGAATCCATATGCATGGACTCCTGTCGGAACTGCTTGTTGAATGTTTTGAATTGGTTTGCCTGTCTGGTAATCTACTAAGACTTCTTGTGCATTGGTACAGAATTTAGTATGGCCGTCCAAGAATACGATGATGCCGCCGCTAGTTCCATAGGGGCTGTCAGACGACCAGGTGCCATCGATCTGTAATCCTTTTGAAAACAAAATGGGGGTAGTATCCGCTGGATCATCGGATGGTATAGGGTATAAGAAGATGTAATCGCTGTGCTGGAGATTCCCTAAATCATGGCCTGCCTTATCCACAACTGCCAGATTTTTTCGGGTGCGTAGATTGGAATAATAATAGCGAATGTTGTTTAAATGATGCCGATAAGCTAGTTCGAAAATCAACGGTTTGCTGCTGGTAATAGGCTGATCATCGGGCATACTACATGCTTCCCAAGTTTCACGATAGATAAGTGCCATTTGATGAACATTCTGTAGGTCGATGGTAATGTACGCCTTTTGCAGGATTTTGTTTCCTAGGGGGAAGAGGATCGACATCAAAATTCCTATGATAGATAGCACAATCATAAGCTCGGTAAGCGTAAATCCAAAACACTTTTGTAGCTCTTTGAAATAGGGAATAGATACGGTAGGAGTTTTGTTGGATTGTCTTACCGTGAATTTCTTAACTATCATGTAGAAGAAACGTTTCCCTTTATGAATGCTGAGAATCTTTTAGAAATCAAGCGCATTTCTTGCCTATCAGCAAAGGACGCTTTTCAAACACTCATGGCTTCTGTACATCGGGGAATGAGGATTGTGATCCCTGATGAATCTTTTCGCATGCAGTTTATATCGGCTTACTCATCGGATGAATGGGGGGCAACGGTATCGGTTGATACTCCAGGGTCGCTAGGCAAGGCTTTGTATGGTATTGATTATGAGGCATGGGCTGCCTGGGACGAGCGTTATCATGGAGGGAAGGACCCTGCAGATTTATTTAAAGACAACGCTCCTTGGAAGGAAGCATTCGAGCAGTATGTGAATCAGTATAAGCATGAGGGTGGAGCTCAAACAGCAGCGGTTCAATCCACAGGATGTGTTTTGTTCGGTTATTTTTCAGAAAAAAATCTCAAGACATTATTTCAATGGTTTCCCGGTGTTTTTAGGGTTTATATTGAACGGAAATTGGGGATTGATGGGGCTGCAGTTCCCTTATCTGCTGAACCGATTGCAAGCGATGGGCTTGGTTATGCTTGGATGCTGCACAACGCGCAATCCAATCAGCAGATGATTATCGGTTCTCAAAACCCTGAGGTGGTTGACCTAACGCCTTTAGGCCAAACTCCCTTGCCGCTTTTGATGAGCGCCTGGCTGGATTGGCAGGAATATGGGAGCGTGAACCACTTTAGGATTTATCTACGGGAGTGGGAAAAACAATCGAGAGAGGCAAATTGCGGTAAATGGAAGGAAGATTTGAAGCAAGCATCGGGCTTATATCATCAATTTTCGAACGCAAAAGCATGGCTTTTAAGACACAACAAGGATTGGATTAAGCAGTTTGAATGGATTGAAAGTCCGTTTGATGGCTTAGTAGAAACGTTTGTTGCTCAATACCGAACCGCTTTGCGCAACCATTTGTTGTTAGCCCTTGAGCCTTTTTGGGATACTTGTATGTTACCCATCAACCGGCAGCAATTTTTTGCGTATGTACGCCGACGTATGCAATTGAA
This sequence comes from Verrucomicrobia bacterium UBA3869, assembly GCA_002392285.1. Classification (GTDB taxonomy): domain Bacteria; phylum Verrucomicrobiota; class Verrucomicrobiia; order Opitutales; family UBA9783; genus UBA3869. The sequence goes on from DGGR01000006.1 coordinate 28,200, forward strand.
AATGGGTGTTAAAGGGATAACGCTTGAAAACGCTTTGTACTTACCGATGAGCGCCTGCAAGGTGTTGTTGAAGGTAAATGAAAACACCCCCCTGACTCCTAAGACTTTACGGGCATTACAAGCGTTGCAAGCGGATGGGTGTCAGGTGCAGCTAGGAGTTATTCAGGATGTAAACCGTGAGGATACGAACAGCCAATGTTCCGATGAGTTGGATTGGCATGATGAGTTTCAGGTGACATGCACAGGCGATTCGCTTTATAATCCTCAAAATTTGCTCGTTCCTACCTCCTTTATTAATTTTTCGTGTACCGACTGGGAAAATGTGCGCAAACGCCCCCTAAACACTTGGTTTTCTGCAGTCTTAAAGACGCATGCAGAGCCTTTATCTGAACGCTTTTCAGGAGAAAAGTTATTGGGAGAATGGACGCATGCGATTCTGCGTTTTGAACAGCGGATTCAGAATTTGGAGGAATGGAAAGCCCATCGGGAAGAACGCATGCATCAATTGCTGCAGGATTCGGGTAACACCTTGGTTTTGCAGCATTTAGGCCAACGTGCGTTGTATATCAGCAACTTAATGGCTGCAGCGTGTGAGGAGTTGTTGAGTAAGCATTGGGAGTTGAAATGCGAATGGACACTGCCGGATTCGAGCCCTTATCGCGGCCGTATTGACCTATTGGCCATTAATGCAAAGGAGCGGCGTATTGTGATTGTGGATTACAAAACCAGCAATCAGGCCAAGTTTCAGCCTAAAAAGGACGGTTCTTGTTGGCAATTGATTCTGTATGGGAAGGCGCTGCAAAAGGAATATCCGACCTATAAGATTCAAGTGTGGATGGTTAAGCCTACGGGCGAAAAGCAAGAAATTCCATTGGACGCTAGCGATAAAGTCGAGCAATGGATAGAAGCGTTTAAGAAAACCGGCTGGTATGATGACTTGCCTGAGATTGATGACAGGCAATTGGATGAGTTGCCGCTTATGTATAGCCCAGCCAAGCTTAGGGATTTGAGCGACAACAGCAGCAGTTAGGGGGTTCCGTTGGCTCATTGCGCAAAGCTTTTAAAAAGGTATGCCACGCTAAGGTAGCACATTTGACACGCATAGGGAATTTGCGAACCCCCATTAAGGCTTTTAATTCATCCAAATGGTTTGGAAGTGCCGCATTGGGGTCGTTTAACACCTGTAGGACTTGATTAGCATCCGCTTCAGCTTGAGCAATTGTTTTTCCCTGCAAGTGCAAGGTCATAATCGATGCTGAGGCTTTGCAAATGGCGCACCCTTGGCCGGTAAAACTGACTGTTTCTAAGGTTCCTTCTTTGTTGAGCAGTAAATAGACGGAAATTTCGTCACCGCAGGTAGGATTAACCCCATACGCTTTGTTAGTGGGATGCTCGATCGCATAAAAGTTATTCGGATTCTCGTTGTGAGCCAACAGTACCTCTTGGTAGATTTCAAGCGTGTTCATTTCCTAAAAAACTTTAAGGTTCGTTCAATGGATTGTGCCAAATGGTCTACATCTTCGCAGGTATTATAAATTCCAAAAGAAGCCCGCAAAACCCCTCCGTTTAAGCATTGTAAGCGGCGAATCAAGGGTTGACTGCAATGGTAACCGCCGCGTATCGCAACATTATCGTCGCTCATCAATTGCGCTGCGTCGTGCGGATGTACGCCATCCAAAATAAAGGGTACGACCGCTGTTCGGTGTTTAGGATGACCTAAAACCTGTACTTGCGGGATGGATTTGAGGGTTTTTTCGGTATAGCGAATGACGGAATCTTCGTAAGCCGTGATTGCGTCCCATGAAAACTGTTGTAGGTAATCGATGGCTGCTCCCATCCCGATGATATCGGCAATAGGCGGTGTGCCTGCTTCGAAGCGAAAAGGAACATCCGCTGGGGTAAACCCTTCCGCTGTTACCTCTTGCATCATGGTTCCTCCGCCCTGATAGGGGGGTAGGGTTTCAAGCAAGGCTTGTTTCCCGTAAAAAAATCCAGAACCGGTTGGTCCATACATTTTGTGCCCCGATGCGACCAAAAAATCGCAATCCAAGCTGCGAACTGAAATCGGTAGGTGCGCGACGGTTTGAGCTGCATCGACAATCACCAGCGTTCCGTTAGCATGAGCGCGTGCAATGATTGCTTTCATATCCGGTGTGGTGCCTAAGACATTGGATACATGGGTTAGGGTTAACAGTTTTGTTTTTGGAGTTAACAACCGATCGAGCGTTGCGAGTTCCAACTCACCTTCCGCATTGATAGGGAACAGCTTTACCTTAATTCCCCGCTTATATTGCTGTATCTGCCAAGGGATTAAGTTGGAATGATGCTCCAGCTCGGATACAATTACCTCATCGCCAGGCTTAAAATAGCGCTGGCCAATAATTTCTGCGAGGCAATTGAGCGCTTCGGTAGCGCCGCGGGTAAATACAATTTCGTTTGGCGAAGCGGCATCGATAAAATGAGCTACGCGTGATCTTACCCCCTCATAGGCTTCGGTTGAACGTTCGCCCCATGTATAGAAGCTGCGATGTACGTTAGCGTTATAATGAAGATAAAAATCACTGATGGCATCAATAACCGACCGGGGCTTTTGGGTGGTTGCAGAATTATCCAGATAAGCAATCGGCTGGTTTTTCGAATTGCAATACCCTAGCGCAGGAAAATCCTTGCGGATTTTATGGATATCCAATGGCTGCATGATTAAATAAAATCTATTTGGTTTGGCTGCCCTGCAAGGATTCGAACCTTGACTAAATGAACCAAAATCACTTGTGCTACCATTACACCACTGGGCATTAGAACCTTACCCACTAAGATGGTTTTTCTCCTTTATCCCGTCAAGTAAATTTGTATTGACCTGGGGAGAAGTGATTTTAGATAAAAACAATAAGCAAATAGCTTATAGAATAGTTAATAATTTCCCCTTATGATCGATACGATTGCTTGCAGTGTTGCATTTGTTACCACTATGATTGGTGTGGTGCCGCAAATTATTAAAGGATACCGTACGAAATCCATGAAAGATGTATCGTTAGTGATGCTCTTAAATTGTTTACTTTGCTGTATTGCTTGGCTTATCCATGCAATGTATGTTGCAGATTATACTCTCATGTGGAGCGAAGTGTTTTGTACCATCACCACGATTATCGCACTCATTCAAAAGCATCAATATGCTGCTTGATTTAGAGCGCTATAAAAGTGTTTTGTGCTTACATGGCGATTTGCCATTGACGTGGCTAAAAAGCAGTACGCTGCCCATTATTGCAACCGATGGGGCGGCTAATGACTTAATTGCTGCTGGTATTTATCCTGCTATGATTATTGGGGATTGCGATAGTATTCATCCTGATTTACTCAAAACCTATCCTCATCGGCGAATTCAGGATCAAAATTCAACCGATTTCGAGAAAGCCCTTCAGTATTTAGCCGAAACCAACCAACTTCCAACGATTATTACGGGAATCAACGGTGGATTTTTAGACCAAATCATTGCGAATATCGGCATTTTTGCTCGCACGGATGCGTTGTATTATTCGGACACCTTGTTGGGATGGGCCATGAATGAAGGAAGTCATAGCTTTACCTTCCCCCAAGATACCAAAATTTCTCTTTTTGGATGCCCACAAGCACTCATTACCAGTGAAGGCCTTCGGTGGGAATTGAAGCAGTCCCATTTAATCTTTGGCACATTCTGCTCCTCATCCAATCGCGTACAAACTGCCCCATTACGCATAACCGTCCACAAAGGTAAGGTATTGGCCTTTGCCTACTGCAATCCGGTTATCGATGCCGGCAGTATCCATTATTAAGCAACGCTTTGAGCATGTTAGAACGTCCGTCCTACACCGATATAGACCTGGTCGGAGTGGAGGTTAGCCAATTTGGGGATGGTATAGCCGTACAACTTAGC
>DGGR01000020.1 GCA_002392285.1 Verrucomicrobia bacterium UBA3869
AGTTTACAATCCAAAGACCTTCTTCCTCCACGCGACGTCGCACCATCAGGCTTTCGCCCATTGTGAATAATTCGAAACTGCTGCCATCCGTAGATGTTTGAACCGTATCTCAGTTTCAATGTGGCCGTACATCCTCTTAGACCGGCTACCCGTCTTAGCCTTGGTGGTCTATTACACCGCCAACAAGCTGATGGGCCGCAAGCTCCTCTCTAAACGTCATTACAAACCTTTCAAACTTGTTTCATGTGAAACAAGTTGGTATCGGGCATTACCTCAGTTTTCACCAAGCTATTCCCGTTTTAGAGGCAGATTACTTACGTATTACTCACCCGTTTGCCGCTTTCCTATACCCAAAGGCATATTCTCGCTCGACTTGCATGTCTGAGCCACGCCGCCAGCGTTCACTCTGAGCCAGGATCAAACTCTCCATACAAAATTATTAACTAATTTCTCAAGAGATATCCTTTTGCTCTTTTACATAATGTTTTACTTCATTGCTGAAGTTATCGTATTTTACTACGTTAAAGTTTTTATTCGGTTTCCCGAACCTATGCACAAAATAAATTTCAAAGAACATTTTTACAATTACTTATAAACAAATAACCGTCAAGTGTTTTTTGAAAAAATTTTTTAAAAAATAAAAATTCCATCCTCACAAGGCTAAACCTGCTTATTTTTGCATTTCTGCAGCGACCAACTCTTCGAAGGTATCGCGATGAGGATAGGAATCTAGGATCTTAAACGCACGCAGGTTTTCCACACAACGTGCTTCGTACGCATCGTAATTCTCTTTAGTTAAACGACGCTTATCATGCTCAATGCACCACGCCATGTAGCGGTTGATATCGGGGTGATAATGGCTTTTATCGCAATAATTCGCTAGATTGCTAACAAACGGGCAATCATGCCAACCGTAGATTTTGACATTCGGGAGATCAGCACAGGCCGTGATGAGGTGACGACCCAAAGCAAAATGAGGAATTCCACCCATTGTATCGCATCTTCTCTGCCATAGATAACTTATTGGAGAGAAAAATATAAAAAACTTGACTGATGGATTTTCTCGTATGATGCGCAGTATAGTGTCGTTGAGCCGTTGAGTCGTTGAGCAATACGCCAATCGCTAAAATCAGGGGTTTCTTTTTTTAATTCCGCTAAATTGCTTGCCTGAATCCATCGTGGAAAACGATCGCTTTGATAGGGGAACCAACTATGGATCGAATCCAAATCGGTCCAAGTCCAAAAACGGTTATCGTTTTTAGAAATAAGCCTACTCGGAATAAAATAACGCCCTATTAAAAGCTTTAAAGACTTTAAAATTTGCATCCCCCTATGTTTAGGGATCCTGGACACCAACTGGTAAGCCTCCAACAAAACGTTTATCTCGGCAAAACAGTAAGATAATTTTCCGCTTCGTACACAGGCTGAAATATAAGCAACCCCTTCTTCAAAGTATTGGTAGTCATTCACAACTTCAACACGCCTTTAGCTCCAACCGCTTTAGCTAAATGGCTACCTTTGAAATTCATCGTATGAGAAGTCCCTACTAGAATACCGTCATAATCATTGCTTCTTTTGAGGTAAGCTTCAATTTGACCTAGGTTGATTAACATTTGGCTACCAAACCATAGGTTTTTGTTCCATCGCGTCTCGTGAAATATATGGTATGGATCTACAATGTAGACCATCAATGGCCCTATCGTCCAAAATAGAAGCGTACAAAGAAAAAAATACAGGATATTGCGGCGAGAGGACATAAGGCCTGTTCAAACTCAATCCAATTCAGGATCCATCTGAATAAACCATATCGGTTCTTTGGATTTACACCATAAACGCTGTTCTTTAAAAACCTTCGCAGGAATCCGATTGCATGCTTCGCTCAAATTATTAACCGCATAGCGCCTACCACTTTTAGACAAACGAAATGACTTTAAGGATTCCATAAGTTTATCTTGAATTGATTGAGGAGCTTCATCTGCAGGGATTTGGAAAACCCAACAAGCCTTTGCAGCCATACCTTCATCCGACGATGAACCAATAACAACAAATTGCTTTTTAATTGGTTTTTGCTTAGCCGTATCTCCCTCATCGGCTTTATCTTCAGCAGCTGATTGAATTTCATCCAAAAGCTCACTCACAACCCCACTTTCTAGATCGGAATGCCTTAAAATACGCTTAACCACTTCCAAATCTACTTTCATCTAACCCTCCCGTTTAAAATTGCACCTTTTTATTTAGATATTTTTTCAGGTTTTCCAAACCATTGTTGATGAATAATACCAGCAATTCGCTGATTACCCGTTACCGAATGATGTCCGTATTTATCAACATAAAGACTTTGCAACTCAACATCATCTAACGATTTCCAATAAGCATATAAATCCAAATAAGGTAAATTCAATCCAGCACAAATACTATCAAAAGCCGCACGATACAATTCATGATTATCTTGCATATAACGAACATGCGTATAGGCAGGTAACATTACACAATAGGGACGCCGACCTTTCTCCTGACATACATCGACAAAACGCTTTAGTAGCGCGAACAATAAATCCTGTTGTTTTTCGTATAAGCCTTGCAGATAATCATTTTTTCGCTGAAACGTTTTAAGTAAATAGGGTTCCGCTTCCTGCAGAAAACGGTTAATTGCTATTGACCGATCGTTTTTACTGTCAGTTTTAACACGCGTTGAGGCTAATAAGCACCTTAACAAATCTCCATCTTTTACAACATACCCTAAAGCCGTCTTAGGCGCTTTTTTTAATTGAGCAAAAAAATAAGGAGCATTGCCATCTTGTTGGCGGAAAAAATCCTGATAGCGCTTCAAATGTAAAAAATCATTCGGAGATTGGAGAGGACTTTTAACCAATTTTAATAAGCCATCCGATAAAATGAAACGAGGTTTTACCGCTAAAACATTTCCTGGATTCGCATAATGCAACCAAACACTAAGGATTCGCTCAATGGTCCAGGGAGTTAGAATCATGACAACCGCACGAATAGAATCTGATAAATTCGTTGATTCCAAGCGCAACAAAGCCTGATCTAAACCATAATTACCAACCCCATAATTAGTAACATAGGATTGGGTAAATTGAGACAAATGATACTGGATTGTTTCCGTATCATTCACCTCACGGCACATACAAAAAGAATCACCAAAAGTTGCTATATAAGAATACGTTGGAACACCTGAGAAAGTACGACTCCCTTGATCATCAATCGAGTAAGTCGTGTTCCCTTGAAGCCCAATGTATGAACCTGTATTATCTTGATGATTCTTAACGGGATTAGGCTTCCACCCCAATTGCGCATCGAACGTTTTGTATTTGTTAACCATCGCTGCAGTTACTTTAGGGCATGCTTGCAAAAACAAACCAGATTTCAAAAGAAAAAAACGCACAACCCCTTCTAGGATCGCGCCAATTAACACAACACATCCTAAAAGCATCAACATATGAAATCCTTATGGTACCTGGAGAGGGGGTCGAACCCTCATTCTCGTGAAAGAACCGGATTTTGAGTCCGGCGCGTCTGCCAATTCCGCCATCCAGGCAAAAACAGAGTTATGTTCCCAAAAAACGAAGAAAAGTACAAGTTTTTTATATAAAAACTTATGAAAATGCTTCATTGCCTAGAAACAACTTTGCTCAACCATGAATATAGTGCTGATAAAATGACTTCCATTGGCCCGAGCGAATTGCCTGACGGATAGCTTCCATCCAACGCATCATAAAACGGGCATTATGAATCGTTAGCAACAACCCTCCTGTGCTTTCTCTCGCTTTAAATAAATGATGCAAATAAGAACGCGTAAAACGACGGCATGTATAGCAATCACATTCGCTATCAATGGGATTTACATCTTCAGCATAACAGGCGTTTTTTAAATTAATATGCTCTTTTGCAACTGCTTCTTCAGGGCGGGCGATAAGCGCACACCCATGCCGTGCAATACGCGTAGGATGTACACAATCGAAGGTATCCACACCTGAATTAACCCCTTCTAACAAATCGCGCAATCCTCCAATACCTAACAGATGCGTTGGACGATCAACCGGAACCTGTTGCATAATATAATCGACCAAACCGTACATCTCCTGTTTTTCTACTCCCAGACTTCCCCCAATCGCTTGGCCAAAAAAGGGGTGACTTTTAATAAAATCAATGCTTTCCGTACGCAAATCTTCATAGATTCCTCCTTGGATAATTCCGTACATGCGCTGACGGTCATCAAAGTGATCTAAAAACTGCTTTAAGCTGCGTTCTTCCCAACGATGGCTCAATTGGGTAGAAGCAACAATTTCGCTACGTGTTCTATGGGTAGGAGCACATTCATCCAATGGCAAAATAAAATCAGCCCCTAAAGCCTGTTGAATCTCTACCGAGCGCTCCGGCGTCAACATACACAGCCTCCCATTAACATAAGAACGGAACATGGCTCCATCTTCCGTTATTTTTAATAAGGTACGAAGGGCGTTCGGACGGCTTTTCCCCTTGATTTCATCGATAACACCCCCATAACCCATGCTAAAAATTTGGAATCCCCCTGAATCGGTTAACATAGGGCCATCCCAACCCGTAAACGCATGCAATCCCCCGTTCAATTGAACAATATCCGGCCCTGGCTGTAACCAAAGATGATAAGTATTCCCTAAAACAATTTGGGCACCCACTGCTTTTATTTGCTCCATGGTAGCCCCTTTAATGGCTCCATGGGTTCCACAAAAAACAAAATTAGGGGTTTCAACAGCTCCATGCGGGGTTTGAATAATACCGCAATGCGCACGACCATAATCAGCCTGCGCCGTTACGCGATAAGCAAAGGTTTTGGAAGATTCATTGGGCAACGTTTCCATACTAACACCTGTACTGATCCCTTATGCTTAGCGTCAAGAACCTAGTTCATTGTTCTCGAACGCTTATTTCAGGGATATCCCCTGATGAATTTTGCTGCTTTTGTAACAATGCAAGGATAAGCAAAAACAAAAATGCCACTTCCGATTGCATATAATGCAGAATATAAGTTGTATTGAGCGTTTTGGATATACAAACAATCTGGATAGCGAGCATATTTAAAAGAATAAATACCTGCTTTTTATGTTCTTTAGAGAACGAACGAATATGCTTCAACTGTACAACAACAGCACATGTAAGCCCAATCCATAGCAAATTATAAACGCTACTTAGGATAAAGGATGCATATATTTTTAAAGGAGCTTTAAAAAAGATTAACGAACCATTGCAACAAAACGGACTAAAAATCGGATTCAGTAAGCGCTGATATAAAGGTGACAAGGGGATATAAGAACCATACATTACACGTATATCCCAAGTAGTCGCATACCAATACAAAACAGAAACGATTTTTATGATGAAAGGATAACAAGCCCCTACCAACCCTATCCATAGCCATCGCAATCTAAACCTCAAAAAGCTATAAAAACATAAAGTAGTAAGCCCACAAATATACACCGATTTATGCACTATGCATAAGGCTACTAAAGCGAAAAAAATTAACCCAAAACGCTGGAAGTGAGTTATTAAAGCCCAACACACCCCCATAAGCATTAATAGCACATAACTCGTAGGCAGCGGGTAACCGCATTCAACCAATAAAAATGGATTATATAGGAACAACAGGCTGATCCATTTGAGCCCACTACTCGCATGCAATAGGTTCAATAGATACATCAATAAAACCATTGCCCCCATGGTTGCCAATCCATGCAAAAGGGAACAAAAAAAGTAACCTTCAATATAATATCGATAACCAAATAACTTACAAATGCTTACATCCACCCAACGCGGGATATACGCATTAAATGCTATACTACGACGCCTACCTCCCATATTCGGTCCATATTTCTGAGAATATGAATAGCAATAATACTCACTCCAATCCGGATTCAAGATACGTAGTTTATAGCTAACCGCATTTCTTTGTAACCAAAGAGCGCTTGTGGTATAAGTTGCTACGCCAAACAATAGGATGCTGTTGATAAGCACAACGTACCGAAAGGGCTTCCAAGCTTTAACTGCCGGTAAGGTATAAAGTTTAACGATGCAACCCAAAAAGCACACCGCTGATAAGAAGAACAGGAAATACCGCATAAGTTGCTAAGATTGCACTTCTTCAGGTTCTTGAGCGACCTTACAGAGTCTAACCAATTGATCGTTGGGTTCTAGGCTAATCAGCCGCACTCCTTGTGTGTTTCGGCCGATCTTGCGAATATCTTTGATGGGGCAACGGACTGCCTGACCGGATTGAGTAAAGAGCATCATTTCATCTGTATCCTCCACTACAATTGCTCCTGCAACCTGATCGGTTTTAATCGCAATGATTCCCTTCCCTCCTCTGTGTTGTACTCGGTAATCCGAAAAATCGGAACGCTTCCCCTGACCATTACTGCCGGCAATCAATAAGGAACAGTTTGGGTTCACAATACACAACGCTTGGACGACATCCTGTTCATCCAAGTTAATCCCGATAACGCCTCGGGTATCTCGACTTAACTGACGGCATTCTGATTCATGGAAGCGAATCGATAACCCTTTTCGGGTAATCAGCATCAATTCGTTCTGTCCATTGGTTAAATCCGCTCCTACGATCAAGTCATCCTTATCTACATTCATACCAATCAAACCGGAGGAACGATAATTTTGGTAATCGGACAAAGCAGATTTTTTAATCATTCCATTTCGGGTTACCATCACCAACGAATGGATATCGTCAAAGGACTGGAAGCATAAAGTCGCAGCCACTACCTCATCGGCTTTTAAATTCAAAACGTTGATCAATGCGCGCCCCTTAGAAGTACGCGATCCTTCAGGAATATCATATAGCTTCTTAATATACACGCGGCCATTCTGCATCACGAACATAATAAAATCGTGTGCATTAGCGGTAAATGAATGCTCAATAAAGTCCTCTTCGTACTGGCCAGCGCTCAATACTCCTTTGCCACCCCGTTTTTGGGAACGGAAGGCTTCTATTTCGGTCCGTTTAATAAATCCTTTATGGGATAATGTAACACAGCACCCAACATTAGGAATCATATCTTCCATCCGGAATTCTGCCTCATCGGGGATAATGCGCGTTTTTCGATCAATACCGTATTGCTTACGCTCCTGTAAAAATTCTTCTTTTAATACTGACAACAACTTGGTATCGCTCGATAAAATCAAACGCAGCTCTTCAGCGGTTTTCAGCAACGCTTCATATTCTCCATCAATTTTTTCGCGCTCCATTCCGGTCAATTGATACAAGCGCAAATCCAAAATGGCGGTAGCTTGCGTAACCGACAATTGGTATTTTTTAATCAAGGCTGCCTGTGCTTCTTCACGAGAACCCGACCCACGAATGATTTTTACAAAATCATCCAAATGATCGATGGCAATTTTATACCCCTCTAAGATATGCAGCCGTTCTTCCGCTTTCTGCAAACGGAATTGAGTACGTCGGGATACAACTTCTCGCCGATGCTCCAAATAGCATTCGAGCATCTCCTTAATGTTCATTTGCTTGGGTCGTTGCTGATCCAAAGCTAACAAAATGACGCCAAAGGAGGATTCTAACGGAGTGAGTTTGTACAGTTTATTGAGCACCACACGCGCGATTTCGCCTCGCTTTAGCTCAATAACAATGCGGGTTTGCTCATCGGATTCATCCCGTAAATCACTGATTTCGGTTAAAATCTTTAGGTGTACCAATTCTGCAATTTTGGTAACTAAAGTGGCACGATTAATCGCATAAGGAATTTCTGTAATAATGATTTGGTCTTTTCCATTATCATTTTCCTCAATATGAGCCTCTCCGCGGATATGGATAATACCACGTCCAGTGCGCAAATAACTCGAAATGCCACTCAATCCGACCACCGTACCTCCCGTTGGGAAATCGGGTCCCTTAATAACCCCCATTAAATCGTCAACGGTGGCATTTTGGTTATCGATCAACAAAACCAACGCATCTATCAATTCGCGAAGGTTGTGCGGAGGAATATTGGTGGTAATACCCACTGCAATTCCCGTTGAACCATTAAGGAGCAAATTGGGTAAAGCAGAAGGTAATACTGTTGGTTCTACCGTACTCTCTTTATAGTTCGGGACAAAATCAACGGTATTCTCATCGATATCCTTTAGGAGCTCTTCAGCAACATCCTTCAAACGGCATTCGGTGTAACGGTACGCAGCAGCTAAATCCCCATCGATCGAACCAAAATTACCCTGTGGGTCGATCAACGGATGATTCATCACCCAATCCTGACCTAAACGAACCAAGGCATCATAAACCGAACTATCTCCATGTGGGTGATAATTTTTAAGCACTTCTCCAACAACACCTGCGCATTTATCGAACGGCCGGTTGTGCACCAATCCCTCGCGGAACATAGCATAAAGGATACGTCGATGGACCGGTTTAAACCCATCGCGTACATCGGGTAATGCACGGCTTACGATAACGGACATCGAATAGTCGATATAAGCCGACTTCATGATGTCATTAACATTCGTATCAATTAAAAACTCTTTGTCTGTACTCATGTGCAATGCGTTAAATGACTTCTTGTTCTCTGTCTTCTCTATTAAACATCCAAATTGGATACGTTTAAGGCATTATCCTCAATAAAACTGCGGCGTGTAGGAACATCATCACCCATAAGCATGGAAAACGTTTGTTCTGCTTCTGCAACATCCTCCATACGCACCCGCAACATACGCCGCGTTGCAGGATCCATGGTTGTTTCAAACAATTGCTTTGCGTTCATTTCACCAAGACCCTTATAGCGTTGAATATGTAAACCTTTGCGTCCCGATTGACGAACAACACCGATTAAATCCAGTAAAGTTGGGACTGGGATATCTCCCTTGTTCGTACTAGCCGCATCCTTTAACTTAAACTCTGGTTCCCTGGTGGGTTGATTGAAGGAATCCAATTTGCCCAATAAGGTCGCTAACTGTTTCAACACATTACTTAACTGGACATGTTCAAAAATCTCGCTGACCACAATGCGTTGCGATAGCTTTTCTCCATTAACTTCAATTTCGCGTACAATGCTGCTGCTGTACAAATCATCTGTTAAGCTATTGGCAATATAAAATTGAGACCGATCTTCATCGTTACGCAAGAATTGGAAGGATTCTTGGTTACCCGTCCGTGCACGCACTAAATACTTGGGTAATTCTAAGGTCGTACGATCAAATTGATCCAAGTAAGCATGTAAATCGCAGCCATGCCGCACGACCGACCTACTGGCTTGCTCTAACTTATCCAGCAAGGCCAATAACTGCCTGAACTCATCTTCTGCAAACAAACGGTTATCGGAACAACGCACCAACTGAACCCCTTCGCTGCCTAATTCCAACAAAATTTTATTGAGTTGCGCATCATTATCAATGTACTGCTCACGCTTATGGCGCTTAATTTTATACAAAGGCGGCTGAGCAATGTACACATAGCCGTGTTCTATTAACGGACGCATTTGACGGAAGAAGAACGTTAACAGTAACGTTTGAATGTGCGAACCATCCACATCAGCATCCGCCATAATTACCACCTTGTGATAACGCGCTTTAGAAATATCAAAAGCTCCTTCACCTGCTTCTCCAATACCAGTTCCGCAAGCCATTACAATCGTCTGAATTTCTTCATTGTTTAAGATACGATCCAAACGTGCCTTTTCTACATTCAAAATTTTAC
>DGGR01000023.1 GCA_002392285.1 Verrucomicrobia bacterium UBA3869
GTAGAGTAGCGGTCTCCAAAACCGTCGGTTGGGGGTTCGAGTCCCTCTTCCCCTGCCAAAAACTAAATGCATGAAGTTTAAAATTCATACGTTTTGCAGAGAGATGGTTGAGGAGTTGAAAAAGACTTCTTGGCCCAATAAGGTCGACCTTTGGCGCTCTACTGTAAAGGTATTGATTGCAATTGTTTTGTTAGGTTTATTTGTTAGTGCGGTAGATTTGTCTTTATTTCATGTGGTAGATCTGCTGATGTGTTGTGTAAATCGCTAATTATGGTTACTCAAACCCCTTTTCAGTGGTACGCTTTACAAACGAATTCCAATTGTGAATTCAAGGTGAAGCAAAATCTGGAAGAGTGCATTAAAGAAAGTGCATATAAAGATTGCATAAAAGAAGTTTTAATTCCGACCAAAACAGTTACCGAGGTTAAGAACGGAAAGAAATCCAACCGTATTCAGAAGTTTTACCCGCGGTATGCCTTTATTTGCATGAAATTACGGGATGAGGCGGGTAATATCAGTCAGGATTTAATTTCGATTATTCGGAGAATTCCGGGAGCTCGTGGTTTTATCGAAAAAGATGGTTGCCCCGTTGTTATTTCACAAGCTGAAATTGATAACATTCAAGGCGAAGTTAAAAACTGTGAAGGAAAACGTAATTTAAAAGTTGCCTACGAAGTAAATGAGACGGTAACCATTATGGATGGTCCTTTTTCAGGAATGACTGGGGTTATTCATGAAATTGATTTGAAAAAAAGTCGTTTGTGTGTTTTTGTGAGTATGTTCGGTCGTTCTACACCGGTTGATTTGGAATGTTGGCAAGTACAAAAAGTACGTTCGTAAGGATAAATTAATATGGCAAAAAAAGTTGTTGGTGAAATTCGTTTACAATTGCCTGCAGGTGCGGCCAATCCGGCTCCTCCAGTAGGCCCTGCTTTGGGCGCAAAAGGAGTTGCGATTATGGACTTTTGTAAAGAGTTCAATGCACGTACAAAAAATCAGGCTGGAATGGTTATTCCGGTAGTGATTACGGTTTATGCAGATCGCTCGTTTTCTTTTATAACCAAAACCCCTCCTGCATCAGTATTATTGCTTAAGGCAGCTAATGTTCAAAAGGGATCGGGAGAGCCCAATCGTAATAAGGTTGCGACTGTTACAGTAGCTCAGTTAAAGGAAATCGCAAAAACCAAAATGGCTGATTTAAATACAACGGATATTGATCAAGCGGCTAGGATGATTGCAGGTACAGCCCGCAGCATGGGGATTCAGGTACAAAATTAGTTTTTTAGGGAAGTATTATGAGTAAACGTTATCGTTCGGCTTGCGAGAAAGTAGATTCCGACAAAGCGTTTGAATTGAAGGAAGCATTGGGTTTGTTGCTATCCTTGCCAAGTGCCAAATTTGATGAGACGGTTGAATTAACGTTACAGTTAACACCGGATCCTAAAGACGCTAATACAGTAACTCGCGGTGTAGTTCAATTACCTAATGGTAATGGAAAGACAGTGCGTGTAATTGCTTTTACTGAAAATGCTGCTGATGCTAAAGAGGCGGGCGCAAAAGAAGCAGGATTAGCAGATCTTATTGAAAAAGTTCAGGGTGGCTGGTTAGATTTTGATGTAGCGGTAGCTACAGTGGAAGCCATGAAGGACGTAAAAGTTTTAGCGCGTGTGTTAGGGCCTAAGGGATTAATGCCCAGTCCTAAAGCTGGAACGGTAACGGACAACGATAAACTTGCTGATTGTATCCAAGCGCTACAAAAAGGCCGCGTTGAGTTTAAGAGTGACAAAACTTCCCATATTCAATTGGGCGTTGGAAAACGTTCTTTTGGAGTTGACAAGTTGGTAGCAAACATTGAGGCTATTTTGGAAGCGATTAAGCGGGCAAAACCGGCTAGTATTAGTGGAAAATTTATTTTAGGGGGATTCCTTTCTTCTACCATGAGTCCTAGCATTCGGTTAAATAGTTCGTTATTTGCTTAATAAATTGGTAAGGAAGTTAGGATAGATTGTTATGAGACCGGAAAAAACACTGTTGCTAAATGAAATTACCGATAATGTTAAATCGTCTCCATTTTTGTATTTGGTCGATTTTAACCGCTTAACGGTTAAGGAAACAGCGGAATTACGCAGCGCTTTATCGCGCGAAGGAGCTCAGTTCCATGTTATCCAAAATACGTTTTTGAAGAAGCTGGGTGAAATCCTAGAATGGCCTGCAATGGATGCCCAATGGTTGAAGGGGCAGACGGGTGTTGTATTTGGTGGCGAAAATCCATCAGGAGTTGCTAAAGTCCTGGTACAATTTGCAAAAGACCGTGAAAAGTTAGCGACCAAAGGGGGGTTGGTTGATGGAAAGCTGTATGATGTTAGTGCGATTAAGGTGCTATCGAGCTTGCCGGATTTGCCAACTTTGCGTGCTACACTTTTGTCGTTGTTTACAACAACTCAACGCAAATTCTTGTATGTGTCTCAGGGGGCACAGCGTGGGCTTTTGAATGTGTTAAAAGCAAAAAATGGTTAACAATTTTTTAGATCAAACTAGGGAGATTAGCTCTTTAAATGGTTGTCTGTCTAGATAACCGCTAGTTTGGCTAGGAGGAAATATGAGTACAATAACATTAGAACAGGTTATAGAGTTCTTAAGCTCCATGACAGTCATGGAATTAAATGACTTAGTTAAGCAGTTAGAAGACAAATGGGGTGTTAGTGCGGCTGCTCCTGTTGCAGTTGCGAGCGCACCAGCCGGTGCAGCAACACCAGCAGCAGAAGAAAAGAGCGAATTTAATATTATGTTAAAAGCTGCTCCTGCTGATAAGAAAATTGCTGTTATTAAGGCAGTTCGTGCAATCACCAATCTTGGTTTAGCAGAAGCTAAAGCCTTGGTAGATGGAGCGCCAAAGATGGTTAAAGAAGGTGTCAGCAAAGAAGATGCAGAAAAGTTCAAGAAAGAACTAGAAGCAGCTGGCGCAACCGTTGAACTACAATAAGTTTGATCGGTTTTGGGGCTCTATAAAAAAAGTAGAGCCCTATTTTTAAATAATGGATGTTGAATAAGAGTGGGTATCGATTTGTATGTCGGAAGAGCGTATTGATGTTAAAAAAATAAAAGAAGTTATACATCCGAGCGATTTGTTGGGTTTATCTATCAATTCGTATTCAGAATTTCTGCAGTTAGACACAGAACCGAGTAAGCGAAAAAATGTAGGATTAGAGTATGTTTTTCGCAGTTTTTTCCCTGTAGAAAATTACAATCGTACGTTAGAATACCATGCTTACCGCATCGTTCCCCAGAAGAAATCTTATTGTGATTGTATTCGAGATGGAGATACTTATGCGGCTTCTCTTTATTTAACGTTATCGTTAAAATCGGAAGATTCCGTTCAAAAAAGCGAAGTGTATATGGGTGAAATTCCACTCATGACACCGCGTGCTTCTTTTGTTGTAAATGGTGTTGAACGTACCGTCGTTAATCAGTTACATCGTTCTCCTGGAATCGTTTTTGAGGAACGGTTTTATTCCTTCGGTAAACGTTTACCTTTGTTTCGTATTATTCCTGACCGCGGAGTTTGGTTAGAGGTTGAATTTGACCAAAATGATTTATTGGGAGTGACATTTGATACCCATCGGCGTCGTAGTCCCATTTTAGTAACCACCTTGTTGCGTGCTTGGGGATATGAGACAGATGAGTCTATTTTGAAGCTGTTTTATGAACCGCGCATGTTGTCGATTGCTCATTTGCTCAAGCAATCGCAATTAACCAATTTGGTATTGGCGGAAGATGTGTTGGATGTAAAACAAGGCCGTGTTTTGGCTGGCAAGTATGAAATTTTATCCAAATTGCTTTTGCAAAATTTTGTAGAAGCTAAGATAGAGAAGATCAAAGTTATTGATTGCGGGGTTGATGGCGGAATTATCATTCGTTGCTTAAAGAACGACCTGTTAACGAGCGCTGAGGATGCTGCTTATGCGATCCTTTCAATCGTGCGCCCAGGGCAATCGATTGTTCGAAAAAATGCGCTCGCAAGCTTCCGTTATTTGTTTGCGCCTGAAAATTACGATTTGTTAGAAGCCGGTCGTTATATCATAAACGAAAAATTAGGTTTAAAAGATGACCAACGTACGCTACAACCATCAGATTTAGTAGCTGCGATACGTTATCTTTATAATTTACGTAAAGGCGAAGGGGTAATTGATGATATTGATTGCCTAAGTAATCGCCGTGTTCGTTTGGTTGGTGAATTGATTGGTCGTCAGTGCCGATTGGGTTTAGAGCGTTTACGTCATACCTTGAAGGAACGTATGGTGTCCTACAGTCAATTTAATAATTCTTTGCAGACCTTGATGAATACCAAGGTTATGGCGGCCGCGATCAATGAATTTTTCGCGCGCAATCAGTTATCGCAGATTATTGACCAAATTAATCCTTTGTCTGAAATTTCCCATAAGCGTCGTTTATCTGCTTTAGGCCCTGGAGGATTGAATCGAGAAAGGGCTGGTTTGGGTGTGCGTGACGTTCAAACATCTCACTATGGTCGTATTTGTCCGGTAGAAAC
>DGGR01000016.1 GCA_002392285.1 Verrucomicrobia bacterium UBA3869
GGTAGAGCAACGCATTCGTAACGCGTAGGTCGTGAGTTCGAACCTCATCTTCGGCTCCATAATAGATTCAGAAAACAAAGGAAGCATTATGTCACAACATGCAAGTTTAAGGAAGAGCGCCAATAGTGCGGACGCTAGCAAAACTGTATTGAAACGTTATGAACGGGTTGCGTTATTGAAAAAACGCGGTCAGTGGCAAGAGGGACAAAGTGTATTAGGTCTGATAAAAACTAAGCCAGAAGCGTAATTATGTCGAATGTAGATAAGCGACCGGCCACCAGTATCCGTAAGAATAATGTGGTTATGTATCAAAACGTGCCGCATATCGTTACGGAAGTAGAACACCGTACGCAAGGTCGGCAGGCAGGATTTATTCAAGTGACCTTGCGCAACTTGGCCACCGGTATTGCGACGCAGAATAAGTTTCATTCCAACGATACGGTTTTCTTCTGTTACGTTGAATCGAAAGCGTTGGAGTATTCCTATGAGGATAACGAAGGCTATCATTTTTTGCATCCGGATACCTATGAAGATGAGGTCATTCCCAGCAAGTTGTTGGAAGATCAGAAAAGTTATTTGATTCAGGGGGAATCCTATTCGGTCCTGTTTGTCGATGACCGTCCGTTGCAAATCCAATTGCCTGCTTCCGTTGCCATGAAAGTTATAGAGGCATCAGAGGGGGTGCGGGGAGATACCGCAACTAATGCGCAAAAAACAGTGGTTGTTGAAACGGGGATGAAGGTACAAGTGCCTTTGTTTATTAAGACGGGTGAAACGATCCGTATAGATACCGACAAGGGTACCTATTTAGGGCGCGCTTAAGCTTAATTTCGGATGCAGCCGTACGTGCTAGTGTTGTCGGATGAGCAATCCGAATGTTTATTGAATTATTTAAGGGATCATCGGTGGCATAAGGATCAGGTCCCTTATTCCTTGTATGCTTATCATACTCCGGGCGTAAAAGTGGTGGTCTATCACAATCAGAAGCTGGTGGTTCAAGGTAAGGATGTTGAAGATTTCGTTCTTCATACCTTGGAAACCGAGATTACCCATAAACCGCTTTATGGCTATGATCGAGTGAATCATCCTGAATGGTTTGAAGCGCATGCAGGATTGGATGAAAGCGGGAAAGGAGACCTATTTGGGCCTTTGGTAGCGGCTACGGTTATTGCGGATGGAACTGCGGTTGATTTTTGGCTGTCTAAAGGGCTAAAAGAGAGTAAAGCTATTAAGTCCGATGAGCGTTTGTTTAAAATGGAAGCCTTGGTACGCGAGCCCAAAGGGGTGGTCATTGAAACCGCCTATGCTAACATGGAGCGATACAACGAATTGTATGCGAAATTCGGCAATCTGAATCAACTGCTTGCATGGATGCATGCACGTGCCTTGGATACTGCTTTGCAAAAAAGTACGGTTCAAAAAGGTCTGTTGGATCAATTCGTTAAGGCGCATTTAGTCCAGAAATTTTTAAAGCGCAGTGATTTTACGCTTCAACAGCGGGTGCGTGCAGAAGAAGATCCTGTAGTAGCTGCTGCCTCGATTATTGCACGAGCAACCTATGTGCGAAAATTACGCGATTTAAGTAAAGAAGCGGGGATCAACCTACCGAAAGGTTGCGGAATTGATGCCCAAAAAGCCCTCACTACCTTAGGGGATACAGTAGGGCGAGATCAGCTCAAACGCTACGCCAAGATGCATTTTAAAACCATTAATGAAGTGTTAAAATCGTAAGGGGACAAGGAATATGCAAATTTATTTGGATTTAGTTAAACGGGTGCTGGAAGCGGGTGAAAAACGCAAGGATCGTACAGGAACCGGTACCATTAGTTTGTTTGGAGCGCAGATGCGCATCGATATTTCGCGCTTTTTCCCGCTATTAACCACGAAAAAAGTTCATTTTAAATCAATTGCCTACGAATTGCTTTGGTTCTTGCGCGGCGATACGAACATCAAGTATTTGCAAGAGCATGGAGTACGTATTTGGAACGAATGGGCTGATAAAGATGGCAATTTGGGGCCTGTTTATGGGGCTCAATGGCGGCATTGGCGGTGCGCTGATGGACGTGTTGTGGATCAAATTCAACAGGTTATTGAGGGTATTAAGAAGGATCCGTTCGGTCGACGTCATATTGTTTCGGCCTGGAATGTAGGCGAAATTGACAAAATGGCTCTGCCTCCCTGCCATTCATTTTTTCAATTTTATGTTAGCACCTCAGGAACTTTAAGCTGTCAATTGTACCAGCGCAGCGGGGATTTGTTTTTGGGCGTTCCGTTTAACATTGCTTCTTACTCCTTGTTAACCTACATCATGGCTCAGGTCTGTGGGTTGAAACCCGGTTGGTTTGTGCATACCTTAGGAGATGCCCATATTTATCAAAACCATTTAGAGCAGGTGAAAACGCAGTTAGCGCGCATTCCTAAGACTTTACCAACCCTTACGATTGACCCTAGGGTTAAGCGGATTGAGGATATAACCTTTGAGGCAATTCAGGTGCATGATTATGACCCTTATCCGACCATTAAAGCTCAGGTAGCGGTTTAATATGATCGATTTTAAAATCATTGCAGCGATATCGCTGAACCGCGTAATCGGGTGCCGCCAGCGTTTGCCTTGGCATTTGCCAGAAGAATTACAGTGGTTTCGACAAACGACCTTAAATCAAACGTTATTGATGGGGCGAAAGACTTTTGATTCGATGGGGAAACGCCCATTGCCTCAACGCATTACCTATGTGCTTACCCATCACAAGACGGGATTGCAAGGAGTCCAGGAAATTACGTCGCTGGATGAATTACCGGAGTCATTAACAACGGTTTGGGTTTGCGGCGGTGCAAGTATTTATGAGCTTTTGTTGCCAAAAGCTTCGGAGCTTATTTTGTCCGTTATTCAGTGTACCATCGATGGCGATGCATTTTTCCCTCCATTTGAGTCCCGTTTTCAACAGGTTGCGGTTTTGAAACGAACCGATGATTTTGAAGTTCAAAAATGGGTTGCGAAACCCTAGGGAATACTTAAAATATTAATAGATATTTTGTTTAAAATTATGAAATCTTTATGCATTAAACTTTTGAAAAGCCCGTTGATTTTTGTAATTTGCCTTGTTTTGCAGGGATGCGGGGGCGTTAAGTCGACAAATGAAAATGCGAACGGCGTAGCAGCTACCGCCATGGTCGGTTCTTTAGAAGAAGATGAGATTCAGTCGGTATCAGAACAACGATTTGAGCCTCGTCGACCAGAAGGAATGAGGGATGATTATAATGCCCTTCCAAACTTTGATGCTACTCAAATCCATGTTGTGTGCAAAGGCGATACGTTAACGTCCATTGCGCGTCGTTATCAGGTATCGGTAGCTCAATTGATGCAGGAAAATCATTTGACAGATAAGAATCGGATTTATGTAGGTCAACAATTGGTGATTCCGGGAGGAGCAACGGCTTCTAGCGCGGTTAGCGGTTCGGATTATTGCGTACAGAAAGGCGATACGTTAACGTCCATTGCGCGTCGTTATCAGGTATCGGTAGCTCAATTGATGCAGGAAAATCATTTGACAGATAAGAATCGGATTTATGTAGGTCAGCGCTTAAAAGTGAATGGAGCATCGTCTGTTGTTGCCCCATCAGCAGGAAACGGTACCTATTGCGTACAGAAAGGTGATACGTTAACCTCCATCGCAAAACGTTTTGGGATGAGTGTAAGCAGCTTGAAAGACCTCAACCATTTAACCAGCGATATGATTCGTATTGGACAGGTGTTAACGGTATCTGGGAATGGATCGGTTGCATCCGCTCCAGTTACTTCGGTCGCTCCTAAAAATACCAGTCCTATCCAAGGCTCAAGCTATACGGTTCAAAGCGGAGATAGTTTGTGGAGCATTGCCCATCGTAAGGGTATAACCGTTCAGGAGCTATGCCGCATCAATAATTTAAGCGATTCTAGCGTGCTCCAAGTTGGGCAAGAGCTCAAGTTAGAAGGCAACGCGCCTCGGGATATTGTTAACGGAAGCGATTCAGTTTCGGATATGTCGATGGATACCCCTTCTACATCGGGCGAATCTTCGATTAATGACTCCTTTTCGGATTTGTTGGATTCAACGCAGGGCGTTCCTACGGTACAGGTAGATAAGTAGGTCGGCATGCACAGTGAGGGTTCAGGTTGTCGTTCCCTTTTAATTGCTTGCAGCTGCGTATTAGTTGCTTACGGTTTATTGATTTTATATAGTGCAGCGCAACCGACTACATCCGCTCATCGGTTTGCAAAGCAATGTTATTGGTTAGGGGTCGCATGCTTGTTTTTTTTGGTTTTCTCCAAAATCAACCTCTTGCAGTTGCGGGCTATGGGTAAATGGTTGGGTTGGATAACCATAGGGCTGCTGTTATTGGTGTTTATTCCGGGTTTCGGTCGTGTGGTGAATGGTTCGCGGCGTTGGGTTGGAATAGGCTCGGTGAGAATGCAGCCATCCGAGCTAGCAAAAATTGGCTTTGTGTTGTTTTTATCGTATTGGATTACGAAAAACAAACAGGTGCGCCAAAATTTTATTGAGGATTTTGTGCGACCGTTATCCATAGTAGGCTTTTTTTGTTTATTATTACTACTAGAACCTGATTTTGGGACAGCCCTTCTGTTTGGCAGCGTAGCCTTATTGGCGTTATTTGTACGGGGAATGCCCCTGCGGTTTATTGTGCCAGCAGTAGGGCTAGCGATTGGCTTGTTTGCCTTTTTGGTTTACTTGAATCCGGTGCGTTTTAGCCGTATTCTATCCTTTTTGGATTTGGAAAATACCCGCATGGGTACAGGGTATCAATTGTGGCAAAGCTTGGTTGCATTTTCATCAGGCAAATGGTTTGGGCGTGGATTGGGCTTGGGTCACCAACAGTTTTTCTTTTTACCAGAAGTGCATACGGATTTTATTGGGGCTGTTTTAGCGGAAGAATTAGGTATTGTTCATGTATTCGTTGTATTGGGCTGCTTTGCGGCCATTGCCTTTTGTGGGTTAAAAATTACCTGGCAACAAGACCATCCGTTTTTATTCTATACCGGATTAACATCTGTCTGTTTTTTAACGCTTCAAGCCTTTATCAACCTAGGGGTTATTACCGGACTGTTACCTACCAAAGGGATGGCGCTTCCATTCCTCAGTTATGGGGGTTCGAATTTGGTTGCGAATTTTAGTTTAGTGGGATTGCTGGTTAATTTGTCCTATCGTCGATACCCGCCGATAGAAGCAGGGGGGTCATGAAAACAATAGCCATTGCGTGTGGAGGAACCGGAGGGCATTTATCGCCCGGAATTGCGGTTGCTCAACGGTTGATGGAGCGCAATTACCGTTGTATTTTGTTGATTTCTCAGAAGGCGGTTGACCAAACTTTAAGCGCCCTTTACCCCCAACTATCCTTTGTTCGTATCCCCGGAATCGCTTTATCCAAAAAGCCATTGGATGGGCTACGGTGCTTGTATTATGCTGCTAAAAACATTTATTGTTCATGGCAATTGTTGCGGATGGAGCAGGTGGCTGCGGTGATCGGCTTTGGTGGATTTACCAATGTGGGTGCAATTTTAGCTGCCGCGTGCTTGCGAAAACCGTGTTTGTTGCATGAAGCGAACCAAGTGGTAGGGCGCACCATTCGTCTATTCGGCCGATTGGCTACGAAGGTATACGTTCCTGAAGGGGTGGTTTATAATGGGAATAGCCAGGTAAGCTTTTGCGGATTTCCCTTGAGGCGTGAATTGCAGCCGATGGATCCGAAGGCAGCCAAAGTGCAATTGGGATTTGACCCTGATAAACCGCTTGTGTGCGTTGTTGGAGGAAGCCAAGGAGCGCATCCGTTAAATCGATGGGTTTGGGAGCATGCGGAGCAATGGGTCGCGCACGGCATTCAGGTGTTGTGTATTACGGGCACAAATAAAATGGTTCAGGCAGATAAAGCACTTTCTCCCTCTATTGTGTTTAAGCCGTTTTGTTCTCAAATGGCTTGCTTGTATTCAGCGGCGGATGGGGTTATTGCGCGAGCAGGAGCCGGTACAATTGCGGAATTAACGCATTTTGCTGTGCCTTCGATTTTAATCCCATTTCCTCAATCAGCCGAAGGGCATCAATTGAACAATGCGCGGGTATTTGAGCAGCGGGGTGGATGTGTGGTGGTTGAGCAATCCGCTATGGATGGCTTATGGAATCAGGTATTGGGCTTGTTGGCACGCAATCAGGAGATGAGAAGGGCGCTGAAACAGCTAAAATCAATCGATTGGGCATCGTTTTTGGCTGATGAACTGGAGACGCAGATCAAGCGTTAAGGTTATGTCTTTGAAGGTGTTTATTTGCCAGGTTGTGGATTCCGAAGGGCGCAATCGATGGTTGTTCAGGCGTTATGCATCTAAATGGGAATGCTTGCGTGCTTTATGGGCGCGTGGATTTTTGGTGCAACGGGTGTTGTATGGTAAGCACTTTTGGAGTGCACATGCCTCTATTCGATTGTCCGAATGGGAGTCTTTTTGGGGGCAATTGCAATCGAGCTTGTCCGTCGGTAATCCCCTTACAAGCGCATTAGAAACAATTCAGGTGCGTCATACGACCTTGAGAGGTTTCATGAGTCAGGCTTTGAGTGCATTAAAACAAGGGCGGCTGTTTTCGAGCGTCTTGTCCCAACCGAAGTTCAAAGCACCGGTCGAATGGGTTTTAATATTACAACAGGCGGAGATAGGTGGATTTTTACCTAAGGGAATTGCTTGTATTGAGCGCCTGGTACGCTTCCAAACGCATTTAGTGTATGAAATTAAGCGTCAATTGCTCTATCCCCTATTTATCGCAGGAGTTGTGGTAGGGTTCATGGGAGGTGCTTATGGTCTGTTTTTGCCTAGAATTGCCGATTTTTATGCCCAACAAGGGCAAAGTGTTGATAAACTAACCGCTTTTATATTATCCATCCCCAGTTCATGGGTTTACCTATTGATTGCTAGCTTAGGTATTGCGTTAACGGTTCTGTGGAAACATGCAGACCGTTTGGTTTTAGCCTTCCAAATGCGTTCTTCTTTGATCTACAGTTGGTTTGCAATGGTATTGGGTATGTTGCTCCAAAACGGTTTACCTTTGTTGGAAAGCGTACAGGTTGCTTGGGGTTGTTTGCCTAAGCGTTATTTGTTGCAAAAAGCTCAGCAGTGCTTGCTCCAGGGCAATAGTTTATCGGTTGTTTTAAGCGATTTCCCTAGCTTTTTTTGTCAATCGTTGCAAAAGGGAGAATCGTATGGACGATTAGCGAAAACCTTAATGGATTTGTCAGAACAGTACTACCATCAGTACGAAAAACGTTTGTTGCAGCAAGCCAAATGGATTGAGCCCATTAGTATTGTTGTGCTATCGCTTGTTATCTTTGCCATCATTTGGCTCATTGGAAATCCATTGGTTCAACTGATCAAAACAATTGATTTATCCCTTTAACGACGCTCTTGACTATTGGTGCGTTGGCGGTGAAAAAAGATGCGCTGATTCCCTTTTTGGGCATAACGACGATGGGCAGTTCGCAAAGTATGAGGTGCGGTATTATCGCCAGGGGTTGCTGATGGCGTCCAGCGTTTTAAAGCAGGTTGTTTGTTGGCGTTAGGGATAATCCGATGAAGTTGGGGTGCGCTTGAAATAAGGCGTTGGTTGGGATGAAACGGGATAGACGCAGCCGATAAGGAGGATAAGAGGAACAAGAAGTTGAGGCAGCTAATACAAAATCGCATAGAGCATAGCACCCAGTTGAAGGAATCCCGCTATAATGCAATTGATGCCGAACGATAGGATTCGTTGTACAATCGGTAAATTAATCACAATCAATAAAATCCATAGGCCAAATTGTTCGATAAACCGTAAGGTGCGTTCCGACAACCAGGGTGAGATTAAAGTAAATCCATCCAATCCCGGCAAAGGCAGTAGGTTAAAAACGATGAGGGTTGCATTGATTTGTAACAGGGTATAGACGATGAGTGTAAAATGACCGTCGAAGGTTAACATCAGCACTCCTAATAGGCACAGCAGGAGGTTGCTTACGAATCCACCGAGTATGATCCATAGCAAACGAGGATAATGGTAGGATGCGGGCTGTAAGCGTTGGGGTTTACCCCAACCGAAGAGGCAGCTAAACCCCAACAACATGCAGATAATGGGGAATACAATCGT
The DNA here is from genome assembly GCA_002392285.1 of Verrucomicrobia bacterium UBA3869. Lineage (GTDB taxonomy): Bacteria > Verrucomicrobiota > Verrucomicrobiia > Opitutales > UBA9783 > UBA3869. The sequence goes on from DGGR01000016.1 coordinate 8,154, forward strand.
ACCGATTAAATCGATATGAGCAGCAGGATTGACCGTCAACCGACCGTCTTTGGATGGAGTGGGATCTCCGCATTGATTGGCTGCAAGCGCATAGCCATATTCATGCAACGTAACGCTGATGATGAGTAAAATAAAACTGATGAGTAGCTGAGAAAGCCTCAATAGATCCATACCAACCCTTATGTATTAACAATCATTGTGCCCACAGGTCAAGTTTGGATCCTGCGTCGAGCTTACAAGAGCCCCAGTTCCATCTTCCCAGCTTCCGATATACGTTCTTTGGACCATGCAGGTTGCCATACCAGTTGAATGTCGACATCAGCAATGCCTGGGAGGAAACCAAGGACATCGTGGATGTTCGAAAAAATTTGCGGTGCCATGGGGCAGGTGGGTGAGGTTAAAGTCATCTCAATAGCTACTTTAAAATCGCTTGATACTTGGGGCGTTTGAGTGGGTTCTGAAATGGATGGCGGATTTGATGGAGTTACCGGTTGAAGTTGGATGTTATAAATAAGCCCTAAATTAACAATGTCGATGCCCATTTCAGGATCGCGTACCAACCGGAGGCGTTCCCAAATAACCTTCAATAGCTGTTCTGATGCTGTCATTCAGGTTAAGAATGGATTAGTAACTCATGAAATTCCGTTGAAAATACAGAGCGTAAAAAGCCTTGTAGGTACAATTGAGTAGCTTCTGCATAAGGAATACCGCGGGATTGTAGATACCACAAGGCATCAGCTGGTAACGGTTGAGTGGCGGTTCCATGCGATGCGGTGATCGAACGGTTAAGGATGTGTAATTGAGGATAAGCGCTTACCTGTCCATGAGGCCCTGTAATCAGGTTTAAATTGCGTTGCTCAACAGAAGCTTGACGTGCATTTGTTTGTACCGATAAATCACAGCGTAGATCGAAGCGCCCATAGTCATCGACAACCGATTGCGTCTGACAATGAGTATGGGTGGAGGGAGCCCGATGGTCTACCAACAGGGTAGTTTGGTAGTGTTGGTTGCCTTTAACATGGACGCTTTCCTGCCAAATGAGCGATGCTTGAGGGGCTTGAAGGCGAACGGTACTGTGTACGGCGCAAGAGGTAGTTAATGCAATACCAGAGGCATGTATTAAGCGTCCTTGATTATCGAAACTGAGGGTATAATCATGGTCGCAGGCATTAAAATGGAACAGAGTAGATCCCGCTTCTAGGATATAGTGTACTTGATGGCATTGTTCAATGAGCCGTACCGACGTATTGCGTCCGATGCGAATATTCACAGGGGTGATTAGGGGTTCGAATTGGAGCCAATCGATTAAGGATAAGCCTTCATGAAAGCTAAACGTAGCGGTTGCTTGTGACCAGGTACCGAAAGGATTGTTGTGAAGCGATAGGCGTTTACCCAATGGCATTTTCCACCTCCATATCGATTAAGCGCTTTAGTTCCACGCTGTATTCCAGGGGAAAATGTTGAACTAAATCATTGACAAACCCATTGACGCTTAAGCTGACAGCGGCCGCACGATTCAACCCCCTTTGTTGTAAATAGAACAGTTGTTCTTCATCGAGCGATGAGATACTGGCTTCATGGCATACTGATTGGGAATCGCCGCTAATTGCTACGTAAGGTAGGGTTCCGGTTCGACTTTCATCTCCCAAGAGCAGCGAATGGCATTCGGTGCTGTTTTTACAATGGCTGCAGTTGGGTTGAATGTGGATTTTACCGCGATAACCTGCCCATCCTGAGCCTAATGAAATAGATTTTGAAACAACATTGGAGGTGGTTTCATCTGCTAAATGCAAAACACGTGCGCCTGTATCTTGCCATTGCCCACTATGGGCTAAGGCAATGCTAAATACTTCTCCATGAGCATGCCGGCCTTTTAAATAAATGCCAGGGTATTTCATGGTAATTTTCGATCCTATGTTGCAATCAATCCATCGAACATCAGCGTTTTCTTCTGCCCAACCGCGCTTGGTTACTAGATTCAGTACATTGGAAGACCAATTTTGAACGGTGATATACTGCAATTTGGCATCTTTCTTAACCACCAGCTCCACAACGGCTGCATGGAGGTTTTGGGTATCATAGATAGGAGCGGTACATCCCTCCATGTAGGTTAACTCTGCGCCTTCATCAACGATGATTAGGGTACGTTCAAATTGCCCAGAACGTTCAGCATTGATCCTGAAATACGCCTGCAAAGGTTGCTGTACTTTTAATCCCTTGGGAACATAAATGAAACTGCCTCCGCTAAATACAGCGCTGTTAAGGGCTGCAAAGGTATTATCATGCGGAGGAACGATTTTTGCAAAAAAAGGTTCGAAAAGTTCACGGTAGGTTGAAAGACCTTCGTTCGAATCGGTAAAAATAACCCCCTGCTCTTGCAGCTGCTGCCGCATTTTTGCGTAAGCAAATTCACTATCGAATTGAGCCTCCACACCTGCTAAAAACTTTTGTTCTTTTTCGGGCACCCCTAAGCGCTCAAAGGTGGTTTTAATTGCTGTAGGAACTTCATCCCAGCTTTTTTTGGCCCTTTGGGTGTTGGCTACATAATAGCGTAGCTTTTGGAAATCGATGGGCGGTAAAGCGTTTGGAATCCACGCAGGGAGTCGGAGCTTCAAAAACGTTTCTAGGGCTTGTAACCGAAAGGCAAGCAGCGATGGGCTCTCGTTTTTGACGGATGAAATGTAACGGATGGTATTCTGGTTAAGTCCAAATCCAGCATTGAAAGCAGTAGAATCGGTTGCGGATGCCATTTTGGATAACGCTATAAGCCTTTGATCAGGGATGCAACAGCGTCCAAATCAGAAGGATTTTGGGTCACTAAACGACCTTTTTGTAGAAGATATAAATGGGTTAAGGGGAGTTGATGGAGGAAATCCATAGCGTGGGATACGATAATAAATCCGGTATGCGGCTGTAAGGTACGAATTGTTTGCAAAACGGTTTCGCGTGCTTGTAGATCCAAACCACTATCCAATTCATCTAGGAGCGCAAATTTTGGCTTAAATAGCAGCAATTGGAGTAATTCTAAGCGTTTTTGTTCGCCGCCTGAAAAATTGCAGTGTACCGAGCGGCTGGTGAAATCTTTAGGAAGCCCTACCTGCTCCAACAGAGCGTATAGATCTTGGTAAAACTGAGTCGCGTTAACCTTTTGTTCGGGTTTGTGAAACCTTAAGGCGGTTCGCAAAAAATTAGCAACCGTTACCCCTTCAATTGCGTTGGGGGATTGAAACGCCAAAAAGATACCGTTTTGAGCCCGTTTGTCCGGTGCCCATTCATTGATAGGTTGCTGATTTAAATAAAACGTTCCGCTGGTTAATGCATAGGATGGATGCCCAGCAATGCTTTTGAGCAACGAGCTTTTGCCGGAACCATTGGGTCCGATGATCGCATGGATTTCACCGGTTTGAACCTGAAAATGAATGTCCTTTAGGATAGATTGAGTGTCTTTCGTGAGGGTAGCCCCTTCGACTGTGAGGACGTCATGCATAGGGTTAACCTAGCAGGTTCCATCGAGCTGGACAAGCTTTTTACTTAACGGCTGGCGTTGGTCATTACGGGCATTCGGAAAACCACAGGGGCAGCACTATAAAGGTGCTGCCCCTGTGTGAGTGAGGTATTAATCACCCCGTTAGGGGCGTTAACCCTGTATCATTACATGCTGTAACGTAAACCCAAATCTACGCTGAACAAACGTCCTTTGGAGAACACATGCATATAGCGTAAACGAGCATTAATGTTGAAGTTTTCTGTGATGTTGAATGCAGCACCGAGCATACCTTGTAAGCCCAAGCCGGTTTTATCGTAATCACGAACTTTAGTTTTGCCTATTTCCCCTTCTTTGGTCCCTTTAGCTTCGACGCTGGAAACGCTTAAACCAGCACCGATACCTGCAAAGACTTCGAAGTCACTTTCGATTTCGTAGTCATAGTAGGCATTGAGCATAAAGTTCATCATGTGACCTTTGAGTTCGACGTCTTTGTACTTTGCACCATCTTTTTCTAACTCACCCTTATCGCCTTTGCATTGAGTTAAGTTAAATTCGAATCCAAAGCGAAAATCATCAAAAGCATGAACACCAGCTTCAATAGCCAAACCGGGTTTAAACTTGAGACCTTCTCCGTCAGACTTTGGTTTACCCATTAAGAAGCGTGCTTCACCGTAAGGACGAAGATCGTCGGTCCAATCAGAGGTTTGAATGACAGCGTCCGATTCCTCTACAGAAGTAGCCTGTACTTGATCATCTCCGAACAATGGGCACGCTGCCAAAAGACCCATGGGAAATAATAGTTTTAATTTATTCTTCATTTTTTATTCCTTTGAAAAAATTTTTAAACAATAGTTAACAATCTGTCAAGCAATTTACTTTAATTTACATGGACTTTGAGGAGGTGGAAATAAATCCTTTATTTATATTGTAATACGGCAATCCTTTGCTTTTTTTAAATAAAAGAGTAAAATTTGCAAGATTATGTTACAAAAGCTTAAGGGTTGGTTTGTTACGGGTGTATTGATGCTCATGCCGTTAGGGGTTACGTTCTTTGTTATTAAATTTTTGTTGGATAAAGTGGGACAGCCAGCGAGTGTATTATTTTTTGGTCGCTGGACGCATGTCTTGGGTCAGCAATGGATGGGATGGATTATGGATATCCTGTCGTTTTTGGTCGTAATAGCCATCATTACAACCTTTGGTTGGCTATCTCAGTTTGTCTTTGGGCGCTTATTGCTATCGATTACCGAAAAATGTATCAAGGCCATTCCGATCATCAATACTATCTATAAAAGTGTTCAGCAGATTGTTGAGACGATCGGGAAGAATAAAAAAGCAATTTTTCAGCAGGCGGTGTTGGTGCCATTTCCGAGCCAAGGATTGTATTCGATTGGTTTTTTAACGAACCGGTCGACGGGTGAGACACAAAGCAAGACGACGGAGGATGTATATAACGTTTTTGTACCCACAACGCCGAATCCGACTTCGGGCTTTCTCATCATGGTGCCAGAAGCAAAAATGGTTCGCTTGGATATGTCGGTTGGGGATGCTATTAAATTGATCATTTCGGGCGGTACGGTATCGCCGGAAACCGTGCAAAAGGTATCAGGACATTTGGGGGCTAAGCAGTAATATAGGTATGTCGCGTACGTTTTGGGTATCGGTTCTAGTGGTGGGTGGTTTGCATTATGCCTTGATGGTTAAGGGGATGCCGTTGCTCAACCGTTGGGTTGAGGTTAAAAGCCAAGGTTTTACGTTTTTAAGACCGTTTTATCCACGCTTTAAACTAAAGGTGTTTATGCTTTGGGGACTTATCATTGGGTTGATTTTAGCGCAATCCCTTGTGTTGAATCCTTTAGTTATTCTTTTCAAATCCCTATCGAGTTTTATGGGTTGCTTAGTAGTGGGGGATATCATATCCATCTTGGGATTGGCATGGTTGGGCCCTGTGCTTCAAAACGCAGAAGCGATGTTTTGTATCGCTCATCGATGGATCTGTATTTTGGGCAGTATGGTTGGACTATTGATGGCCATTAACAACCTAGGGTATTCCATGGCGGGATTATTAACCGCCTTTGGAATTGGAGGAGCTGCGTTTGCGCTGGCAGCCCAAAAGAGTTTGGCGGATCTATTGAGTGCAGTTTCGTTTTTATTAACCCGTCCGTTCCATGAAGGGGATTGGATTGTGGTTGGCAATAAGGCGGCTGGTCGTGTACAATCGGTAGGTTTGCGTTTAACCCGAGTGCGTACGAACGATGGCACCATCCTTTATATTCCGAACCATTTGATTGCATCGGAGTGCGTTGAAAACAAAGGGAATACGGTAGATCAAGCATGACGTTTTTAAGTCAATTACGTCAGCAGTTTACGGATAAAAAGCCCGTTTATATCGTTACGCATGAACGAGCAGATGGGGATGGCATTGGTAGTCAAATTGCCTTAACGCTTTACCTTAATCGCTTCGGGCTTGAGGCTTATTGTTTACAGTCGGAAGCCTTATCGGATGCCTATAATTCGTTTTTAACCGGAGTTCCTGTATGCGCCTTATCGGAACACAAAGCGGATGCGTATTGGGTCGCCGTGGATTGTGGGAATTCGATGCGGGTAGCGCCTGAATTACGTTCGCTTACCTACACGGCGGTTATTGATCATCATCTGATAGAGGAGCCTTGGGTCGAGCGATGCTGGATCCATCCAGAACGCTCTTCGAACTGCGAATTGTTGCTGGATTTGTTCTTAGAGGATGGATATCGTTTGGATCATCCATCCATCAATAATGCATTGTACATGGGGATTTTAACGGATACGGGTAGTTTTTCCCATAACAATGTGACTGTGGATACCTTTGTTTGTGCAGAACGCTTAGTGCGCGCAGGGGTACAACCCTATCGTATCATCCAAAAACTGTTTAAAAATAAGACCTTAGAGCAATTCCAATTGTATTGTTTGTATTTAAAACGTTTGCGTTTGTATGAATCAGGAACGATTGCAGTAGCGCGCTTAGATGCTTCTGATTATGTCAAAACCCATACGGAGCGTATGCATACAGAGGGTTTTGTTAATCAGCCGTTGGGGTTAAAGCAAACCAAGATTTCGATTTTTGTTGAAACGAATCCGACCTACGTAAAGGTGAGTTTGCGTTCGATTGATCCGGTGTTTCCGGTTCATGCAGTGGCGAAGTTATGGGGTGGGTTTGGCCATGTATGCGCTGCAGGTTTTAAGTGCTCTCCCTCGCAATTTTCCTTAAGGCGCTTGATTCATGCCTGCGCTCGTTGCATTCAGGATGCGCATGAGGCTGACAATACCCTATGATGTCCATCGACTCTATTTTTCGGGCTACTCCTTGCGCAGTGGATGGTGTTTTGCTGATTGATAAGCCGTTAGGATGCACCTCGTTTGATGTGATTCGCAAATTGCGACGGGTATGTGGGTTTAAGAAGATTGGGCATGCAGGGACCTTAGATCCCTTTGCGACCGGTTTACTCGTTATTTTGTTGGGGAAAGCCACTCGGTGCTTCCAACGTTTAATGTGTGGGCGAAAAACTTATGAAGGAACCATCCGTTTGGGGGTTGAAACCAGTACGTACGACCGCGAAGGGGAGGTAGTAAGTACTACTTCCGTTGATGGCTTAACCGATGAGGCTATTCAAACGACCCTCAAAACGTTTTTGGGGGATCAGTATCAGGATCCACCTATGTTTTCCGCCAAAAAGATCAATGGGGTGCCTTTGTATCAATTGGCGCGCAAGGGTCAGACGGTTGAACGGGTGCCTAATTTTATAACCATCTTTCAATGTGAATTGTTGCGGTACGCAGCACCTGATGCGGTGGTTAAGGTTTGTTGTTCAAAAGGAACCTACATTCGGTCGTTAGCGCACGATTTAGGGGGGAAGCTAGGGGTCGGGGGTCATCTGTTGGGGCTAAGGCGCCTCCAAAGCGGTAATTTTTCGGTGGAACAAGCGGTACCCCTGCAATCAATTTTGGATGAACCTAATGTGTGGCGTTCGCACTTAATCCCTTATGATGCCTTATTAACCCCTTAATTTGATGGAATTTACCAGTCCTATTCACTTGGTTATCGGTAACTTTGACGGGGTTCATGTGGGGCATCAGACCTTGATCCGTATGGCCTGCAAACAAGCTCATGCGTTGGGGCAATCCGTGGTTGTGTATACCTTTAATCCTCATCCGCGCCAAATCATTCCAGAAGCCCACAGGCTTCAATTGATTTATTCGGTGCAGGAGCGTTGTACTTTATTGCGGCAATTGGGCTGCGATTTTATTTGGGTGCAGACGTTTACGAATCAGTTGCGCTTGCAAACCCCAGAACAGTTTTTTCAAGCCATCCAGCAGGTATTTCCAACCTTAGCGGCTGTCTATGTTGGGGATCAATATCGCTTTGGTTATCGCCAACAGGGGGATGCCAATACCTTACGGGCTTTGTGTGAGCGAACGAAGAGCGTGTGTTTATGCGTTTGTCCTTCGGTATTTGATGCAGCAGGAAGGATCTGCAGTACACGCATTCGAGCCGCATTGCAACAAGGGCAGTTGTCGGAAGCGAATCGTTTATTGGGTCAGCCGTATCATCGGTATGGGAAGGTAGTGCTGAAGGGAACCGCAGGTTATGCATTCGAGCTTAAAGACCAGGATGCATCCGTGGATGAAACCACCGCAATATCTTCGCTGGTTGGTTGTTTGTTGAAACCGGGGACCTATGTAGGGCATTTTGATTGCCAACAACAGCAGATGCGGGTTAGGATTCAAGTGCACTCGGACCAACGGATTGGTTTATTGGATTGCAATCCTGTGAGTCTAAACCAGTTAGGGGTCTTGGTGTTTGATGATTCATAGTAATGCGTTACCCGCTGGGCTATTTTGGCTTCCTATGCATCTTAACCTTAATAGGTGCCTGCGGGTGGTTAATGGCTATGCCTTTGAGTCATTGGCTCGTGTATGGGGTGGCCTGTACCTTTTTTATTCTTTATACGCACGTCCGGATTTGTTCTTGGCGCTTTGTTATTAGTTTAGCCTTAAGCTTGATGGCGGCGTGTTCCATGATTTATGAATGCCGTCATCCGCAGGGGAAAGCCCGCCATGTACAGGGAGTATTTCGATTCGAAAAGCAATTTCGTACGCGGGATACCCGCATCGGAGGATTTGGGCAATTAACGCTAGAGGATGGACAGAAACTGCGGCTCTATGTCCATACTTCTAATCGCCGTAAAACTGTTATTAACGATGTCGATTATTATCGTTTTTCAGGCTATATAAAACCCTTGCTCAATCCCTTCAAAAGTTCGCAAAATTTTTCGTTTTATCTTTGGTCTCGTTTTATCCGTTGGCATACTTCTAAGGCACAGTTTTACCCCCTGGAGGTTCAACCCCCGATGTCGTGGATCAATCGATGCCGCCAAACGTTCTTTAACGCTCTTACTACGCGTGATGCTACTTTATCGCATATCTACCGCGCGATTTTAATGGGAAAGAAAGAGGGTGTTTCTAAAGAGCAATTAAACCACTTTTTCTATACAGGAACGATGCATTTATTTGCCGTAAGCGGTTTGCATGTAGGGGTGGTGAGCGCATTTTTGTTTTTCGTGGGTCGCTTGTTCTTCTTCCCCTTCTGTATCCGTTGGTTGCTAACAAGCGGCGGGGTGTTGTTATATGGGTCTATTGTGGGATGGAGCCCATCTACGCTGCGTGCTACCTTGATGGTTGGCTTTGTCTTATTAGCTCAGTTGGTTGCACGACCCGTTAAAGGCGTTAATACCTTCTTTAACACAATGGGATTAACGTTGCTGCTGAATCCATTTGAACTATGGGATGTGGGGTTCCAACTCTCCTATGGGACGGTAGCGAGTATCTTATGCATTGGGGTTCCGTTATCCAATTGGTATGCGCGAAAGCGTCATCATGCCTCCAATTGGCAACTGTCATGCATCGTTTCTTTTTGCGCGAGTGCGATGAGCAGCTTATTTTCGATTTACTATTGGAATCTGTTCAGCCCCTGGGCGTTTGTTGCTAATTTGTTTTTGATTCCCTTGGCCAGCGTTATTGTTGTTATGGGAATGGTATCATGGGGATTGTATTGCATCCTGCCGATCAGTGTAACAGCGGTTGAGTGGATAGCCTATGGATGCTTATGGGTTTTGCTGAAAAGCGTAGATTTTTTGGAACATTTGCCTTTTGCAATTTGTAAAATTTCTATGACGCAGACTCTGTTTTGGACTGCTTTATTTTTATTTATGTGCGTTACAGCAAAACCATTAAAGGGAGGCCCGTTAAATCGTAAATAATCTTAAAAATTTTTTGCTTTTTTGAAGTAAAAACTCATAGTATGGTGATATAAATCAATGTTTGATATTCGTATTGATAAAGTAACCCAACGTTTTGGAGATAGTGTTGCGTTGGATCAAGTATCGTTAGAGATTCATTCTGGGGAGTTGTTTTTTTTGCTAGGAACCAGCGGTTGTGGGAAAACTACTTTACTGCGTTTATTAGCAGGATTTTTGGCCCCGCAATCGGGGCATGTTTATTTCAATAACCGAGATGTATCGAAAATGCCTCCGTACAAGCGTAAAATCGCCATGGTGTTTCAGAACTATGCACTGTGGCCTCATATGACGGTTTTTCAAAACATCGCCTTTGGGCTGCAACAAAAGAAGCTACCGAAAACCGAAATTAATGCGCGGGTATATGAAATGTTGGCGATGGTTCACATGGAAGGATGTGCGTTGCGCAAACCCAATGAACTTTCTGGGGGACAACAGCAGCGAGTAGCTTTAGCAAGAGCCTTAGCTACGCGTCCTCAATGCCTTTTATTGGATGAACCGTTATCTAATTTGGATGCAAAGTTGCGGATTGAGATGCGTTCGGAAATCCGTCGCATTTGTAAGGAATCGCAAGTAACGGCGGTTTATGTAACGCATGACCAAGCGGAAGCCTTATCGATAGCTGATCGTATTGCGGTTTTATCAAAAGGCAAGGTGGAGCAAGTTGGGGTGCCGATTGATATCTATAAGCATCCACGGAACCGATTCGTGGCGCACTTTTTGGGTGAAACCAACTTTGTTTCTGGAACAGTATTGAAAAACAAGCCAGGAGCACCTCTTGTTGATCTTAATCCTTCTGCTGAAGTTGTAGGGGCAAGTGATGAGGTGTCGGTTTTATCGGATGATCGACTGATAACGTCGCAGCATAAAGTGTTGGTTCAAACCGCTATCGGAGTTTTTCGTGGCTTGTGGTATTTGGATCAGCCGGTTCCCCAAGAGGGGGATCGGGTGTTGTTATCGCTCCGCCCAGAAGCGTTTAAATTAAAGACCTACCAATTGCCTGAAAATTCAATCGATGGGGTTATCGGCGAAACGATCTATTATGGGGAGGTTGCCCATTATAATTTTGTTAAAAACGGAGTTACGTTGCGTATTTCTGAATTGAATCCAAAACATCTACAGCATCAACATCAAATGGGATTGTGTGCTAACATAAAAATGGATGATGTGGTTGTTTTGCCCTTTTGATTAATGAAAAAAGTTAGTATTTTTTTAATCGCGATTGTTACGGTTGTTCTGCTGCCGTTCGTGTTTAAGCGCACCACGGTTGTATTAAGTGCTCAAACGGATGATGTAGTGGTGGTGATTACCCCGCACAATGAGGCCGTTCGCTTGGAAATGGAATTGGGGTTTCGAGAATGGTATTTAGAAAAAACAGGGCGTACGGTTAGTGTTGATTGGCGGGTCCCCGGCAGCTCTGGATTAATTATCCGTTATCTCCATTCAACCTTTGAAAGTGCATTCCAGATGTATTGGGAAAACACGCTACATCGTAAGTGGAATGGGATCGTACGTAGCGCTTTGGGTGATGCGAACCCAACTAATGAATTAGCTAAAGAAGCGCGAGACATCTACCTTAAATCAAATGTGAGTTGCGGGGTAGATGTGATGTATGGGGGAGGTGTAGTAGAATATAAAAAAGAAGCAGAATTAGGGAATGCTGTACCGTGTGATTTGCTGACCCGGCATCCTGAATGGTTTTCTGAGGATTGCATCCCGGATACTGTTGATGGAGATCGGATGTATGATGAACATGGGGCTTGGTTTGCAGCGGGATTATCGTCATTCGGTATTATGTATAATACTGATCGGATTCATGATTTGAACCTTTCGGACCCTATCCATTGGAGCGACTTAGCAGAACCGGGGTTTTATCGTCAAATAGCCATGGTTGACCCCGTACAAAGCGGGATTGTCATTAAATGTTTGGAAATGGTTATTCAGCAGAAGATGCGAGAGGCTTGTAGGGACCTACAGAGCAAACAATCGAGTGAGTTAACCAAGGAGCAAATGCAAGAGACGCTTAATCGAGGTTGGAGGGAAGGAATGCAATTAATTCAACGGATAATGGCTAATTCGCGTTATTTTACTGGAAATTCAGTAACCACCATTTGGGATGTAAGCCAAGGGAATTGTGCCGTTGGAGTGGTTGTGGACTTTTATGGACGTCATCAACGAGCAGCGACAGCCGATCGCGGCGGTAAAGATCGTATCCGCTTTGTGATGCCTAAAAAGGGAAGTTGCCTATCGCCGCAGCCCATTTGCTTGTTAAGGGGGGCTAAGAACCGGAACGTAGCTCAGGCGTTCATTGAGTATGTTATGTCAAAAGAAGGGCAGGCGAGGTTAATCCGAAAAGTGGGGGTTAAAGGGGGTCCGAGGTATTATGCCCTCCATGGAGTTTCGGTTCGTAAAGATAGTTATACGCCGGAAACCATGGAATTGTTAACTGCTCCTGAATCGAACCCCTTTGCAGAAGCTAATGACTTTGTCTATAAGGCTCAATGGACAGCGCCCGCATTTGGAGCTATTCGTGAGTTAGTTAAGGTGTTGTTTATGCATTGCTATGACGACCTGTCTAAAGCTTGGGAAGCTATTTGTAAGGCTGAACAAGAGGGGTTGCATGAGCAGGCTCAACAGGCGTTAGCGGTTATGAGTGATATGCATGGTATGACCTATGATTGGGTGTTCAGCACGCTAAGACCTTTGTTGGCGACCAAGGATTCCTTAAGGTTGATGCGAATGGAAACTGCCTTAACCCGTCGGTTTTGCGACCAATATCAACAGGCGTATTGGATTGCGTCTCAGCGTTAAAACGAAGCAGGATGAGGGTCAATCGTTGGTGTGGTTTGGAATCCGGAAATCAATTGTTGGAATCCGTTTAGTCAGGAATTGCTTATGTTGCAGGTTATAAAGCAGTTAACGATGGAGCAATTGGCCGATGAGCGTCAAAAGTTGCGCCAGGCTCATAAAACCTTAGTGGTAACCAATGGCTGTTTTGATTTGTTGCATGCGGGTCATGTGTACTCCTTAGAGCTTGCAGCACAACAAGGCGATGTGTTGTGGGTTGGTATTAACTCTGATAAGAGTGTACAAGCCCTCAAGGGGACCAAGCGCCCTATTTATCCCCAAGCGCAGCGTTTGTATTTAGTAGGGGCGTTGCAATGCGTTCAGGGGGTGTTTTTATTTGAAGGGTCGACCTGTACCTCTGAACTTCAATTGATTCAGCCGGATGTTTATGTAAAAAGCGGGGGATATACCCTAGAAACACTCAACCCAGATGAACGGCGGGTATTGGAAGCAGCGCATACGCGCATTGTATTTTTACCTCCCTTGCCCGGTTTGAGCACGACTCATACGATTCAGGCAATCCGAGAGGAGTGATCCAACAGAGGGCAAGTTTTTAAGCTTTAGGATTTGAATTCTTTAGCTCAGCATCGAGCGCCATTGCTTCTGTCGAAGTTAACAGAAGGGATTCGAGCCAATCCACAAGGGTTTGAACGGAGTGGCTGGATAGGAGTTGTTTTAGGGCATCAGCGCCTTCTAAAAAGCTTGTGCGGCTTTGCTCAGTTTGGGACAAAAACGATTCCATTTGATGAGCCACTGTAAGCGCTTGATTGGGAGTGTCTTGCAAAACTTCCGGATAGAGCGGCTTATGGAGGAGAATATTTGCCATGGATAAATAGCGTACCTTAGCGAGGCGTTTCCCGATAAAAAAGGTAATGGGATTGGCTCGGTAGGTAATTACTCCTGGAATGCCGGCTAAGGCTACTTGTAAGGATGCCGTTCCCGAGGACATAATCGCGCTGCAAACACCGGTGTTGAATGTTGCTAAGGGGCATAGGTCGATTCCAGTCAGTTCTTGAACGCTCAAATATCGTTGAATCGCTTGATTGGGATAAGGAATAATGGCGTGCAGTTGTGGATAGTGCTTCCTTAATTCATGAACAGCCGCTTTCAGAATAGGGGTTATCTGCTTAACGGCCCCCAAACGGCTCCCAGGAAGTAGCAACAGAGGACCGTTTGGGTCGTATCTGAAGGGATTGGGTTGGTTCAACAGCGGATGTCCGACAAAACGTACGTCAAGCGAGGTGTCTGCAAAACACGTTGGCTCAAAGGGGAAAATGGTTCCTAAGTGATTGAAATAGCGTTCAATTTTAAAGCGCCGACGGGTGTTCCAGGCCCAAATTTGAGGAGAAATATAGCCAAAAATGCGAGTGGTTCCACCGTGCGGGTAGGTTAACTTTTCCTGGCAAAGGCGCTTGGCTAATTTTAGATTAAAGCCTGGAAAATCGACCAAACAAATGATTTTCGGTTGATAAGCCCGTACCCATTCGACCGTCCAATGCAAGAGGCGCATAAAGGATGGATAGCGGCGAATAACCTCGATTAATCCGACTGCAGACCAATGGGTTAAGTCAAACAATAGATGGGCGCCTGCTTGGCGTAACGCGGGACCTCCAATCGCGCAAATGGATAACTGAGGATGGCGCTTTTTGAGCGCTTGAACCCACGAGGCGGCATGGTTATCGCCCGAATGTTCTCCTGCAACGATGAGTAGATCGACTCCCATGGCATTACGCCCTTAGAGCGTTGTTGTGAATTTGATGCGTAATGCTTAACGCAACCTCCAATGCCGAACGTGCTAAATACCCATCCACTTCCGGCTGATGCGCTTTTAGAATGCAATCGATGAACGAATTTAATTCAACCCGCAGGGGTTCCGCCTTATGAAATGGAATTTCTTCGTTTAAAATTTGGCCATCTTCCTTCCACATACGATGCCCGCGCTGTTCCATAAAATCTATCGATAGATAGCCTTCGGGTTGAAAAATGCGAATGGTACGTTCTTTCTTGGCGCTCACTCGAGACGTATTGAAATTAGCGATGCATTCATTTTCAAAGCGAATGCGGGCGTTAGCGATATCTTCTACATTTTTCGACATTACATTAACCCCAATGGCCTCAATCGATTGAATGGGTGACTTTACCAGCTGGAGGACAATGCCTAGGTCGTGAATCATTAGATCCAAGGTTACGCCTACATCCGTATTGCGGTTGGGGAAGGGTGCTAGGCGGTCAGCAACAATGTACTTCGGTTTTTGAATATGAGTGGCTAGAAAACGGTAAACAGGATTGTAATGCTCGACATGCCCTACCTGCAAATAGCATTGGTGTTTTTGAGCGGCTTGAATCATTTGTTCAGCTTCGTTAAGGTTTGTGCACAGTGGTTTTTCGACCAACAAATGGCAGCCGTGTTCCAACAGAGGAATAGCAACGGATGCGTGCGTAGAAGTTGGAGTGACCACGCTGAGGGCATCGCATTGTTGAGCTAAGGCTTCTGCCGTTGGAAATACCGAACAATGATAGCGGTTGGCAATTTCTTCAGCGCGTTCAGGGTTGCTGTCGACAACGCCTACTAGCTGTACCGTTTCCATTTCGGAATAAATGCGAGCATGATGAGCTCCTAAATAGCCTACGCCTATGACGCCACAGTTAATTTTTTTCATACAAGTGCCCATCTTTTAATTCAAATTGTCGGTTGGTTTGTTGTGCAAAGGTAGCATTATGAGTTACTAAGATTAAACCGGTTTGCACCGTAGCGCAAATCTGTAAAAGTAACGCCATTACCTGAGCGCCGGTAGCTTCGTCTAAACTGCCTGTGGGTTCGTCTGCCAACAACAGTTTGGGTTGCGTAATAAGTGCGCGAGCAATGGCAACCCGTTGCTGTTCCCCTCCGGACAAACGGCTAGGGGTGCCATTAAGGAGCGGTTTCAGCCCAAGGGTGCTGAAAAGCGTTTCGGTATAGGATGGATCAGGGCTAGCGGCGCTTGGATTTAAACGCGTGGCCATGAAGATGTTTTCAGCTACCGTTAATTCTTGAATGAGGTGATAATGCTGAAACACATAGCTAATGCCGGGAGTATAACGATAGCGCCCTGCCACGATGCGTTGTCCGTTGAATTCAATAGTACCGCTTTGGACGGGCTCCAGCCCACCCAATGCAAACAATAGGGTTGATTTCCCGGATCCCGATTGGCCACAAATAGCAATACTTTCGTGAGCTGCTAACGAAAAACTCACTCCTTGCCACAGCATAGCGGGAGGCGTAAAGCTTTTCGATAGTTGATTTACCTGAAGGATGGGTTGAGCGACCATAGATTATTCTCCACGTAGATGCTGCATGATGGGCAAGCGTTTTAGATGGATGACAGGGAAGAGGCTCGCTCCAAAGGTTACCAGGATGGCAAAAAAGGTGATAGCTGCAAAATCCTGTAGGGAATAGGCAACCGGCAGGGTTTCGACCGAATAAAAATCCCATAAGGCATTTTCAGGCAAAAACCATCCGGTTAGTAAGTGTACAATGGTGTTACGGTAGGACAGAACACCATAAGCACATAGAAATCCCAAAACTGTTCCTAAGGCGCCCAACAGCATACTTTGAACGCTAAATATGAGAGCAATATCCCATTGGGTAGCCCCTAGGGTTTGTAGCAGAGCAATTTCCCGTTGTTTGCGGATAACGGTGGTCATAAGTCCGCTGCTCATCGAAAACGCTGCTACCATAACGACGAACAGGAGAACAAAAAAGCACATCGCTTTTTCCATTCGCAAAATATACAGAAAATCTTTATTGAGCGTATGCCAGGTATAGGCGGTTAACGATGGTGGCAGAATGGCATTAAGGGCAGTACAGGCTTCTTGGATATGCTTGCGGTCTACTTCAACACTGTATCCATGGACTTGATTCCCTAATCCATACAGTTCTTGAAGTAAGGGCAAGGGGAGCAACAGCGTATCCCGATCGATATCAGCCCAACCGGTTTTGAAAATACCCACAATAGGGACTTCTTGGGGCAAAATTAATTCTTCCTGCTTGATTGCTTCGAGAGACATTGGGGAATAGAGATCTACGGTATCGCCAATGTGAAAATCGAATTCTTTCGCTAAAGCAGCGCTAACAAAGGCTCCTTTAGATAGATCCGCCAAATTGCCTTGTTCTACAAATTGCTGGAGCGGTAATACTTGCTGAACGCTGTGCGGATCAAAACCAATGCATTTTGGAAAAGCAACGCGATTAAAATGCTGCAAGAGGGTTATGCCTTGAGCAAAGGGGGTTACGGCTTTGACATAGGCTGCCTTTTTAAGACTTTTCTTAAAGCTATCGGAGTCGGGCATCAAAGCGGGCGATAGGATTTTGATAGGGCCGTTGATTTGAATAAGTTTTTGGGCGATATTCTCATCGAACCCATTCATGATGCTGAGCACGACCGTTAAGAGGGTTACACCCGCCAAAATACCGGCTGTGGATATCCAGGTAAAAAAGGTACCAAAGCGTTTTTGGGGAAACAGGTAACGAAATGCCAGGTATAAAATCCAAGTCCGTTTTTTCATCGCTATCCTTTTAAGCTTGGCACTAATCCACTGCCCTTTTTAAAAGGTTGGGAACGTCCTTATTATAAGCGCAAGGGCATGATAACACCCAAAAAGTTATCATTGGTTTTAATAACACCAGGGCTTAAGGTGTCGCTAAATTCAAATACCACCCTGTCGTCTTGGATAGCTTTTAGAGGATCCATCAAAAATTTCGAATTAAAAGAAATCGCTAAGGGAGCATCTTTGTAATCAATGGTCATGCTTTCGTGAGCTTCACCCAAATCAGCACTTGAGGCTGATATCTCCAAAGTATCTTCGTTGAATTGCAGCTTGATGGTATTACTTTCCAGGCTGGATACCAAAGCGGCGCGTTGAATGCATTCCAATAATAAGGCGCGTTCTAATTGCACATGATGGTCCGAGCTTTTTGGAATTACTTGTTGGTAATTAGGGAATTTCCCTTCGATTATCTTGGATACCAACAGGATGCTGTTGCCCAGTCCGTTTTCGCGTGCACTTTCTTCCAAAACCAACTCAAACACCACCTGTTTGTCTTGATATGACACCTTGATGGATGATGGATGCTGAAGCAGTCGCTCCAATTCCGTTACGGTTTGGTATGGTAAGATGAAACTTTTATCTGCCAACTCATTGGCTGCACTTGCTTCAATCGGGCATTGCATTAAGCTTAAACGCCGACTATCGGTTGCTACCAATTGTAAAGCAGGCCCTTCAGCTTCTTGAGGAAAGGTAAAGTAAACGCCGTTCAAAAAGTAACGGTTTTGTTCAATCGATTGAGCATACGAAACGTGTCTCAATAAGGAACGTAACTTTTGTTGGTGAATCGTGAACGTAGGTTGTTGGCCGCATTTAGGCAAAGCAGGAAATGCTTTATCGTCCATTCCCATAATGCGGAATCGTGAACGACCACAGGTGATTTTTGCTTGTTCATTGGAGCTATCCACTTCTACCATTCCCTCTGGTAAAGCTTTAACAA
>DGGR01000001.1 GCA_002392285.1 Verrucomicrobia bacterium UBA3869
TGCCGGTTTCCAAGATGTGGGATTCCGTGTTTTGTTCGGTTAATCCAGGTGCGGTTCGATGAATCGGTAGATAAGCTTCAGCCTCAATAGGACCACGGTCATCTACGGGCGTTCCCGTTACGTTTAAAATACGTCCGAGTACGCTTTTACCAACGGGTACAGTAATGGGTTTACCGGTATCGTTAACCGACATGCCGCGTTTTAATCCATCCGATGAAGACATGGCAACCGTACGAACTAATCCTTCGTACAAGTGTTGTTGAACTTCCAACAAAATCGGTTGTTCTTTCCCATCGATGGTTAACGTAACCTCCAAGGCGTTATAAATGGGCGGTGTGTTATCGGCTTCAAATTGGACATCAACGACGGCACCAATAACCTGAACAATTTTTCCTACATTCATATACTTCTTATTTATGCAGTGTGCTGACTGGCTGAAATTTCGACGATTTCTTGAGTAATGCCTGCTTGGCGTGCTTTGTTATACTCTAGCTGTAGTGTTTGGATCAGGGATTCAGCGTTGTCGGTGGCTCCCTTCATAGCTACCATACGGGCGCTATGTTCCGACGCCTTCGCTTCCAGTAAGATTTGATAGAGTGTTTTTTTCAAAAAAAGGATGGGTAAGCGTTCCAAAATGGTTTTACCATCGGGTTCAATAATGAAATGGGTATCGTTGGCTTTAGGGTTAGTAGTCGTTGGAGCCCCTGACCATTCTTGTAGCTTTTGTACTTCGCTTCTTAAATCCGTCATGGGGAATAAATGGCGCAAGGTAGGTTCTTGAACCAAGGTGTTTTTAAAACGGGGGAATAGAACCTCAATCGTATCGATTTGTTTATTCTCGAACGCTTCCAATAAAAAATGTACCACCGTTTGAATCTGTTGAAATTTAATGGTATCGGGGCAGTTAAAGTGCGCCAAGATATCCGAATGACAGTGCGATAGGAACTGTACGCCCTTACGCCCGATGGCAATAAAGCGTGTGGTTTTGGGAAGTGTTAGCAGGGTGCGCAGTAAGTTTTGGTTGAGGGAACCACAGAGACCCTTATCGGGGGTAATCAACAGAATACCTCGGTGTTGAACCGGACGTTCTTCAAGGAACGGATGATGGATGGATTCCAACGGTACCTGTTGCGTAACAGCTTGGAACAACGCAGCCAATTCGCAAGCGTACAGACGGCTTCCTAAGGCGCTATCCTGCGCTTTTTTCATCTTAGAGGAAGCGACTAATTCCATAGCGCGCGTGATTTGAGCCGTGTTTTTAACGGCTCGAATGCGCGTCCGAATTGCTTGCATTCCTTTCATACGTTTAGGCTTGCTTTAAATTTTGGGCACCCCATTCTTTGAAAATCGTTTCCATCTGTTGTTCTAAAGATTCCGACAGAACCTTTTCGCGCCGTAATTGAGCCAAAAAGTCTTTCTTAAGATCCATGACATAATCGGTTAACGATTTTAGGATGGTAGGCATATCGGTTAATGGAACGGCATCAAAAAATCCCTTTTGCATGCCCCACAAGAGAACAACCTGCAATTCCGCGGGTCGAGAAACGTGAGCGCCTTGCTTGATAAGCTCCAAAATATGCTGCCCGCGCGTTAATTGTTGGCGGGTTTTTGCATCCATATCCGAACCGAACTGCGTAAAGGCTTGGAGCTCTTGATACTGCGCCATATCGAGTTTTAACTGACCTGCAACCTTCTTCAGGGATTTAATTTGAGCAGCAGATCCTACGCGCGAAACGGAAATTCCGACCGAAATAGCGGGGCGTAAACCTTGATTGAACAGATCGGTTTCCAAGAACAGCTGCCCATCGGTGATTGAAATAACATTGGTTGGAATGTAAGCGGATACATCACCTGCCTGGGTTTCAATGATAGGCAAAGCGGTTAAGGAACCACCCCCGTAATTGGAATTGAGGCGCGCTGAGCGTTCCAACAAGCGTGAATGGAGGTAGAATACATCTCCTGGATATGCTTCACGACCCGAAGGACGCTTTAACACCAATGAAATTTGTCGGTAGGCAACTGCATGCTTCGATAGATCGTCGTAAACGATTAACGCATCCATGCCGTTTTGCATAAAGTATTCGCCCATAGCGGTGCCAGCATAAGGCGCAATATACTGATTGGTTGCGTTTGCAGATGCGGGAGCTGCTACCACAATTGTGTATTCCAACGCTCCATGATCTTCTAAAAGCTTTAAGGTACGCGCTAGGGTTGCATTTTTCTGACCAATGCACACGTAAATGGAGTAAACGGGGCGAAAATCAGGGGTGTTATCTGCAAGTCCTTGGCGGTTTAACTCTGCCTGATGAAGAATGGCATCGAGTGCCAAAGTTGTTTTACCGGTTGAGCGATCACCAATGATCAGCTCACGCTGTCCACGGCCGATAGGGAACATGGCATCGACTGATAAAATACCCGTTTGTAAGGGCTGATCAACCGATTTACGGGTAATAATTCCAGGAGCAATTTTTTCAACGGGGTAATAGGTTTTAGTTGCTAAATCGCCTTTGCCGTCGATCGGATGACCTAAGGCATCAACCACGCGCCCTAGTAATTCTTTACCTACCGGAACGGACAATAGGTGTCCGGTGGTTTTGCAGGAATCTCCTACCTTTAGTTGACTATAATCACCAATTAAAATGGTTCGTACTTCATCTTCTTCCAAGTTCAAAGCAATGCCATAAACGGAATTAGGAAATTCCACCATTTCGTTGTACATGACATCGGATAGACCCGCGATCTTTGCAACGCCATCGGCTAACTCTTCAATCTTGCCGACGTTGGTGTGAATAGCCTTGGGCTGGAAAGAGCTGATCGCTGCTTTAATCTCTGTATAAATGCTCGTTGTCATCTAAGATAAATGTTGTTTGATGTTTTCTAATTGTCCTTTTAACGAGACGTCCCAACGGTTATCGCCGATTTGGAAGCGAAAGCCTCCTAACAACTCAGAATTTTCTTCTGCTACCCATTGGGTGTTCTTGTCGTTGAGCGCTTGAGTTTTAATTTGTTCCAACAGTTCGCTTTGTAATTGATGGGCATACTCCAAGACAGCATAGCGATTTTTGTATTCTTTCAGGAGGCAAAAGCCATAGTATTCCAAAAAGTGCTTAGCGTCGCGCGGATAGCTATGAATGAGGAAGCCGACAACCTCTTTAATGCGTGCTTGCAAAGAGGATTCCTGCCCCTCAAAGGTGATGCGGGCAAGCGTTTGGATCAATGCTTTATGCTTGCGTTCCATGTTCTTCCTTTTCCGCTAATAGCGTTGCTGCTTTTTGATTAAGCTTTTGGCGCATATCATCTGTTAGGATGGAACTCAAAAGCTTCTCGGTTGCCGCCACTGCTAAACTGGCCGTTTCATGCCGTACCTCGGATAGTAATTGGGCACGTTCCGTAACCAATGCGTTTTGGGATTGCTCTAACAACCGAGCCATCTTTGCTTCTGTTGCTTTCGTTTGTTCGCGCGTATACAGTTCACAATCAGCTTTGGTTTTGGCCAACAAGGCTTGTGCTTCCTTTTGCGCTTTGGCTAATGTATTGAGGCGTTCTTGCTCCGCTGATGCCAATTGGGCTTTCATGTCCTCTGTGTACTTTAGCCCTTCGGCAATCTTACTTTTGCGTTCCTCAATGGTTTTGAGAACGGGTTTGATAGCGAAGCGATAAAGGAGGTAGGAGACCAAACAAAAGTTGATCATCTGTGCCACCAGCAATTCAGTTTGTATTCCAAACGAATCGGCAAGGCGCACGACCGCATTGTCAGGCGTTCCTGCTACGGCCAAAACTCCAAGAATCATACCAGTATTACCCTTGGTATAAGAAGAGCGAATAAAACGCTACTGCTTCAGCCAAAGCCATACCTAAAATAGCCTGAACCAAGATTTTACCAGAAGCGCTTGGATTACGACCTACCATTTCGACTGCTTTCACTCCGATTAGGCTAACACCAATGGCTGCTGCTAGGCAACCCAATGAGGAGGTTAATCCTCGTGCGATATCTCCAACAATATTCATTTTTTATCTTTTTTAACTGTTTTGTACGACTTTAATAAACCTCATTACTCATGAGCTTCTTCATGGTTGCATATACTACCAATATAGACTGCTACAAGTAAAGTAAAAACGAACGCTTGGACAGCGCCAATTAAAATTTCGAGGAAATAGAAGGGAATAGGCACTAGGAATTTTGCCCATGGAGCTAAGGCCATGATGTTGTTAATCAGGTTTTCGCCCCCAAATACATTACCATACAAACGAAAGGATAAGGAAATCAAGCGGAACAGGATCGAAATACATTCGATAAATCCAACGGCTAAGAAGATGAAGAATAAAAAGGTGTAAATACCAAACGATAATTCTGATCGATCCGCCTTATTTCCAAAGATATGCAGGAGCGTTCCCTTAAGCCCTTCGTTTTTGACGACGAAGTATCCCCAAGCGAGCATGGCGATAGCCGCTAACGCCAGGGTTGCGTTGAGGTCAGCGTTGGATGGTCGGAAAAAGTAAGTAAAATGATTTCCTTGGTAGAAACCAATGGTCCCCACTCCCGGCAACAAACTGCTCCAGTTTTGTATTAAAATGTAGATGAAAAACCCAATTAACAAGGGAAATGCTTGCCCCATAACGCGTTTGCCCACAATGGGTTCTACAAGCGAATAAATACTCTCAATTATTCCTTCAACCACCAACTGGCGTTTATTGGGTACCATCTGCGGATTTTTGATAAACAAGCGCATCAGGATAATGATCGCTGCTGAAATAATCCACGTGTACAGCATCCCGTTGGTGATGGGGAAATGCCCAATGCGATAAAGGACGTAGGGTTTGGGGCTTACGGCAACGCCTGCATACGCGTTACCGCTCAGTAAGCAAGCTAAAACGATAATTCCCCATTGGTACATATTCACTTTATCTTATCGTTTTTTTAAACGTTTTTCAATAGGTAAATTTTGATGCCTTAGCAGGCCGTTTTTTAGCTAGCAGCGTCCACAGGTAGATAACCAGTAAAACGCACAGGACAAACCAAGAATGGGTTAAGCTTCCGTTACCCCACCAAGAAGGCGGTTGGGGCGCGAAATAATACCATTGCCGCGATAATAAAAGGACAAACACAAGACCTTGGTGAAATCCGATGCTTGCCCATAGCGTTTGGCATTGGGTGCGTAAATGGATTAATAGGCCGCTCAAAAGGAACAGGCACAAGAAATAAGTCAGTTGAAAGCCATGTGCAATATTAACCAGGGAACTTTTGGCGCACAGAAAACTTTGAATCCATAAGGATGGATGTTCGCTGTCGGTGCACATGGAAAAGTGCATTAAGGCAAACAGGAGCGATAGGAATAGGGTGCTTAAGCCTACGGAATAGCGTGTGCGTAACGCATCCCATAAGAATCCGCGGAACATGATTTCTTCCAAGCATACTAAGAAGAAGCTGCCGACAAAAGCTCCTACGAAGCGCAAGTGCCCGTCGGGGTAATGGAATACAGGTGGAATAACGGCCATAATAACGGCAAATAGCACACACCAAAGCAGGCAGCCGGCAACAAAGGTGCTTAAGTAGTGTTTAAAGGTGCTGCGTAGGTGCCAATTCTCCAAAAAATGGTTGGATTTGGATAACCAGAGAACTGTTGCAAAGAAGCTGACCATGCGGATGCGATCCAGGTATTGCGATAGAGGTTTTGTGGCTAAATGATGGAGGGCTTTTAGCGAACAGATATGATCAATAAGCTGTACGCATTGATAAAGGATAGGGGTTAAGATAGCCGCTCCCAAAAGGACGCACAGGTACAATCCGATAAGCCAAATTAAGCTAAATTTCCTCATGAAAACATGGTGGGAAGTACTGGATTCGAACCAGTGACCCCTAGCGTGTCATGCTAGTGCTCTAACCAACTGAGCTAACTCCCCGGATGGTAAGTTTACAATGAAGCGTTGAGTTGAGTTAAGCAAGCAAAAACGTATCCTATAAGCTTATAGGGCTGTTTTTACCGGTTGTTTTAAGCGGCCTTATAGGATGGTGTTATCCGGTATAATGCCATTTTTTTCGATGCACAAAATACCATCTTGAATATGAATGGAGCCTTGATGGAATCCATTCGGTTTCCCTTCGGGCGATAAGCGTACGTTGTTGCCAATGCGTACATTGCGATCCAAAATAGCATTGCGGATATAACAGTTCTCTCCAATGCCAATCAGCGGTGTGTCGGTTGGGTTTTCGATGGGCTCATAATGGTCTGCACCCATCATGTAGACGTTTTCCAATTGGCTGTTGCTGCGGATGATGGAACGGATCCCAATGACCGACCGATTGAGTTGAGCATTTGTGATGATGCATCCTTCAGCCACGATGGAATGGTCGACCGAGCAGCTGTTCAACTTTGAGGCAGCCAAATTGCGGGGTTTCGAGTAAATAGGAGCCCATTCGTTGTAAAAATCGAACATGGGAAGGGGGTCGGTGAGCATCAAATTGGCCTCAAAAAAGGCTCCAATGGTTCCAATGTCTGCCCAATAATCATCAAATAGATAACCGGATAATCGGTACTTACCTAATGCATGTGGTACGATATCCTTGCCAAAATCGTGGTCTTCAGAGTTTAAACATTCTTTGAGCACGCTAGCTTTAAAGGCATAGATTCCCATAGATGCCATGCAGTAGGGTTGGTCGCTGCTATCCTTTAGTTGGTTGCGTAATGAGGGGGGTAAAAATAATGTTTTAAGGACAGCTTTGTCCTGCGGTTTTTCAACAAAGCGTTTGATTTGATGATCTTCGGTTATTTCCATCAAACCAAATTGATGAGCCTGCATAGCGGGTATAGCCTTAGCAGCAATCGTAATATCTGCTTGGCTTTGCAGATGGTGACGAACGAAGGCATGAAGATCCATGCGGTATAGTTGGTCGCCGGATAAAATGAGGACAATCTCATCATCGGCCCATTGAATATGGATTAAATTCTGACGTACAGCATCGGCGGTTCCACGGTACCAATCGTCGTTCACATTGGTTTGTTCGGCAGATAACACCTCTACAAATCCACCGGAAAAATAATCGAAGCGGTAGCTTTCTTGAATATGGCGATGCAGCGATTCCGTGTTGAATTGGGTTAACAAGTAAATTTTATTGTAACCGGCGTGTAAGCAGTTACTAATAGGGATATCAACCAAGCGATATTTTCCTCCCAAGGGTACGGCAGGTTTACAGCGTACTTGGGTTAAGGGGGCTAAACGGGATCCGCGTCCTCCGCCTAAGATAATACAGCAAACGCGCGTAGGATTCATGATGCTTGAAGGGATAAATACTGCTTGACGAACCAATGGGTTATCATACGTTTCTTAATATCCATGTGCGGTATTATTAGTTATATCGGAAAACAGGATGCCTTGCAAATTCTTATTAAGGGTCTGAAATGCGTTGAATATCGCGGTTATGATTCAGCAGGTATTGCGATTGGCGATGAACAGCATCCCTTTCGGATTGAACGTTCGGTCGGGTACATTGAAAATTTAATCAAGCATGTTAGCCCTTTAGGATTAAAGGGACATGTTGGCATTGGCCATACGCGTTGGGCTACCCATGGAGGAATTTTTGAAAAGAACGCCCATCCGCACGTCAGCAACGATAAGAAGTTTATCCTCGTCCACAATGGGGTGATTGAAAACTATGCTGCGTTAAAAGCCACTTTGTTAAAAACAGGGGTTAAGTTTTACAGCGATACGGATACGGAAGTATTGGTTAACCTAATAGCGCAGTATTATCAACAATTGGAACAATTACCTACTTCTCAACGCTTTGAGGAAAGCGTACGTAAAAGCTTAGCGGAAGTTCAAGGCACGTATGGAATCGTGGTTATTTGTACGGATTGTCCGAATGAATTGATTGGGGTACGTAAGAGTTCGCCGTTGGTTTTGGGCATCAATCCGGATGGTTTGTTTTTGGGCAGTGATGTAGGTGCTTTTTCGGGGCATATTGAAAATGTTGTTTATCTGTCCGATCATGAGATGGTGCATATTAAGGGCATGGATTATCAAATCACGGATTTGATGAATGGATCGGTAACGTCACCCTCACTTGAAACCATTGACCGTGAACAGAACACCGCCGATTTGGGGGATTTTCCAAACTATGCCAAGAAAGAGATTTTTGAACAGGGAACGGCGCTGGGAAATATGTATTTAGGGCGCTTTTCGTCCGATGGAAGTTCAGCGCATTTGGGTGGATTGCAAATTACTCCTTATGAATTGCGCCAGGTGGAACGTATTTTGTTGTTAGGCTGTGGATCTTCGCTCTATGCCTCTAAAATTGGTGCTTCGTTGATTGAAACCTACGCGCGTATTCCGGTTGATGTAGAGTATGCGTCGGAATTTTGTTACCGCAATGCTCCGTTAAATAAAAACACCTTGGTTTTTGTGGTCAGTCAATCTGGCGAAACCTTGGATACCCTCAATGCTTTGCGCGAGGTAAAACGGAAAGGATTCCCGACCTTGGCCATTACCAATGTCGTAGGTTCGACCATTGCGCGTGAAGCCGGTTGCGGTATTTATTTGCATTTAGGGATGGAGGTTGGGGTTGCAGCTACCAAATCCTTTACTGGTCAAGTAGGTATGTTAGCGCTATTGGCCCTGTATTTAGGGCGTATGCGCGATATGAGTTTTACCGATGGTCGTCAGTTCGTTCAGGCCCTGCAAAGTTTGCCACAAAAGGTGGATGAGGTATTGGCGTTATGCGACAAACCGATGCAAAAGCTTGCGAAAACCTATGTTGATTATCAGCATTGCTTTTTTATCGGCCGCCAAATGCTGTATCCGGTTGCGATTGAGGGTGCGTTAAAGCTGAAGGAATTATCCTATATGCATGCAGAAGCTTATCCAGCCGGAGAGCTCAAGCATGGAGCACTTGCGTTGATTGATCCATCCGTCCTAACCATTGTGTTGGCTACCAACGAGGAGGTGATGGGTAAAAACATCAGTAATATGATGGAAATCAAGGCGCGGCATGGAAAGGTGATTGCAATTGGCCTTGAGGGTTGTGAGATTCCCCAAAAGGCTTACGATGAAGTGATCTATCTGCCGAAAGTTTACCCAGCGTTGTTGCCTATTATTACGGTTTTGCCGCTGCAATTATTTGCTTATTATCTTGCGAGTGAACGGAAGTGCAATGTAGATAAACCGCGTAATTTAGCAAAATCAGTGACGGTTGAGTAGCCTTTTAGGGAGGATGAAATGAATTCAGTACCCTTAGCAGAGATTGTTAATTTTTTGGATACGACCCTTCAGGTAAAGGAGGTTATTGATTACCCAAACGCATGCAATGGGTTGCAGTTGGCTAATCGTGGAACCGTAACGCGCATTGCAGGAGCAGTGGATGCGAACATACACAGCATCCAATCGGCGATTAAGAATGGAGCGGATTTGTTGGTTGTCCATCATGGCCTTACATGGGGTGGGGTTCAAATCATCGTTGGCCCTTGGTATGATTTGTATTGTTCCGCGATTGAGGCGAATTTAGCTATTTATAGTGCGCATTTGCCCTTGGATAGTCATCCGCAGTACAGCCATAATGTTGGCATTGCTAAAGCGTTAGGTTTATCGATTACAGGCACCTTTGCTCCTTATCATGGCCGTTCCTATGGGATTATTTGTCCTGGGCTTGAGCGGGATGAATTAGAGCAGCGTTTACAGAAGGTGTTTCCTAGGTCTTTGCGGCCTATCTGCTATGGTTCGGAAGCCCCAAGGTCGATTGGTATTTTAAGCGGTAGTGGCGGACAAACGCTTTTCTTAGAGGCGTTGGTTGCAGCGGGTGTTGATACGTTGGTAACAGGCGAAGTGCATTATTCAGCCGTGAGTTTTGCGCAATTGCATCATTTAAACCTATTTTGTTGTGGGCATTATGCAACGGAATCCTTTGGGGTTCACAGCTTAATGGCCTTATTGCAAACACACACGCAGTTACCCTGCACCTTTCTTGAGGATTTTTCGCCTTTTTAATGATCAAGGCATTGAGTGATTATGGCTTCGTATAGTATTGCAATTCCGGCTCGTTTAGCATCCACGCGCTTGCCGGGGAAAATGTTAGCTCTGTTGGGAGGGAAACCGGTTGTCCAGTGGGTCATTGAACGAGCGTTGAAGGTTAGAAATTGTCAGGCTGTGTATGTGCTGACCGATAGCGAATCCGTTGTTCAGTTGGCTCAATCGTTAGGAGCCACTGGGCTTATGACTGACCCCAATTGCCGTTGCGGAACGGAACGGATTGCATCAGCCTTGGATCGTATTAAGGGTGATTGGGTGATCAACGTGCAGGGAGACGAGCCCTTTGCGGATACTCAGTTTTTGGAGCAGATGATCGACCATATCCCATCGATTGATGCGGATCTTTTAACGCCGGTTTATCGGTTAAGTGCCTTGGATGATATCCAAAATCCGAATATTGTTAAGGTTGTGTGTGATGCAAAGCAATGCGCGCTGTATTTTTCGCGAAGCCCCATCCCTTACGTACGAGATGCCGATCCATCGCAATGGTTGACCCGCAGTACCTTCTGGGGACATTGTGGCGTTTACGCTTACCGACGGGATGTTTTGCAAGCTTATACGCACTTAGCACCCCATCCATTAGAACAAGCGGAATCGTTGGAACAATTGCGTTTTATCGCTAATGGCTATCGCATAGCCACGTTGGAAACCAAAGGACGTTCGATTGCCATTGATACAGCGGCGGATTTAGCATTGGCTGAACGCTGGATTCAGACGCATCCAATGGTATAATGTTTTTGGCCTTTGCTTGATGGAATTAGACTTTGCTTTAGGGAAGTCCCTTAAAAAGCTTGACTTATTGTTAATGACGTGTATAATACTTTTATTATATAAAAGCATTCATTTACTTCTCATAATATATTTTATCATAAAAAACATAAATAGCAAGTAAAAAATGCTTGTATTTCGGCCTTTGAAAAATAAGGCCGTTTTCTTTTTTTGTCCTTGGTTCAATAAAAGGAGTTATCTGCTTATAACATTAAAAGCAACCAGGCACTCTACGGCACAAGTGTTTTTGACTACCGTTGCTGCATTCCTGCCCTGGCGGGGTTCACAAACCCACCTTGCATAGAACCCAGTTGCAAAGTAATCATAGCATCTGAGTGTTTGGTTAATCAAGGACGAATTAAGGGTTAAAGCCTAAAAGTAATCGCTTTACTTTTGGGGTTGTCCATTGAGGTTAATCTTCATTGTATAGAGACAGTATGGATAAAACAGGTATTACTCCGACCCGTAAGGAAAATTATGCTGAATGGTATCAGCAGGTGATTCGCGCAGCTGATTTAGCGGAAAACGCTCCCGTTCGTGGGTGTATGATTATTAAGCCCAATGGGTATCAATTGTGGGAAACGTTACAGCACAAGTTAGATCAAGCGTTTAAAGCAACAGGCCACGTTAATGCTTATTTTCCATTATTTATTCCGGTTCGCTTTTTGCAAAAAGAAGCAGAGCATGTAGCAGGGTTTGCAAAAGAGTGTGCTGTGGTTACCCATTCGCGTTTACAAGCTAACGAACAGGGGGTGTTGGAGCCTGCATCGCCGTTGGAAGAACCTTTGATTGTACGTCCTACGTCTGAAACCATCATTGGAGAAGCTTTTTCGCGTTGGGTGCAATCGTATCGGGATTTACCCTTGTTGATCAATCAATGGGCTAATGTGGTACGTTGGGAAATGCGTACGCGTTTGTTCTTACGGACATCCGAATTTTTGTGGCAAGAAGGGCATACGGCTCATGCAACCGCTGAAGAAGCGCGCCAAGAAACCTTACGGATGCTCGAAATTTATCGCAGGATTATTGAAGAAGATTTGGCAATTCCAGCGCTTGTGGGCGAAAAGACTGCCAGCGAACGTTTCCCGGGTGCCTTATCAACCTATACCTTGGAAGGCATGATGCAAGACCGCAAGGCGTTACAGTTGGGTACTTCGCACTTTTTAGGGCAAAATTTTGCTAAAGCGATGAACATTCAATTTGTGGATGTTGATGGCAAAGCTCAGTATGCATGGACAACATCCTGGGGAGTAACTACCCGTCTCATTGGATCCTTGGTGATGGTGCATTCCGATGATGACGGCCTTGTGTTGCCTCCGAAAGTTGCCAATGTGCAGGCGGTTATTATGCCGATTATTCATGACGAAGCACAACGTGAGCAGATTGAGGCTTATTGCGACCAAGTGCAGCGCCAATTGCAGGATAGGGGAAAGGGCCTAAGGATATCGCTTGATAAGCGTGCTATGCGGGGAGGCGAAAAACGGTGGCAGT
This sequence comes from Verrucomicrobia bacterium UBA3869, assembly GCA_002392285.1. GTDB lineage: Bacteria > Verrucomicrobiota > Verrucomicrobiia > Opitutales > UBA9783 > UBA3869. The sequence goes on from DGGR01000001.1 coordinate 12,277, forward strand.
GGATTAAACGCGGTGCGTGTTGCCTCATTGAGATTGGGATGAAAGAGATGGAATCGCAATCAGTAACGCTCAGTTGGCGGGATACCTTGCAACGCGAAACTTTGCCCTTAACGCAATGGGTAGCAACATTTGCGGATGGGTTGAAGGCCATGCAACAACGGCTGTTTGAGCGTGCGAAAAGCAATCGGGAACAATCGACCCAACGAATTTCAAGCGTAGCTGATTTCTATCAATTTTTCCAAAATGATGGCGGTTTTGCCTTAGCTTATTGGTCAGAAGACCCGGAAACGGAAGAGAAAATTAAATCCGAATTGAAGGTAACGGTACGTTGTTTGCCGCAAGCGTTTGCATCGGAACGGGGAGCGTGCTTATTTACCAACAAGCCCGATTGTCCGTTGGCTGTATTTGCAAAGGCGTATTAATCTAACGCATGAATCCGCCGTGAATGCTTCGCGAAGTACTGTTGAAGCGTTAAACGGTGGATTTTTGCATTGTGGCGTACATCCACCGGAAACGCAGGATAATAGCCGAAATGACGAATTCTTTCGGTGATGCTGTGCTGCTTTGCGAGCGTTCGTAGTTCTTGAAAAATGGAAGGCAGTTCACTTTTTGCGATACCAGGTTTCAGTTCAACAACGATGGCTGGTTGTATTCCGTTTTTGGTCTTATAGGCAATAAGAGCCGTCCGAAACACCCGAGGGTTGGTATTAAAGACCGCTTCGCAGCAGTCGGTATAGAAGGTTTGCGTGTCGGTGACCACCCGTTCGATTTTACGACCGCAGAACCACAACCGACCTTCGGTATCCATATAACCTACATCGCCCATTCGGTGCCAAATTCTTCCTGAAGCATCCGGAACTTTGGCTTTTTGAGTAGCCTCAGGGTCATTAAGATAGCTTTGGCTAATGTAGGGCGCTGTAACTGTAATTTCTCCTATGGTTCCCAGCGGTAAGGATTCAGGGAGTACTTCAAAAGCGCTTTGGGTGATAGGGATAATCCGCACCTGTACATCGGGCATCGGATGTCCCACGCAGGTTCCATGCCCCTGAACCGTTCGTTGGTAGGTATTTTGAATAACCTCGGTTGCTGAAATGTACGCGATAGGAAGCGCTTCCGTTGCTCCATAAGGTGTCAATACTTGGCCATTAGGGACAAGGGCCTGTGCCCGTTGCAAGAGCGTTGGATGAACCGGAGCGCCTGCCAAAAACAAACGCTTAACGGATGGAAATTGTAAATGTTGGGCTTCGCAATAATCTACAATTTTGGTCCATAAGCGCGGAGATCCAAAGCTGTGCGTTACTTGGTTGGCGATGATGGATTGAGCAATTTTTGCTGGATTTAAGGTACTGGGATGCGCCGGGTCCATCTCTGGAACAACGGTTGTGAGTCCCATAGCTGGATTGTAGAGAGAAAATACCGGCAGTAAGGGCAAATCTACTTCGCCTGGTTGAATACCGAACCCATGAATAAGGGCTTCCATCTGCGCATTAAAGGCGGCATAGGTATAGACAGCGCCCTTGGGATGACCGGTTGAGCCTGATGTAAATAGAACAGCTGCTGTTCGGTTGTCATCCGCGTTGGGTTGCAAATGACAGGAAAAATCATGCGTTAACAGCCGTTTTTTAAAGGATTTTGACAGAAAAACGACGCTTGAGAAATGGATGCAGGGGCGTATGAGGTAATAGAGCAAGCGTGCTCGTTGGCAGCCGATGAGCCCATGGGGTTGGACGCGGCAAACGCAATGGAAAAAGTTTTTGAATCCCATGCCTGGGTCGATGACAACCGGAATGGCTCCAAGTCGTAACAGGGCAAAGACGGTAATCAGTAACGATTCACCGGGCGGCAAGAGCAAAACTATCTTTTTGCCAGCTGTTATTTGGTGCGTTAACAGATAGGTCGCTAATAAATCAACCGCGTGATCCAATTCCTGAAATGTTTTTGTACGGTATTGTAACCCTTGGTTGTGTACAGGGCACTTTAAACCGATGGTATTCGGTTGTCGCTGGGCTACTTCGTGTAAGGCTTCAACAAGCTTCATAATTAGGATAGGATAGTTCCCCAATGCTGCTTAAATGCTGCTTCGGCTACACTGCAGGAAGCAAAATCGGGTTTTCCGCCGCCTTTACTAGCGCAACGCGCTGCAAACGCTTGGATTTCCGCGCCTGCCTGCACCCCCTTGGCAATCGCAGCTTGTGAACAAAAGAGGAACACGGTGACTATAGAACCCTCGTTGTCTTGGGTTGCCCCCCACAAAACATCAATATCGGGATGATTACCCAAATATGCCTTGCAAGCCTTGCGATAGGTATTCGGATCAATGACGTGCGCTTCCCATTGTATGTACCGTAAGCCATCGTGCGTGCTTTCCTTGAGACATTGCCCTCCGTGTGCTTGTAATGCTTTTTCTAAAAAGGTACCCTTTCTCCTGTCTTGTTTCAGCAACTTTTGATAGGCATCGCTTATTTTCCCTAAGGGCATGCTCAATTGCTGCTCTAACTGATGGACTTCATGTTCCAGCTCGCGATAATATGCTAATGCTTTAGATCCGGTGATGGCTTCTATGCGTTTAATCCCTGACCCAATCGATTGACAACTGGTGATGTGAAAAACACCGATGAAGTTTGTTGATTGGACATGAGTACCCCCACAGAGTTCTTGAGACAGGATAGAACCGTTTGAGCCCTTGATGGTAACCATGCGTACCTTGTCCCCATATTTATCATCAAATTGATGGATGCAGGTGCTAGGAACTTGATCTTTGGCTAACTCTTCGAATTGTACAGGATCCCTACCGTAAATATAGTTATTACAGGTTAGTTCTATATTAGTTAGTTGTGATGGATCAATAGAATAGGGATATGAAAAATCAAAACTTAGGCCTTCGGCGGTTATTTTTGAGCCCATTTGCTTTACAGCCGTTCCCAACTCCTTGCGTAAAGCAGCATGGAGGAGGTGAGTGGCGGTATGATTGACGCTGCATGGAATTCGGTGGTACCGATCAACAGTTAAAGTCCACGGTCCCTTCAAGTCCTGTTTTGCTTTTAGTTCAAAAAAATGTTTCGTTGCTTCTGCGTCTAGTTCATGCAAAATCGCTTCATTTTGACGGATTGTGTTAACGATTTTTAGCTTATTATTACGGTCAAACGTTACGTCTCCTACATCCCCCGCTTGTCCCCCGCTCTCAGCATAAAAAGGGGTTTTGTCAAAAATGAGGTAGGTTTTATCGCCGATCGTCACATCGTCCAAAAGCGTTGCTTGTTGGGGCATCAACCAGTGGTCGTATCCAATAAATTCAGTTTTAAGGTCAGTGAGTACCTTGGCTTGTACGATACTTTTGGTTGTATTGGTTTTGGAGCGTTGCCTTTGTTCGTTCATGCAGCGCTGGAAACCTTCGCTATCTACTGACCAGCTGCGTTCTTGTGCAATGAATTGCGTTAGTTCAAAGGGAAAGCCGTAGGTATCGTATAACTTAAAGGCTTGTTCGCCGGTTACCCGTTGGGTGATGCCTTGTTGGTTGATATAAGCTAAGCCACGATCCAAAGCAGAGCTAAACTTGGATTCTTCCGTTTTAATAATGGACTGAATGTACGGATCGTCCGTAAAGCTTGACAGCGAGTTTTCAGGTATCCCTAGACGTTTGGCAAACAGCATAGCCCGTCGCAAGATGTGCCGGATGGTATACTCACGACCGGTGTTACCCGGATGAATGCGGTCGTTGATGGCCCAACAAGCGGCGCGCATGTGGTCGGCTAGAATACGGCAGGCGCAATCCTTGTTTTCTGCTTCGGTGCAGTGTTTGCGGTCGTTGGGTATTAAGCCTTGATAGCGATACCCACACAAGGTGTTGATTTTAGTAAAATAGGGTGCAAACAAATCGCTGGCGTAATTAGATGGAAGCTTAGCAAAATCCGTGAAGTCGTTAGTTGAGGCTGTAATCCCTGCTAGGCGTTCCAAACCCATGCCGGTATCGACATAATGATTGTTCAATGGCGTAAGTGAGCCGTCGGGATTAGCATTGTATTGCATGAACACCAAGTTCCACAATTCAATGCACCAAGGGCTTCCAGTATTAACCAGCGCGCGTCCTTTTTCTGAGTTTGGATCGGGCGAACAGTTGATGTGAATTTCCGAGCAATGGCCGCACGGTCCCGTCTCTCCCATGCTCCAAAAGTTGTCCTTTTGGGAACCATAAACAATATGTAGGGCGGGATTTAGACCCTCCTTTTTTAATACATTGTCCCATAAGCGGTAGCTTTCTTCATCATAAGCACCGGGTTCGCCTTGATTGGGTTTGTAAACGGTGACAAACAAACGTTCTTTAGGGATACCCCATACCTTGGTTAATAATTCCCAAGCCCATTCGATCGCTTCCTTTTTAAAGTAATCGCCAAATGACCAATTCCCGAGCATTTCAAATGCCGTGTGATGATAGCCGTCAAAGCCAACATCTTCCAAATCGTTATGCTTCCCACCTGCTCTTAAGCACCGTTGGCTTTTGACGATACGCGGATAAGGCGCAGTTTCTCCTAAGAAATAGGGCACAAATTCGTTCATGCCCGCGTTGGTAAATAACAAATTCGGCGAGGTGGGTAATAACGATGCACTGGGCAATACCTGATGGTTTTTGTCGGCAAAGAATTTTTCGAAACTGTCTCTGAAGTCTTTAGAAGTTACAGTCATAATAATAACGACAACGAGGTTTAATGCTAAAGCTTAGCTGTTTTTTAAGGGCTTATCGATCCTTTTTATAACCAACCGCAACCCATTTAATTCCTGATCCGAAGCTGATGCGCTCCAAACCGCTGGAGGTCATCATCTGAGTAATTTCGGCTTGTGAAAAGCGCTTTTCTAATGGGGTTCCAAAGGTATCCAGAGCGTTGGTACGGAGATCATAAAACGAGCGATGTTTGAAGCTGCTTAGGGGAATGTTGATGGAAATTCCTAGTTTTTCCAAGAGTAAGGATAGGCGTGAAATGGGCCAGTACACCAAGCAGGCAAGCGCATCAGTTACCCGAATTTTAACGGGGTGAGGGAGGCGGCAAATGAGATGCCGTAAGCCGTTGGCCACTTGGTCTAGGCAACGCCACCATAAAGGACGATAATCAAGTTTTGGGTATAGATATAATAAAAAGGGAGCTCCAGGTTTTAATTTATCAACGCAGGTTTGCAGAGCTTTTTCGGTGTCGGGAATATGATGCAACACCCCTAAACAATAGCCAAAATCCTGCGATGCATTGGTGAGCGGCATGTCATTGATGGAGGTGTTAAAAAAGCGAACATTGGTGTCCGATTGTAATTTCCGTTGGGCTACTGCTAATGCTTTGGCTGCCGGATCAATGCAATTGAGCCGTTTAACCCTTGGTGCTACAAACGCAGCCCATCGTCCGGTCCCACAGCCTGCATCAAAACCTTCAGCATCTTGAGGTAATGCTTGCCAGGGAAAGTTGTTAAAAAAAACATTAAATTCTGCTTCCATGTCCGCTTTTGGACGTGCGTCACCTGTAAATGCTGCCCATTCATCACCAAAATGGCGGACGGTATTTACATCGGCATTGGACTGTTGGACTTCTCGTGGGGCATTCATAGGTGAGCTAAAAACGAGTCCCTTCAATCATCTTTTGCAGCCCTTCTTCCAGAGAAATCTTGGGCGTCCACCCTAACAACTGTTGAGCTTTTTCGATGGAAGCATAGGTGTGCATCATATCCGAAGCGTTAAAGGGATGATGAACGATGGTTGCTTTCTTGTTGAGATACTTTTCTAACAACCCAATCATTTCATTGATCGTGTGCGGTTGATGATTGCCGAGGTTAATCACTTCGTATCCTAAAGGCTTTTGAGCCGCGATAATGCCGCGCGCAATATCATCAACAAAGGTAAAATCGCGCGATTGCGTACCGTCGCCATTGAGCTGAATGGGCTTGCCGGATGCAATGCACCGCATGAATCTGTCTGGGCTCATGTCCGGTCGTCCATTAGGACCGTAAACCGTAAAACACCGGAGGATGGATACATCGATACCGTATAAATGATGATAGGTATAGTAAAGCATTTCGGCAGCCTTTTTGGAGGCTGCATAAGGCGAAATGGGTTCGTTCACCGGTGAGGTTTCAACAAAGGGCATGGGTTGCCCGGAGTAGAGCGATGAGGTTGAAATGGCTATTAACTTGCGAACATGCGTTTGACGCATGCATTCCAACAGATTGAGTCCACCTAGAACATTGGTTGTGTAGTAAACGTGTGGGGTTTCCATGCTTGCCCGAACGCCTGCGCGTGCTGCAATGTGATAAACCGCGTCAAAGGTATGTGTTTTGAACACTTGTTCTAAGCACACTTTATCTTCAATATCCCCTCGCACAAAGTTCCAATTGCCCTGTAGCTGCTGTAAGGCCTTTAAGCGCAATTCTTTGATTTTAACGTCATAATAATCGTTTAGGTTATCGATCCCAACGACCGTATGACCAGATTTTAGAAGCAATTCCGTTACCTTTGCTCCGATAAAACCAGCGCATCCTGTTAATAACAACTGCATACGCTTAATCATTTCACGGAAAAGCCTGTATTGTCAACGCGAGAGCCTAAGGACTTGTTGGGTAAGGGGACAAGGGGGATTTTTAGATTGGCATTACCTTAGAAAGACTTTTACTAATGAAAACGTTATGGTGCGTTGCACTTTCCTCGGGATCGTAGGTATTGGTTGCTGGTTGCCGCTTGTTGGGGCGAGCAATGGATCGGGATTTAGTGGTTCCGTAGCGTATTCAACTGAATCTATTGACCGAGGGCGTTTGGTGGGGAAACATAGCTTTTTGCCCCATATTCGTGGAGTAATTTACCAAGAGTCTTTGGGGATTTATGGTGATTTAGATGCTCATGTCCCCTTAAATAAGCGCGCTTATTTTCCGGATTACTGGAAACCATCCGCAGGTATGCTCTTAAAGGCAACCGAGTTTTTTACGTTGGATGTAGGAGTGTCCCATACCCTGTTACGGCGGCAGGGATTTGAGCTATTAACGCATACTACCGAAAGTTATGTGGGTATACGATCAAATTTATTGATGAAACCAACGTTTTACATCCGTTGGGATTGGGATCGGCATCAGTGGAATCTTGAAACAACCTTTGGTTATGATTTCGATGGAGCTATTGTGGACAAAAGCTCTTGGTTCCTTGCGTGGGAAAATAAGTTAGGTTTTTGTAAAGGGCGTAGACCGTATGGATCGCATGGGCCCAAGCGCGGCTATAAATACCTTTATTATGAGAAAAATTTGTTCCTGAAATACGTAATGCGTGAATACTATGAGTTTTATATAGGCCCTAGCTTTGTTTATAATAGCGGAGGTACGCAACCTTGGACCGTTATTAATGCAGCTACCTATCGTAATTGCTTTTTTTACTTATGTTTTGGGATTACAACCCGGCAATAGGATGTTAGCAATAGACTTAATCAAAAATTGACAGACGCTGGGTGTTTTGTTCACTTTTTAAAAAAAGTAATTCATGAAGGTACGAGAAGTTTATGCGTTTTTTAAGCAGCTTTATGATAACTTTCTGAGAGCGTATCGCAAAGATTTACTTATTAACTTAATCTGTGCGTTAATAGCCTGCTTGCTTGAGTTTTTGGGCTTAGGATTGATTATCCCTATTTTGTCTAAATTTGTTCTTAGCGCCAACGGAACGCTTATTTATGGCCATTTTAGGTTGTTATTATCGGCAATTGTAATCCTGTTTATCGTTAAAAATCTCGTATTGATTGGCTATACGCGTTTAAATACCGTCCTATCAGCTCGTTTAGACAGTGATTTAGCGCTTCGCTTATTAAGCCTCATACAAAATGCTCGTTATGAATTTTTATTAAAATTTTCTTCAGATCATTGGTTGAATGCAGTAAGTCAAGTATGTGAAAGTGTTTCCGGAACTGTTCTACAACTTCTGCAGTTTATCGTTAATGGATTGTTAGCCTTAACCTTACTTGTTTTTTTAGCAGTTCATATGCCTGCGATGATGGGGCTATCGTTAGTACTGTTTGGCTTTTATATGGTGGGTATGCAATGGCTGAATAAGTATGATTGCGGTCGAATGATTAATTTAGGGAACCCATTATGTGAGCAAGTTCTTAACAAAGAGCAATCTTTTTTGTTTTCTATTAAAGAACTTTATTTGACTCAAACAAGCGGCAGGTTTCTAAAATCTTTAGAACCTGTTCTTATCAAAAAAACTCGTATCCTTCATACCATAGATTTTGTTCGTTATCTTCCTTCGTATATTTTCGAAATTGCTGTCATTTTATTTTTGGGGTGTGTTGGATGGATTAGCATACGATGGTATGGATTTGAACAAGCTTTGGTCTATTTAGGGACTTGGTCGATCTGTATGATTCGGTTGATTCCGTTTGTGAATCGTTTATCGGGTGCTTGGTATTCATTTTATCCCCAAATGGGCTATGTGGCTGATTTCAATCGAGATTATGAGGCCTTAGTGGCGGCGCAAAAACCGCTGGTGGATGCAGGTAAGGAGGTTGACCTTAATGCTGTCCTTGAGTTAGACCATGTAGGTTTTAGCTATAAAGCTGATCACTTAGTGTTGCAGGATATTAATCTTAAAATTAATCCGAGAGAATTTATCGGTATTGTTGGGAAGTCAGGTGCTGGTAAAACCACGTTGGTTGATATTCTATTAGGTTTGTTGCCACCGACTCAGGGGGCTTATAGGGTCGGCGATCAATTGATTACGCATTTTGCATCTTCCAAAATTGGGTATGTTGCGCAAAATCCCTGCATTATTAATGGAACGGTTGAGGACAATATTTTGTTTGGGCGCGAAAAAAATGTAGAATTGTTAAATCGAACGATGCAATTAGCTCAGTTGAATGAGTTAAGCCTGGATACACGCTTATTGGAGATGGGGAAAAATATTTCCGGAGGCCAAAAGCAGCGTATTGCCATCGCACGCGCTCTCTATGGTGACCCCAAACTATTAGTGTTAGATGAGGTTACGGCTTCCTTAGATATCGAAACGGAACGAAAAATTTCAGGTGTTATTAATGGGTTAAAGGGTAAATGTACTATGCTAGCCATTGCGCATCGTTTAAGCACGTTGAAACAGTGCGATCGTATCCTTTATGTAAAAGAGGGGCGTATTACGGGAGAAGGTTCTTTTGATGCGCTATATCGAAACTCACCTGATTTTAGTCATATGGTTGACCTATTAAATGATAAGATATAAATTCTAAAGCTATGCAAGCAATTACAGTAGCGCGTTGTCGGTGGATCCCAACGGAGGTTCATCCTTCAAAAGGGGGTGAATTGTTTGCTATTGAGAACCTTAAGAGTATTCCTTTCGCCATTCAAAAAATGATTGTGATTAAGGCAGCAGAGGGGTCGGTTCGCGGAGAGCATGCCCATCGACGCTTGGAGCAGGTATGGTATTGCTTATCCGGTTCTTGCAAATTCTTGTTGGATGATGGTAAAACGCAAGAAACGGTTGAGGTGAACACCCCTAATCAAGGGCTGTATATGGGTTGTTATGTGTGGCATCGGATGTTTGACTTTTCAGCTAATTGTATATTAATTGCTTTAGGTAGTGATCTTCATGATCCAGATGAGTATATTTTAGATCATTCAGATTTTTTAAGCGCACTATCAGATGGAAATCCCTTACTGTAATTTTTATAAGCTGCACGAGCGTTATCGTGATGAGATTGATCAAGCAATTAAGATCGTATTGGATCATGGACAATTTATTCAGGGGCAAGAACTTACTGCTTTTGAGCAACAATTTGCTCAGTTCTGTGGTACCAAGTATGCCGTTGGGGTTGGCAATGGCTTGGACGCATTAATTTTAAGCTTAATGACGTTACATTTTGAGCCTGGGGATGAAATTATTGTTCCTGCGAATACGTACATTGCAACGATATTAGCGATTACCCATAATCATTGCGTTCCGGTGTTGGTGGAGCCAGATGAACATACCTCTTTAATCGATCCAACGAAGATAGAGGAAAAAATTACACCGAAAACCAAAGCGATTTTGGTGGTTCATTTTTATGGCCGAGCAGTGGAAATGGCACCGATTGTTCGATTGGCTGAAAAATATCATCTTCATATAGTTGAAGATGGAGCACAAGCACACGGAGCGCAGTATCAAGGGAATCGAGTTGGGCATTTAGGGACGATTGCTGGGTTTAGCTTCCACCCGACCAAAAACTTAGGCTGTTGCGGGGATGGTGGTATTGTGACGACTGATCGGGAAGATTTGGCTAACGAAATCCGTGCGTTACGTAATTATGGATCTATTGAAAAATATGTCCATATCTGCAAAGGCTTCCATTCTAAGTTAGATACTCTACAAGCTGCTGTGTTATCCGTAAAGTTACGGCATTTGGATGCAGATAATGCCATTCGTCGAAAGATAGCCAAATTCTACTGTGAGCACATACATCATCCGTTGATTACGCTGCCTGTTCATCCAAAGGATGAATTGGAGCATGTATGGCATATTTTCTCGATTTTTACTGAAAAACGAGCTGAATTGCAGGCTTATTTACAGTCTAAGGGAATTCAAACGGTGATGCATTATCCAATTCCGCCGCATAAAGCTCCGGCTTATCCCGAATGGAATCAGCTATCGTTTCCTATTACCGAGAAGCTTGCGGTTGAAGAATTGAGTTTGCCATTACATCCTGTATTGACTCAAGACGAGGTAGAGTACATCGTAGAGAGTATCAATCAATGGAAGGTCTAAACTTTTTAGGTCTATTGATAGGGACGGTTAGCTCAGTTGGTTAGAGCGTCTGGGTCACATCCAGAAGGTCGTAGGTTCGAGTCCTACACCGTCTACCAAGTTCCTTATCGAGTAATGGCTTACTCGAGAGTTTTTTGGTCGATTTCCGCGTGTGGTGTTTCGATTGTTGTTCCGATGTGGCTTTCGACTGAACTTGCCTTCAAGTTCCGATCGTTGACCGGCGTATCTGAAATAACTTGTTTTTGCGGAATATTATGCTCTAATACGCTTTCTGATAGGGGTTTTTGTCCGCTGCCTATCAGAATGTCACTACTGACTTGCGTTGTTTTTGGAAGATTATCGGATGGGTTTGATAATGGATCGCGTTGTGATTGGGTATCTTTTTTGATCGTATCAGCATTTAGATTTAATTGATGCGTGTCTTCTGCGTTAAAAATAGGCTTTTGTGTTTGAGTAATTGGAGCAACCATATACTTACAAAATCGACCATTTGCTTAAAAAGTTAAGCGATGGGTATTGATGACTATAATGAAGGGTTATCCCTCATCCATGCGTTGGATATGAGCGCCTAAAGCCTGAAGTTTTTTGTCAAAACGTTCATAACCGCGGTCGACGTGATAAACTCGGTGAATGGAGGTTGTTCCGGATGCAATTAATCCTGCTAAGTACAGTGCAGCGCTGGCTCGTAGGTCTGAAGCCATAACCTCTGCTCCGGATAATGGAGTTCCGCCTTTTAAAATGGCGGTGCTACCTTCTAGCCAAGTTTGACCGCCCAAACGCTGCAATTCAGGCAAATGCATAAAGCGCTGAGGGTAAATGCGTTCGGTAATAAGGCTGATGCCAGGAATGCAAAGTCCCAATACGCATAATTGTGCCTGTAGATCGGTTGGATATCCGGGATAAGGCAGGGTTGTAGTTTCAAAGGGTGTTAGACGGTCGAGGCAAGGTTTTACATCCACCGATCCTTCAGCCTCATGAATCGAAATATCTGCGTGAATGTTATCCAATAGGTGCCATAAAGCGTTGAGGTGTTGGGTTTGAAATCCTTTGATATGAAGGGTCCCTTGGGTAATTAACCCAGCGAGGACAAAGGTCCCGGCTTCGATACGATCGCCAATGACGGTATAATCAAAGCCCTTTAGGTGATCGGTTCCACGAATCGTTAACGTTGGGCTACCTACGCCTTCAATGGATGCACCCATTTGTTGTAACAAGGTGCATAGATCGACAATTTCAGGCTCGCAAGCGGCGCAATCAATGACGGTAACACCGGGTGTTAGTACAGCAGCCATTAAAACGTTTGCGGTTCCGGTTACTGTGCTTCCGAATCGTCCACCTAAATAGATGGAATTGCCTTTTAAATGCTTGGCCTTGACGTGTAAGTTACCGCTTTGATTGTCAATGGAACAGCCTAAGGCTTTGAAACCATTGAGGTGTAAATCAATTGGACGATTGCCGATAACACACCCTCCAGGTAGGGGCATAATCACTTGATGGAGGCGTCCAATCAGGGGGCCCATGATGCATACGGACGCACGCATTTGGCGCACTAAATCATAAGCGGCTTCGTGGGTAATGTTTTTAGCCTGTAATTGCCACGTGTGAGGTTCTGGATTTTGAACAGATACCCCTAACGATTGAAGCAATTGAACGAAAAATGCAACATCCCGTAGTTGAGGAACATTGCGCAATGTGCAAACCTCATCGGTGAGTAAAGCAGCAGCCATCATCGCCATACAGGCATTTTTGGCACCACTAATCTCGACAGTTCCGTTTAACGATACACCGCCTTGTATGCATACCTTATCCATAGGAGGCTATCGGCAGTTATGGTTGCTGATTTAGGTTGTTACGGTTCTGGTTATTAGAAGGGCCGTTGGAACGACGATGGAATTTATTATGGTGATGGCGACTTTGTCCTTTGTGCCCATGCGGTTGTTTGCAACAACAACCTTCTTCTGATTTAGAAGGAATGGCTAATAAACGGCAGGTAAAGCTTTTAAGCTTTCTCCATAGTGATTTACAAGGGCAAACCTTTTGCGAGGACATAGCACGCTCATGATTGGATGAACAACACCCTTTGTGGGTGCAAGATCTATGATTACGTTGACCGTTATGATCCCGATTGTGTTGACAGTGGTCATTCTTACGGACCAATTTCCCTTGGTAATTTAATGATTCTGCAGTTGCAATTTTAACGGTTTTGATTTCCCTTGGTTGTGCTCCATTGTCTTCGTGAATGGTAGCCGTAGGAGCTACCTTGCGCTTCAATCGTGAATGCAAGTGAGAGGGTGAATGAGTATTTTGTTGATTTTCCATTGATGCTTATTATTGATAAGTTAATCTTTAATTGATTTTGTATTTAGTATAACAACCAAGCTTTCCTTTGTTGCTTAAATTTCGCTATAGTTTTTTCCCATGAGTTTATTTGAACTCGAATATATTCTTCTGTAAGCGGAAGTCCTGATTCAACCAGTTTAATAATATCTGGATCTCCTATGTGGATTTTCCAAAATGCTTGATCATAACGTACGCTTGGCCTTTTAGTGACCCAACAAATATTATAATGAGCTAAGGGCGTACTTGTCCAGAATTTTAACGATAAATAACTGATGAACGGAATGGGGTAAATCGCCTTGAGCTGTTGGTCTGCTTGATAGAGCTTTAGGACGAATAAACCTGGATTGAATTGTTCCCAATCGGTAATTTTTAAGTGAATGCCCTTAGTGATCCCGTTACGGACTACTTCGCAGGTTATGCCTGGAACCTGTGCTGCATTTAAGGTTTCGCACAGAGCGTAGGGATTATGGCAAGCGTGAGGTGAATAAAGAAAGGCAAAGGGTTGAGGAATACCGTCTTTGTGTTCGCGTTGAGCGCTTGAAATCGTGCGTAAATATTTGCCTATTTGCAGGATAGGAAAGCAGGAATATGCTAAAGCGCTTTCAAAGGTTGGGATGTTAGGAGATGGTGGGGTCCATTGCATGGGTTTATTCCAAGCTTGCTGGTTCCATACTGTATCTGGCTGATAATGTTCCATCTTGACGACTTTGACATCTGCAGCCGCTAATTGCTCTTGTGTTAAGGGCTGTAGCCATGGATGGGGTTGATAAGCATGAATCAGCATTGTAGCTAATTCTCCCATGGTCATTCCATGGAGAAAAGGAATGCAATACCCACCGACATAGGATTGCAGATTTTGATCCATGATGGGGCCTGATACCTTACGCCCCAAGGGGTTTGGACGATCTAAAATAACGACTTGTTTCCCGTAGCGGATGCATTGTTCTAATGCGAAGCGCATACAGGTAATGTAGGTATAACACCGTGCGCCTATATCCACTAAATCGATGACTAAAACATCAATGTTCGACAATTGTTTTTTGGTGGGACTCAAAAGCGGAGGTTGCCCCTGGTTATCATAAAGCGAGAACACCGGGATCCCATTCCACTGTTGCTGTTCGCTTATGTGTTCTCCAGCAGCATATTGTCCCAATAATCCATGTTCTGGAGTTAAAAAGCATACAATTTGGTCTTTGATGGGCGAGCGATAAAGGACTTCGTATACTGGAATGTTGTGCGAATTTCTAGCAGCATTATGGGTTAAAATGCCAATTTTTTTGCCTTTTAGTAGCGAAAAATCAGATTGTTCGAGTATATCAATACCCAATTGTAAAGTTGGATGGGCATTGAGAATGGGTAAACCTATGAAAGCAGCTCCCAAGATAAACGATAGATAGACTAAGGGTTTCCTCATGGTGTTTGATGCAAGAAAGCAGCAATGCGCCGCTTGTTGTCTTCGTTTTGTGCTGCTTCGATAAAAGGTAGCAGATTACCCTCTAATACTTTGTCTAAGTTATAAGTGGTCATGTTAAGCCGATGATCAGTTACGCGATTTTGAGGGAAATTATACGTACGGATACGGTCAGAACGATCTCCGGAACCAACCTGATCTTTGCGCTCTTTGGCATAGGCTTGGGCTTCTTCTGCTTGTTTTCGGTTTAATAACCGTGAGCGTAGGACTCGCATTGCTTGTTCGCGGTTTTTTTGCTGCGAACGTTCGTTAGCGCAGGTAACAATCATGCCGGTTGGTTTATGGATAATTTGGACGGCGGATTCTGTTTTGTTGACATGCTGTCCTCCGGCTCCACTAGCACGGCATACGGTAATATCTAAATCTTCTGGCCGAATCGCAATTTCTACTTCTTGTGCTTCTGGAAGTACTGCAACGGTTGCTGATGAGGTATGGATGCGTCCATTTGCTTCCGTCACGGGTATGCGTTGGACTCGGTGCCCGCCGGCTTCATACTTCAGCATTTTATAAACGTGTTCCCCTTGTATCAGGACAATAATTTCCTTAAATCCGCCGCTATCCGATTCATTGCAGGATTGTACCTCAATGTGCCAGTGCTGTTGCTCGGCGAATCGTGTATACATACGGTACAAGTCTCCAGCAAATAAGGCTGCTTCCTCGCCTCCTGTTCCAGCACGAATTTCCAAGATGGTATTGCGCGAATCATTGGGATCAGGAGGAATCATGGCTAGCAATAACGCTTGCTGTTCCGATTCCAAGCGTTGGTTGAGATCGGTTTTTTCCTGCAGCATGAGTTCGCGCATTGCTTCATCTTCTTCTGAAGTTAACAACCCCTCTAAATCGTTTAATTGCTGTTGTAGTTGGGTGATTGTCTGATGATGCTGAATCGTATTGCTAAGTAATTGATGTTCGCGCGACAAACTCGATAGCAAGGCTTTATCTTTAAAGGTTTCTGGTTGCTCCAACTGCGCATCAACGTCAGCCAATCGTTGGCGCATAGGGGCAATATCAGGTAAATGAAATGACATGGGAATCAGGAATGTCTATTGTGATTTTGTCTTAAGTAAACCCTATTATATGGTGGAGTCGATCGGGATCGAACCGACGACCTTGTCATTGCGAACGACACGCTCTACCAATTGAGCTACGACCCCTCCCTATTAGAATAGAAATGGTTTTTATTGCAAATGCAAATCTAAAGCAAGGACTTTATGGTGTTTGCCAAAACCAACCCTTAGCATTTAGAGTTATTTTGCTACGCTTTTGTTACCCCCAATAGGGCTTTGGTTTGTGCCTTCTGATACCTTTTGGCTAATGGTGGTCAATTCGGCCTTTTTCGATTGATGATGATAGCGATAAATTTGCGCAATCGATAAAGCAAGGGTTAAAAGAAAATAGCTACCGATCCCATAGACAGTCCACCGCGTTAACACCTTAGGAGCTTCTCCCCCAAATGCACTTTCAGCAGCTCCACCTCCTAATGCCGCCCCCATTCCTGAATTGGCGCTAGGTTTTTGCATCAAGATCAGTAAAATTAACCATCCGCATAGGGCAACGAGTGCAATGGAGCTTAAAATCACCAAAAAACTAAGCATATAAACTTATGTAGATTGATTTTCCTTTTTTGCAACGAAAAAGATTACTTAGGGATATGATTCCAATTATTATTAACGGGATGGAAAATCTTGCCGCGGATGATCTGACGATTTTGTTCGCTATAGGGTCTATGATCGTTAAAGAGGTGGTTGAGGATAAAGCGGTAGAGGTTGATAAACTTGAGGTCTTTTGCATCGGATTTCCAGGTATCGGGAATATAGAGTGCCAGGAGGTTGCCAAAGCTATCGTCTACTTTGCTTGAATAAATTCCCATACCTGTGCCGTGATCGGAATGGAGGATGATAATCGGAGGGTTGGGTTGCTGGGTTAGTTGTTTGAGGA
>DGGR01000004.1 GCA_002392285.1 Verrucomicrobia bacterium UBA3869
CATATCGTGTCGTTCCAATTGCGGAATCTTTTTTAACGGAACCACATGAATCATGCTTCGTCCGAGATCCCACTGCTTCAATTTACGCTCATTTTCAGGCGAAAGACCAACGTTGGGTAGATAAAAATGATAGGTACGTTTGGATTGATGAACAATGGATGCAATAGCGCAGGCCGCATGCGGTAAATAACGATCGTCACACAAAAATATAACTGGAATCGCTTCTTTGTTCATAAACAAACCCTTCAGGCTTTATTTCAACGTAGGATAAAGCAAGGTATCCCGGATATTATCGGCCCCCGTCAATAAAATGCATAGGCGGTCAATGCCGATGCCCATACCTCCTGCTGGAGGCATACCATACTCCAACGCCTCCAAAAACTCTTCGTCTATCTTTTGGGTTTCTTCGCCAGCCTGCCATTCGAACATTTTACGTTGAACATCCGGGTCGTTTTGCTCCGAATAAGCCGGTGCTATTTCCTGGCCATTAATATACAACTCAAACACATCAATATAGCGCAGATCTTTCGGGTTCAATTTAGCCAACGGACACAGTTCTTTAGGCAATTGCGTCACAAAGGTCGGCTGCATCAACTTAGGTGCAACGCACTTTTCAAAGACGTTGTTGGTTACTTCAAAATCCTCCAAATCCGGATTCACTTCAATTCCTAAGCGTTGACAGGCCTCTAGCTTTTCCTCTTTAGAATGGGTAAACCAATCGGCATCCTTCGTGGCTTCTAAAATGCATTGGTCATAGGTTATTTCTTTCCATTGTCCGCCTAATTCAAGGGTATAACCTGCACCATTTTTGAGCGTAGTCGTTTTAATCACCTTCGTACATAAGTACTGAACCAAATCATATACCAAACGCATCATACCGCGATAATCGCTATACGCTTGATACAATTCCAACAAAGTAAATTCTGGGTTGTGGCGTACCGAAAGCCCTTCGTTGCGGAACACACGCCCAATTTCAAACACACGGTCGTATCCACCCACCAACATACGCTTTAAGTACAACTCAAGCGAAATACGTAAGTAAAAATCGCGATCCAAAGCATTAAAATGGGTGGTAAATGGACGGGCAGCCGCTCCCCCAGCAACGCTTTGTAGCATGGGTGTTTCCACTTCAATAAAATCCCGCTCCCACAAAAACTCACGGATGCCTTTAAGAATCGCAAAGCGTTTAAAAAAGCGTTCCCGCGATTCTTGGTTTACAATTAAATCCAAGTACCGTTGCCGATAAATGGTGTCCTGATTTTGCAAACCATGATATTTATCCGGCAAAGCACGCAATGCCTTGGATACCAAGGTAACTTTTTGCGCACGTACGGTTAAAGCGTTCGTCTTGGTAAGAAATAACTCTCCCTCAACCCCGATAAAATCACCGATATCGTAGGTCTTAAAGAGTTCATAAGCGTTTGACCCAATGCCCGTATCCTCGTTGTTCGATACATAAATTTGCAGGGTTCCGCTTTGGTCTAATAGCTGTAAAAATGTGGCTTTCCCCATCAACCTAAAGGCGATGATACGCCCTGCAACCGCTACCTTAAGCGTTTGATCTTGTCCGGCTGATTCAAAGGCCTCTTTGGCTTGTTGAAGAGTATGACTAACGTTAACGTTGGCTTGAAACGGATCACCTACTTTTGCTTTAATCTCCTCCAATTTAGCGCGACGTACTGCCATCAATTGCGCTTCTGTTTCGGTAGGGGTTTTCGTATGAGAAGATTCCGTAGTCATTTCGTTGTACAAGCTACACCAGTAATAGCCGATAGACAAGTTTAAACTGTACCCTAGCAGTCGCTCAAACAAGCATGTGAGTTCATCTGCATATCGTGATTAACAGCCAACGTAACACATGAATCGGACCAAACATTCAACGCGGTTTCAAGCATATCGATCACACTATAAATCGGTAAAATCATCCCCATCAATTCCACAGGAACGTTCATCGACGAAAGAAGGCTAGCGCTTAAGAAAAAGCAACCCATGGGTACCCCTGCATTTCCAATGGCTGCCAAAGTAGCGATCAAAATCCAGGCAAGCATCATTCCAAGGGTAATTTCAATTCCCTGGTTGTGCATCACATACAACACGGTGGTAAAGATGAATGTCCCGCAGCCGTTCATATTAATCGTTGTGCACAAGGGCAATACGAATTGCCCCACTTGCGGCTTTACCCCTAATTTATGCTCCACCTGCTGCAACGTAACCGGCAAAGTACCCACGGAAGATTTGGTGAAAAAAGCAATGGAAAGCGCCGGTAACATCCCTTTAAAAACACGCAATGGATTTTGATGTTTCCACAGCAAAAACAAAGGAAGTACCAAAGTTCCTTGAAGAATGTTCGCCAAAACAACCACTAAAAAGTAAGCGCCCATGCCCTGCAACGCTACCGATGCATTGATTCCACGAATACCCACGCCGATAAATCCAAATAATCCTAGGGGTAATCCTGCAATGATGTAGCGGATAATCGTCGATAAAATACTATGAAGTCCTTCAAAAAACCGCTGGATGTGGGTACGTACCACCGGGTCTGGAATTCCGCGAATCGCCATTCCCACCATAAAACTCAATACCAATACCGCCAATACCTGATTTTCGATAAAAATACCCAAAGCGTTATCGGGGATAATCTGCAGTAAATATTTGAGATAACTACCGGCAACTAACGTTCGCACATGGGTATCAGCCGTAAGCACTTGAACCCGTTCAGGTGCAATCAAATAATAGAGGATAGCACTGACGGTAACCGCAAGCAACGTGGTTGTAAGTACATACATCAAGGTTCGTTTCCAAATGGCATTGAGCGAACGATTTTCCCCATACCGCGATAGGGCAACAATCAGTGATAACGAAATAATAGGCAAGCTTACGCAACGAAATAGGCGGATAAAAGCTTCTGAACAAAAATGCGCAAGGGTAAACAGCCATTCGCTTGATGATAAGCCAGCGCACACCCCACCGACCATTGCCAATCCATACAATCCCAAACGCTTCCACGGGTACTTCATCATTTTTTACCTATAACCTTTTATGCGCAAACCCATCGATCAACGCTCGTCTTGGTGCTGGAGGGGGGACTTGAACCCC
>DGGR01000003.1 GCA_002392285.1 Verrucomicrobia bacterium UBA3869
TGCAGAAATGCAGAACGGTAATTAAGTCTGTGTATTGTTTAAACAATTGACTCTTTTAACAGGAAGCATTACCGTAAAAGTGCTATGAGTGATTGCAGTTTAGGGAATGTAAGCAATACGTTGGTTGGGCAAAAGGCTCCTGATTTTAAAGCGACAGCGGTGATTAATGGAGACGAAATTGTTGAGAACTGGTCGCTTAGTCAATTTTTTGGTAAAAAATACATTGTATTATGCTTTTATCCCAAAGATTTTACGTTTGTATGTCCGACGGAACTGCATGCGTTTCAAGCTGCATTGGATGCGTTTAAGCAACGTTCTACCGAGGTGGTTGCTTGTTCCACGGATTCAGAAGCAAGCCATTATGCTTGGTTGCAACAACCCAAGGAACAGGGCGGCATTCAAGGGGTAACCTATCCCTTGATTGCGGATATCTCAAAAACGATTGCGTGTCGTTATGGAGTCTTAGCGGGGCATTATTACCAAAACGAGCAGGGGTGGCAGTCTGAAGGTCCAATGGTAGCGTATCGTGGGTTATTTTTAATTGATAAAGCAGGGATTGTTCAACACCAAGTGGTCAACAATCTGTCGTTAGGGCGTTCGGTTGATGAGACGTTAAGAATGGTGGATGCTTTGCAGCATGTTGAGCAGTATGGTGAAGTGTGCCCCATTAATTGGCATAAAGGTGATCAAGCGATGACTCCGAATACTGATGGGCTTCATCGTTATTTTAGTAAATGACCGATCAGGATCGGCGGAATTCTTTTTGTACCGAGGTTGATCGGAACTTTTCAGTTATTGCGCCAGCGGGGGTTGGAAAGACTACTGCGTTGGTCGAGCGGATTGCCTACCTAGCAAATCAGAACCCAGAGAAATTAACGCATTTATATGTGCTGTCTTATACGAACGAGGCGGCAGCTTCGTTAAAGCGGCGTGTCCAGAAACGGATTGGCGGTAATTCCAACTATCAGCTTGATTGCCTCAAACAGGGATTTTTTGGAACAATTCATAGCTTGTGTTTGAAGGTGATTAGGGTATTGGATCCAACCCCCTATGTACTATTAACAGACGAGGAAGGTTTAAAGCGTGCATTTATGGAATCCCTCACAGCGTCTGATCCGGATTTAGCTAGGTTTAACCATTTATTTCGTTTTTGGGAGCTTCGTGAATTGATAACTGGTACCCATAATCGCTTTTTATCCTCAAAAGCTAACGACCCATCCAGCGATTCCTTGGATCTAACAGCTATTGAAGGCCTTTTGAGGTATGAATGGCATAAAGCGCCCCAGCGGTCTCAAGCTGCGATTAAAAAAACACTGGATGAGGTGGCTAGTTGGTTAAAAGCTTATCAGCAAACAACAGAATGGATGTCTTACGTAGGACTGCCCACCTGTCATTCGAGTTATAAGAACTTTAAACCCCTTTTTGATGACGCTTTTCGCCCTCTTTTGATTCGATTAGAAGCTGATGCAGTAGCTTGTTGTCGAATCTTGTCGGAACGTTATTTCCAATTTCGGAAAACACGCGGGTATTTAACCTATGATGATTACAGCGTGTGGGCGAACCGTTGTCTTCAAACTCAGAAAGCAAAGGAGTATTATGGTACGCAGCCGGTTAATATCTTGTTGGATGAGGCACAGGATACGGATCCTTTACAGTTTGAATTTTTGAAAACCTTCTGTTCCTTACACCCAGAGAGTCAATTTTCTATGGTGGGTGATCCGCAACAGTCGATTTACGATGAGCGGGCGGATGTAAAAAGTTATTTAGCCTATCATAAGCAATTAACAAGCTCCAAGGAGTGCGAAGCGTTAACGTTTTCCTGTACCCATCGCTGTCCTCCAGCTATCGTCAACACGCTCAATAAACGCTTCCCAAAGATTTTTGATGGAGCCCATAATGTGCCCTATGTATCGTTAGAAACCGATGTCAGCGACCCTGGTACGTTTCAGTCGATTGCTATGGATCCGGATGTTGATGCTGAGCATGCGACTCAACAGGAGGCTCAATGTATTGAAAACCTCTTACTGGGGCCATTAAAAGGCCATGCTTTATCCGATGTCTGCTTGTTAGTTCCACGGAAAGCCTGGCTATACGAACTCAAGCAAGCGCTGGAAGGATTGGGTCGAAAGGTGCAGCTGCATTCTACTCAAGAAACAGGGCGCTATAATTCCCTTTTTTGTGCCTGCTTAACGCTGATTCATGGTATTCATACTCCGGAAGATACCTTTGAGTTGATGGGGTTCTTACATACGGTGTTGCACTGTTCCGATTGTGATTTGGCTTATGAAGCGCGGCAACCAGATAAGGTACCGAACGAAACACGCAAGAAAATAGATAACGTGAAGGCCCTGGTTCAGAATTGTGCTGATTTGTCGCTTTGCGAGGGTCTAGAACGGATCATCGATACGCTTAAGAAGCTTTGTCCGCCAAGCGACCACGATGCATATTTTATCGATAAAGTTTTTTCAGAAGCCTTTGAGGCGCAGCAACAGGGGCAATCATGGGCCAATTTAGAGCTGCGTTTGCGTTCCTATTTGGATCAACCCGTGGATTCAGCTGTTACGGTCGATCCCAATGCCTTGCAAGGGTTCACCTATCACAAAGCAAAAGGATTGGAATGGGAAACGGTTATCTTGCCTTATTTTTACCGCCCGTATCGAGGGGCTCATAAAAGCTATCCGTACGTCCATTGCACGCATTGTATCTTAAATTCATCTTTCGTGGATACAGCATCTCCCCTTGTGGATGTGAAAGGGGATGAGAAGCGCAATCTACAACGGCTGTTATACGTCGCCCTTACGCGAGCAAAAATGAATTGCTTTTGGGTCAATGACGCACACGTTAAGTGTGGGAAGAATGGAACGAGTAAGTGGAACGAAAGCCTATCCTTTGGTAGTCTTTGGGATGAGGGGCGTCCCGAACAGAATGAGGGCACAATCTAGCGTTTATTTTTTCTTCATCCAATAAAGGGTACGCAGGCTTCCGGATATGGCCTGTTTGGCCTTAATGGAAAAGAAGGTTTCAAATGAACGTTCGAAGTGTTCCTGCGTGTAGTCATCAAAAACATCCTTACGGTTAAGCAACATTTCTTGAATTTTACTGTCTTCTTTCGGAATAAATTCAATGATGATGGCGTTGAACAATTTGGCAAAATAGGAAGCCAATGCTCCAAAAGGAACGTTGTTTCCGATGGCCAAGTGATGGATGAGTGCCAAGATAAGACCGCAGTCAGCAGGACCGCGTTGATGCAACGCTAAACGTTCTTGATTGGCCCAACCGATTCCGCCGCTGGGATTGGTTAAATCGAGCTGTAATGGCAGTAGATTGGTTTCTTGCGTTTTTTTGATGGTTAGGTAATTTTTCTCAACCGCTAGCGGGTCGATATCAAAGGCAACCGTTGGAATACCCTTGGCGCTCGCCAATCGACTGAAATTCCCATTGTTGGCTCCTAGATCCCATACGGTTTTAGGGTTGATGGCTTGCAAGAATTGGTCTACCCATTTGGTTTTTTTGTCAAAACTGTGTTCGTTGTAATTTGTTGTGGCATAGTAATTGCCCCACTCGGTTGGTGCTTTCTTAGGTTTGATACCCCCAATGGCCATTTGTAAGGCATCCATCAACTTGAGCATTTTTTCTTTCGGCAGTGTGCGTTGAACCTTTTTGCGATGCGCGGAATATTTTTGCGTTGCACTGTACGGAAGCTTAACATACAGCCAATAATTGAGCGACAACCATTTGCGGTTTGGCAACAGCGTATAAATGACATCCTCAGGGATACCATCAATCCACAGCCGTAATAGTTGATTCGCCCGTAAATCAACCATCTGCATGAGCATGAGCGGATACAGAAAATGGCGCAAGAATTGACCAAACGCAATCCATGGGTTGGGCTCAAACCGTTCAAACGATAGGGTGTCGATAAAGATCGGTTTCCCGTTTACAAATTGAATGTTATAAGCACTAGCATCTTTTAATGAGAAGCCCCACTCCACCAACTGCTTTTGGAGGGCTAAGGTATGGAGGGCTGCGTCTTTCAATTGACTGAACGACCATTCGTAGGGATACGAGATGAAGGGGATTTTTTCTGCCTCTAAATCAATATGATCCTCGCCGTAATAAACTTCTTTATGCGGAACCAGAAAGCCTTTTTCTATGAGTTTATCATAAACCTGTTCAGCTTTAAGCGCATCATAAGTTGCCTTGTAACAAGGGTTGATGCGTCGGTAAATACGTCCGTTTGCGCTAAATACGAATCCACTAGGATCCCGAAAAGAACCGCTGTTTTGTTGTTCATTCATGATGGAGGAAGTCATATCAGCCATTAAAATTATTTGAACAGCAACGGCAACGTTTAAATACCCAGAGGAAGGTGAATTGCAATTGCATTTCCCAAGGCTTGTGATTATAATTAAACTATTATGAATGAATTAATCGATTCGCTTTTACCTTTGTGGCAAGAATATCAAGCTCTTATCATCCTGATCGCCGCCTTAAGTATTATGTTGATGGGTTGGTTGTTGGTTCGCAAGCCCTGCTGTTGTCGGATCAAGCGTTCGGATGCAATCAATATTGTCGATGTAAAGAGTTTAGGCGGCCGAAAATTCCTGATGATTGTCAGTTGCGGACAACAGAAAATGTTGTTAGCGGTAGAGCCGAATGGTATCCGTTACCTATGCCCATTAGGCAACGATGAGAAAACAGAAAGTAAGTAGTCGTATCGCGCAAGATTTGATAGAATAAAAGCATATGATCAATAAGCATATTCAACAGTTTTTGGAAGCCGACAAAGGGCATTTAACCCAGCATGTATGCCGTACCATCCCAAAAGAAAAGTTGGCATTGCCAGGTCCAGATTTCGTGGATCGGGTATGTGTTCATAGTAATCGCTCCAGTCGCGTGTTACAAAGCTTAAGCAGCATCCGGAACCATGGGCGCTTGGCCGGAACCGGCTATGTTTCGATTTTGCCGGTTGATCAAGGAGTCGAACACTCAGCGGGAGCTAGTTTTGCCCCCAATCCTGATTATTTTGATCCGGAAAATCTTGTGCGTTTAGCCATCGAAGGAGGCTGCAACGCCATTGCATCGACCTACGGAGTGCTTGCAAGTGTAGCGCATAAGTATGCTCATAAAATTCCGTTTATTGTTAAGTTGAATCACAACGAATTGCTGACTTATCCCAATAAGTTTGATCAGATTTATTTTGCGGATGTCGATCAGGCGTGGAATTTAGGCGCAGTGGCTGTTGGCGCAACGATTTATTTTGGTTCTGCAGAATCGGATCGCCAAATTGAAGAAACTAGCGCTGCTTTTGCTCGGGCTCACGAATTGGGTATGGCAACCATCCTATGGTGCTATTTACGCAATGGTTCCTTTAAGACGGATAAACAAGATTATCATACCAGTGCCGATTTAACGGGTCAGGCTAACCATTTAGGGGCAACCATCGGAGCGGATATCGTAAAACAAAAATTGCCAACCAACAATGGTGGTTTTCGCGATTTGAAGTTTGGTAAAACGCACGATAAGGTTTATAGTGCGTTAACCTCGGATCATCCAATTGACTTAACCCGTTATCAAGTCGCCAATTGCTATATGGGGCGCATCGGATTGATCAATTCTGGAGGAGCTTCTGGATCCAATGATTTCCAGGATGCGATTACTACAGCAGTGGTTAACAAACGCGCAGGCGGTAGCGGATTAATCTTAGGACGTAAGGCGTTCCAGAAGCCGTTTGCAGAAGGGGTTGAACTGCTTCACACCGTGCAGGATGTCTATTTGGATTCATCCATTACGATTGCCTAAAAAACGGTCTATTGATTGCAACGGTCGATTCTAAACCTGGCAGGGAAAGTGGGATTCGAACCCACGACCTTCGGTTTAGAAAACCGTTGCTCTATCCACTGAGCTATTTCCCCAGTTTGCTAAACGAAAAAATGGTGCCAGAGAGTGGATTTGAACCACCGACCAAAGGCTTATGAGTCCTCTGCTCTACCACTGAGCTACCCTGGCTTACGATTGATTTAATTTAAGAGAAACCCACTGTAAGGCGTCAAGTAAAATGCGTTTCTTTGGGAGGATGAGATAAGAAAAGGATTGCTTCGCGCATTTTTTAACGCATGTTAAAAGTAGTGCCCTCATAGTTCAAGGGATAGAACCGCGGTTTCCTAAACCGTTAATCCCAGTTCGAGTCTGGGTGCGGGCGCCATAGGGATAAGCGCCCATCAGAGTGATGATTTTAAAGAAAAAAATAGTGGTTTTTTTGTGCTTCGGCCTTCTGCCGTTGATGTTGAAGGGCGTTGAGCAAGCTTCTGTCCCCCTAGTGATTGAAGATATGCATTGGGTGTATCGCAAGGATGACGATTTTAAAGGCATTGTTGAAGCGATTCGGGAGCAGGAAACCCAGCTTGATCGCGTGATTGTTCGATCGGACGCACACAAGCGGGAAGGATTATATTTAATCATTAAATTCAACCGTTGGTTATCCACCATTCCGGAGGCCAGTAGGATCCAAATCACCTTTATTATCAGCCCAGCTTTGGATGATCAAACGTGCGAACTCAGTCTGGAATACACTGGGCGTTTCATTTTCCCACAAAATGAATTATGGGTTGGGCTTACCGATGAAGCGTTTTTAGGTCAATTGGATGATGCAGGGGTACTGGAGCGCGTTAAAGAGCATCGCAAGGGCTATTTAACGGCCTGGCAAGCTCATATCTTTGATCCAAATGGGAAGTGTATTGGGTACGGAGAAAGCTACGCCTGGTAAGCATGTTCTATTTGTCCATCTTGCCTATCCGTTCGTTGGCACGCTCCTTAACGTATACAGCGGCAGAGGCAATTCCTGTTGGAAGCCTAGTAGCCATTAGCATTAGGGGCCGCCGAGCGTATGGATTGGTAACAGCCTGTGAGTCCCAACCTCCCGCAGAACAACTGACCTTGTTGCCCATTGAACAACGCGTGTATGATTTCCCGATTGTAACCGCTGAAAACCTGCAGGTAATTCAATGGATCAGCCGCCGTTATGCTTGCCCGCTCAATTCGGTTTTAGAAAGCGCGCTGCCTGCTTTTATTCGCCAAGGGAAAGCGTTAACGCACACGGCATATCTATGCCCAAGCGAGGAGCCGATGGAAGCCATTTCAAAGCGTGCGACCCATCAGCAAGCTGTGTATGATTGGGTATGTCAGCATCCGTTTGCAGCAGAGCGAGCGCTTCATCAAGCGATTGCGAATGCCCATGCTGCGTTGTGTCAATTGATTGCGTCTCATCGAGTGCAGCGGGTTTTTGATCGACCACCGGAAGCGAAGCCATCGATCTCCATCACCTTAACGCAGGAACAGCAAGCGATTACGGATGCCCTAACGCGTGCCCTTGAGAGTCGAACGTATGCAACCCAGGTGTTGTATGGTATTACTGGGTCGGGGAAAACGGAGATTTACCATGCACTGATTGCACAGGCAAGGCGTTTGGGGTTACAGACGCTCTATTTGGTTCCAGAAATTGCGTTGTCAGAACAGGCGTTGGCTAAATTGCAGCAACGCTTAGCGTCGCAAGCCATTCGGGTGGGTGTGTGGCATAGTTTAAGCACGGATAGAGAAAAAAAGACGCTTTGGCAGCAAGCATTAACGGGTACAAGTGATGTGGTGTTGGGAACGCGTTCTGCTTTGTTTTTACCCTTTAAACGCCTGGGGTTAATTTTGGTAGATGAGGAGCAGGATGCATCGTATAAACAATCCGAGGTTCCGCGTTATCATGGGCGTGATTTAGCCATTTACCGGGCTCAACTGCATCAGGCCTTATGTGTGTTGGGTTCTGCTACGCCATCGATTGAAACTTGGCATCAGGTAAAAAAAGATGCCTATGGGTTGCATACTTTATGGAAGCGCCCGAATCGGGCGAGCGTTCCCACCATCCAGTTTGTGGATATGCACTACGAAAAACCCTCATTTGAGGGCGCGTATGTGCTTTCGGATTTGTTGCGGCAAAAAATAAACGCGCGTTTGGATCGTAAGGAACAAACCTTGTTGTTTTTGAACCGCCGAGGTTATGCGCCTTATCTGTATTGCCCTAAATGCGCACGACGGATTGAGTGTCCCTATTGCAAAAGCACGTTGGTGTTTCATAAGGCGGATGCCAGCTTTCGGTGCCATGTGTGCCACCATCAGGTAACGGCCTATACCCATTGTACCCATTGCCATAGCCCGTTGAAGTTAAGCAGGGGGTTAGGTACGCAGCGGGTGGAAGCGGGTTTGAAAAAACTTTATCCCAATGCACGGATTTTAAGACTAGATACAGATAATCGGGAACAGCAGCCTCATTGGTATGAGGCGATCATGCGCCATCAATGCGATATCATCATTGGGACTCAGTTGTTGGCCAAAGGAATGGACTTCCCGGATTTAACCTTGGTTGGGGTGTTGCAGCTCGATACGCCTGCGCTCATGGAGGATTTTCGGGCATCTGAACGCATTTTTCAATTGCTTGTTCAGGTTGGCGGGCGCGCAGGACGTTTACGTTC
Source organism: Verrucomicrobia bacterium UBA3869 (assembly GCA_002392285.1). Taxonomy (GTDB): domain Bacteria; phylum Verrucomicrobiota; class Verrucomicrobiia; order Opitutales; family UBA9783; genus UBA3869. Next base: position 8,517 of record DGGR01000003.1, read on the forward strand.
CGGTAGCGAGGTGGTAGTGCAAACCTTTGCGCTCAATGACCCGTGTATCGATTTTGTAAAAAAGCAGGATACAATCGGTTTTCTCAATCAAGAATGGGCGTTAAGGGAACGGTACCGCTATCCGCCATTTCGCACCATGGTTCGCCATGTATTTCGAAGCTTATCGGAACCCCTGGTGGATTATACCGTCAAACAATGGAGTGCGTTTTTAGAGCACAATGCTCCTGAAACCTGGGAAATTTTGGGCCCTTCTTCGCCTTTCATCAGTAAGGCTAACCGTTACTATCGCCGCCATTTGCTTTATCTGGGCGAGGACGATTTCGTGCCCCAATTGCAAGCCTTGCGGTCGGAATTTAAAGCACCGCCTGAGGTAATCGATTTGTTGGATGTAGATCCAGTCGATTTCCGTTGATTATTTGACCGCCATAGACGCTTGGTATGCATTGACGAGGGTTATTTGGGGGCAATAAAAGCTTAGATTTAAGCTTTTTACATAAAATTAAAGAGGATGGGGTGGTAGACCGGGCTTGAACCGGCAACCCTCGGAACCACAATCCGATGCTCTGCCAATTGAGCTACAACCACCATAATTCGCCTTGATTAGAAGCGATTAGCGGCTAATTGTCAATTGTTTCTAATTATTGTTCGGGAATCGCATTGACATTGCAGTTGATTTGCAAGATAAGTGAAAAGTGTTTAATGGGGTTGTAGCTCAGTTGGTAGAGCACTTGCATGGCATGCAAGGGGTCGTCGGTTCGAGTCCGATCAGCTCCACCATCCGTCTTCGCTTCGCTCCGTCGCGATTGGTACAATCGGGCGGAGCGATGTGATTTTAATCACGCGAAGCGGATGTCGCGCCGCAGCATTGGTCACAACAAGAAAAATAAAATTCACACTTATCGGCGCAGGCGGGCCAAATATATAATGTAATACAATTTGACATCTGTCCCATTTATTTTATACTGGTCGTATGTTATACATTGTGCGGCATGGACAGACAGATTGGAACGGCCTTGATAAAATTCAGGGCGTGGCGGACGTGCCATTAAACGATATCGGCCGGGCCCAGGCAAACATTGCGGCGGATCGCTTGGCGCGATTTAATTTCGAATATATTGTTTCGTCCAATTTATCGCGTGCGACGGAAACCGCAAATATAATTGGAAATAAATTGAATCTGCGCGTGGAATACGATGCGCGCCTGCGTGAATACGATTTCGGGAAATTGACCGGTATGATACGTCGTATGTTGGACCCGCATGAGATAGAGGCGTTTTTTACAACCCCAACTTATTTTGGCGCGGAATCATTTGAAAATGCGTTTGCGCGTTCCGCTGAATTTTTGAAATCTGTCGATTACGATAAAAATATCTTGGTTGTGACGCATGGTGGGGTTATAAACTTTATGCTGTGCTATTTGGAATCGGGGGATAATTTTAAATCTTATATGTTCTTGGATAAATGTCTGCACACACACATAGATAATTCGGCGGTGTTGCGAATACGAAATTTGAAATCGGATATGACAATTCTTAAAAACACGCGTTTCTATAAATTGCCAAGGTCAAAATAAAAACGCCCAATCGGGCGTTTGTTTAGCCAATGGTGTTATCTATACACTCGCATTTGTTTAAATAGCAATACGGATGAAATCCTTCTCTGCACGGCGGGCAATCTGTGGTCTGGGTACAATAATTGCCATAAACATCCCTATCACTTAAATTCCACAGGATACAATCGCC
>DGGR01000030.1 GCA_002392285.1 Verrucomicrobia bacterium UBA3869
GCAGCTTGATACTTCCAGCCAACGTTGTTGTCCGGCTGCCCAGACCTCCAAATCGTATTGTTCGGCATGGGGGAAGCCCATATCTCCGGTGCAAATCGCAAGCACGCGGTAAGGAATTTCCAATTGTTTAAGCAAATCTTCTGCGTGAGACCTTAACGTTAGCAACGCTTGGGTGCTTTCCTGCGGTAAAACCCATTGAACCAATTCTACTTTGTCGAACTGATGAAGGCGGTTCAATCCCCGTACGTCTTTACCCCAACTGCCTGCTTCACGGCGAAAACAAGCAGAGTAAGCGCAACGTTTGATGGGCAAATCTGCTTCGTTGAAAATTTCATTGCGGTAAAAATTCGTGATGGGAACTTCGGCAGTCGGAATTAAATAGCCTTCGTCCGTGCGATACATCATGTTTTCCTTATCGGGCAGCTGACCGGTCGCTAATGCACTGTCGGCGTTAACCAATAAGGGCGGTAGGATTTCCAAATAACCGTTTTTGCGGGCAGAATCTAAAAAGAACGCAATTAACGCGCGTACCAAATAAGCTAATTCACCGACATAAAATGGAAAGCCAGCGCCCATCACTTTAGAACCGCGCGAAAAGTCGATTTTTTGTTCGAAATTGGGCAGGTCGTAATGAGGGTAGGCATGGGAAAGATCCTCGTTTTGCGGATGCCATTGATACAACTCGACGTTATCCTTGTCGCTTTTGCCGACGGGAACGGATGGGGCCGGTACGTTAGGAATGCTGAGCCAAGCTTCCTTAAAGGCTTGTTCGGCCTGCTTATACGCAGCTTCTTTTTCTTTAGTTAACTTCGAAAGGGTAGCGGCTTGCTGCCGAGCTTGGGCAAATTCAGGGGATTTTGGATCCAATTTACCTAGGTTTTTACTTAAGGCGTTCAGTTCAGCTTTTGAGGATTCAAATGCCTGCTGTTGTTCTATGCGTGCCTTATCTAGTTGGGCAACTTGTTGTAAATCGCACGTAAAATGCTTGGTGGCCAATCGACGGCAAACTTCGTCAAAGGAAGTACGAAAATAATGAATGTCTAACATAAATTAAATTGGTGCTCAAGAGGGGACTCGAACCCCCACGCCTTTCAGCACACGCACCTCAAACGTGTGTGTCTACCATTCCACCACCTGAGCACTTTTACAAAACCAGTTTAGCGAAGTTTTAAGACGTACCTCAAGCATAAACTGAAATAGGTTCAAAAATCAGGGAAGAAGATAGCTTAGGGAAATAACTGGAGCCGACTGTCAGACTTGAACTGACGACCATCCGATTACAAATCGGGAGCTCTACCACTGAGCTAAGCCGGCATTGGTACCCGGTAGGGGACTCGAACCCCTAACCAATTGATTAAGAGTCAACTGCTCTACCAATTGAGCTAACCAGGCACTCCCATTACTATTTGGATAAATGTGTACAAAAATCAAGGTAAAAAGACAGACGTCAGTAGATTTATTGGCCTATTTATTTTATAGGAGCAGAAAAGATAGGTTATTTTTGAACTTGCAAAGAAAAAGCTTGTTTGTTTATTCATAAGCTGTTTGTATCCCTTCAAGGATTTAGAGGTTTAAAAGGAAAAATCGGTTATGGTACGTATTTGTTACATTACAGGTAAAAAGCGGGTTGTAGGTTCATGCATTAGCCGTAAAGGTCAATCGAAAAAGAGTGGTGGTATCGGTACGCACGTTACCAAAAAAGTCCGTCGTATTTTTAAACCCAATCTACAACGTGTAAAAATTGCTCTGTCTAACGGTCAAGTTCGGCATGTTTGGGTATCTGTTAAGGCGTTGAAAGCCGGTTTGGTTGAAAAAATAGTTCGTTAATCGAACGTTTGACCGACCTTTAAGGATCCTTAAAGGCTGGTAGTTTGCAGGATTAATGCTAGGTGATGCACTTAGGGGATGCGCTACAAAAGTTAACCGATTACTTTGAGCGACATGGTATTGATAATCCCCGTACGGATGCAGAATGCTTGATGGCATTTACCCTTCGTTGCAAGCGACTAGACTTATTTTTAGATTTACAGCGCTTGTTAACGGATGACCAACTGAACCAGTTACGTTATTATAGTGGTCGGCGGGCAAAGCGGGAGCCGTTGCAGTATATTTTAGGAACTGTTAATTTTTTCGGTTATTCGTTGCAAGTGGATGCGCGTGTATTGATCCCGCGGCCAGAAACGGAAGAGTTGCTCTATCAATTAAGGCAGTATTTTAAGGACAACAATCGGTTACCGCAAAGGATTTTGGATTGTGGGACGGGAAGCGGTGCGCTTGCAATTGTGCTGGCAGCGTTTTTTCCGCACGCTCAGGTGGTGGCATTGGATCGTTCGCAACCGGCATTGGAAGTAGCGCGCAAAAATGTTCAGGCAAATGGAGTCCAAGACCGGGTAGCCTTGATTGCGAGCAACTGGTTTGAGAACGTTGAGGGTTCATTTGATTGTATCGTCGCGAATCCGCCTTATCTATCGGAAGCTGATTGGGACTGCGCTCAGCCGGAAGTAAAACAATTTGAACCCCGACAGGCCTTAGTAGCTTCGGACAACGGTCTGTCGGATTTAAAGCAGATTATTCAAGGAGGCTATGACCATTTAAATTCCGATGGGGTTATGGTCATGGAAACGGGATTAGACCAACATCATGCGTTGGAAGCATGTGCTCGTTCTTGCGGGTATAAAAAAATGCAATCAACACTTGATTTGTCGCACCGCCAACGTTATTTTTGGTTGTGGACAAATGCATAAGTCAATGAAACGTATTTTATTAAAATTAAGTGGTGGTTTTTTTCGCGATGGCGAGGTTTTATGGTCCGTTGATAAGCTTCAAAGTGTTGCGAATCAATTGAAAACCCTGCTCCAGGATAGCCTGCAAATAGCCATTGTTATTGGAGGCGGTAATATATTTCGTGGAGGGCGTAATGATTACCGTTTAGATCGTGCACAAGCGGACGCAATTGGTATGTCGGCTACCTGCACGAATGCGCTCTTTTTACAGTCGTTTTTGCAATCAGAGGGAATCGAAACTGTTCTGTATGGCACCTTTTTAACCGGAGGCGCTATTAACCCCTTTTGTCCGGTTCAAGTTCAGAAGCAATTAGAACAGGGGCGTGTGGTTATTTTGTCGGGAGGTACCGGACATGCGTTTTTTTCAACTGATACGGCGGCGGCTTTGCGGGCATTAGAAATCCATGCGGATGCGCTGTTAAAGGCTACTACGGTTGATGGGGTTTATGATAATCCACCGGATCAATTCCCCGATGCTAAGCGCTTTGACCATTTGACCTATGATGAGGTTCTGGAAGGCCGGTATGGGGTGATGGATGCGTGTGCGTTTGCTTTATGCCAAGAGCAAAAATTGCCTCTATTTATCTTTAATGCAGGTAAACCGGATGCCATTGTTAAAGCCGTGCGTGGGCAAATAATAGGGACTTGGATTGGCGATAAAAAATCTTTATCATTCTAATATCTACTGAGGAATTTTATGTCAAATAGTTCACCGATTGGGGAAAGCACAGAAGCAGCGATGCAGAAAGCCATTGAGCATACGCAACATCAAATGGGTACGCTTCATACCGGCAAAGCGGATCCGCAGATGTTGGAGGGGATTAAGGTCGAAGTTTATGGGTCGATGATGCGCCTGAAAGATATTGCGAGTATTACAACGCCCGACGCTCGTTCTTTGCGCGTACAACCGTGGGACAAAACCAACTTAAAACCCATTGAAAAGGCTATTTTGTTGGCAAATTTGGGTATTAATGCGAGTATTTTAGGCGAATGCGTATTTTGCCCGCTTCCTGATTTAAGCCGTGAACGCCGAGAAGAATTGGTAAAGGTGGCCAATAAAATAGCTGAAGAAGGTAGGGTGTCGGTACGCAATTGCCGTCAGGAAGCGCTTAAGGTTGTTAAAGCAGCCAAAAGCGAAGGTACGTACACGGAAGATGACGTTAAGCGCCTAGAGAAAGAGGTACAAGCCCTAACGGATCGCTACATCCAAAAGATAGAAGATTTGCTAGCGGGTAAGACGAAGGATTTGAAAGCTTTATAGGAGCTTGGTTTCGAAAGCAGGATTACCGGAAGTTGGTCTTCGGATCTTGGTAGGGTTCTTGATAAGAAAGCCCGCCTTTCCGGTAGAGCTTCGCCTTCTCTTCTTTATTCATATTGGTTTCGGTAGTAATTTTCCAACCTGTTTTCGCTTGCGAAGTATGTTTGGTAGCCACCTTCGTCTTAGCCTTAGTAGATGAGGTTTGCTTTTTGTTGGTACGGTTGAGTTTAACCGAATCTTTTTTATCGGATAGCTTTTGAACAGGAGGTTGTTCGTTGGGGATTTCCTCATGGTTAACCGGATGATCCACCTTAGGGGCCTCTGGTCCTGGAATGGGTTGAGGGTCGGAATGGATTGAAGTCGGGGAAGGAGGTTCCGATGGGATCGGATTGGAAGGATGCTCTTGAGGCTGTTCCAATTTCGGTTCGGGTTTAGGTGGTACCGGATTCCCTTGAGAGGGGATGTTAACGGGATCTTGTTGGCCCGGAGCTTTTTCAGGATTAAGGATGGGGGATACGTTCGGTTCGGCATTATTGGGTGGATTTTCAACTGGGTTTTCTGGTGCATTTTCTTGTGCAGGAGCGATGGGCTTAGCTTCTGTTTTTTCAGCCCGGCTTAACAGAAGGGATTGGTGGACCTGGATCATCGCACATAGGCTATCGACAATCGCTTTGTTAATGGGGTTTTTAAGGGCGAGTTTGGCTTCAAGAAAGCTGCTGGGACCATTTTGAGCTAGAATGTTGATCAGATCCATTAGTTGCTCCTGCGATTGAACTGTTTTATAGCCAAGTTTTTGGTATAAAGCGGCTGTATTTTTAAAAATCGCATTTTCCAAATCATTGATCAGTGCTTGCCCTTCTTTATCCGAAAAATCTTGCTTGGAATGGGTAATTTGATGGGCCAAGCTCTTGAGCTCTTGGGTGCTATTATTGAGGGTATGAACCGCGCTGTCCCTGAATTCCTTAAATAATAGGTGCTTGATGTTATGGCCGATATTCAGAACGATTTGCTTAATACTTCCGAAGAAGCCGCGTCCGCTTGTGTCATGGGTTAAGGAGACCAAGCGGGTTTTGTCCGCCTGATGCATATTCGCTAAGGATTGAGTAGCCAGGGTGGTTGTGTTGTTCAGAAGCGCCTGATTGGATACAGCTACCGAATGATTATCGACCTCCGGAGCATTTTGCGGGGCTGACGCAACCTGCGAGGGGTTCAATGAAGGGGAATTAGGGATGATAGACATAGCAAAAACTAACGGTTGCAGAGGCATTTATCCTTATAAGTATTCAAGATACTTGGCGGGTCCCTTTTTGAGGCTGTAGTATCTCTTTAGCCAAATGGTTCTTTAAATCATTTAAAAACACATCTTTAAAAAACTGAGGATCATCCTTGTGTTCATTTAAGCCATGATATTCGGAGGCCTTTGCGAAGTCATTAGCGGTACTGCTGAAAGCTTCGCACTTTGTCCTGAAAGATAGCAACCGGTCTAAATTGTGCAGTAATTGCTTAACCTCCTGGTTGATTCGCTCTTTTGTGGCTGCTGTAAAATGCTTTGCTTCCTCTTGGAGGTTCTTGCAGGCTGTTCGTATATCATTGGCTGCAGAACGAATTTCCTTCCTAATTCCATCGACATCTCTTGTTTGATTCAGTTTAAATAATTCATTAAAACGGTTGAAGGTCATGGTGTCATCCGGATTACGGATACATTGGTCATAAATAGAAAGGTATAAGTTCTGGATTGCGTTGGATTGCTCTTGGAGTGTATTGATCGCTCGATCAGATTGCTCTTGGAGTGTACGGATAGCTTGATCAGGATTACGGGATAGGGATCGGAGTGAATGGATAATATTACGTAATACCTGTTTGATCTTATCCCAGAATCCTTGATTGCTGGTATTGTGCCCCAGGCTGACCGAATGAGCCTTTTCGAAATTGACATGGTTATTTGTCATGCCTTCGGCGACGGATTTTAACGCGGTTTTTAATTGTTCGTTGATGAACGAGGTGCCGTTTTTAACGTTGGGATCTTGGGGATTAGTGAGCTTAGTTTGGGTGGAATTGGTAGTGGGATTATTCTGAACTCCTGATAGACTCATAGTATTAATAAAACGGACGAATTAAAAAATTTTTTCATTATCTTGCTAAAAGGGAGTATTTGAGTACACCTTAGGGTAAGGTATGAAAGTGGAAGAGCGGTATGATGCTTCTAAAATCCAAAAGCTGGAAGGTTTAGAGGGGGTACGGAAGCGTCCCGATATGTATATTGGTGATACCCATGAACGGGGATTGCACCATTGTGTTTTTGAATTGGTCGATAATGCAATCGATGAATCGTTAGCGGGCTATTGTACGGATATTAAAGTATGTATTCATGCGAACGGCTCGTGTTCGGTTGAGGATAACGGACGCGGTATTCCGGTCGATATTCACCCGGTGTATAAAATGCCAGCGCTTGAGTTGGTCATGACCAATTTACATGCAGGTGGGAAGTTTGGTAAGGGAGCTTATCAGGTGTCCGGCGGGTTGCATGGAGTGGGAGCAAAATGCGTTAATGCGGTTTCTGAGGTGTTTACCGTAGAAGTTTGCCGTGATGGGAAAATACACCACATGGGCTTTTCCCGCGGGAAAACGACAGAACCCTTGAAGGTGATAGGGGAGACGCAACGAACTGGCACGCGCATTACCTTTTTACCGGATCCGCAAATTTTTGATGAAACGCGCGAATTTAAGTATGATTTGTTAGCGAAACGGTTGCGCGAATTGGCGTTTTTAAATCCAGGTGTACATATTGAATTGACGGATGAACGTTCGGGGAAAAGCGAAACCTTCCTGTTCGATCAAGGAATTAAGCAGTATGTTACTTATTTGAACCGCGGTAAAACAGTGCTATTCCCGGATCCTATTGCTTTTGCTGGCACCTGTGACACGATTGATGCTCAAAGCAAAACCGGAAAAGTGTGTATTGATATCGCGATGCAATATAACGATGGGTATAATGAGCAAATTTATGCCTATGCAAACTCCATCTATAATGTTGAAGGAGGTACGCATTTATCCGGTTTTCGTACGGCTTTAACGCGTGTTATTAATGCGTATGGGAAGGCCAACGGTCTCATTAAGGATAAAGACCCGGTACTGTCCGGAGAGGATGTGCGCG
>DGGR01000046.1:0-15736 GCA_002392285.1 Verrucomicrobia bacterium UBA3869
GCTGCGGGTAGTTCTTTTGGTAAAAGTATAATGGTAAAAGGCACGCCGCTAAAATGCCTACCCCTAACGATTCTATCCAAAAACGAAAAAGCTTCATGCATTGATTATGAAGCAAGCACGATGCGCAATGCAAGAACTTTAACGCTTGGAAAATTGAAAGCGCTTACGTGCGCCGGGAGGTGAAAAAGGTTAGAAGTAATTTTTCGCACAAGCCATCGAGGGATTCTAACTGAATGGAAACCGTATGGTTTAGGTGAACGTGTTGATTAAAGTCGAGTCTACCTCCTAAGCACCCTTGTTGGTTATCGAATACTCCCAATATTACCATAGGGATGCGGGCTTTGTAAATGGCGCCGCTGCACATAGGGCAGGGTTCTTTGGTGACATACAATGTAATATCGGTGAGCCGCCAATTGTTTCTTTGTTGAGAAAGCGTGCGCAGGATGTTAAGCTCAGCGTGTTGAGTAGCGTCGTGGTTGGTTTCAACTAAATTGTGGGATCGGGCTACTATTTTACCATTAGATACCGCTATACATCCAATGGGGATTTCGCCGCTCTTCCATGCTTTTAAGGCTTCATTGAAGGCGCACTGCATGAAATAACAATGGGGGTTGTCCAGAGAAAGTGTTTCATCAAAGGGGGCAAAAGGGCAGGGCGGAATGGAGACCATGAGACGATTTTCAGCCTTTTATATTATTAAAAGCTTGTCAATGGTGCTTTTTTAAAACGTTTATGAATTTAATGAGCTACCGATGGATTACTCTATTGATAGTAGTGCTGATTGAAGGGCTCAGTGGGTTGGGCCGAAGTGCTTCTTTTAGTCCATTTTTAAAGGATATTGTAGCGGATTTATCCGTAACCATGGTTCAAATTAGTTTTGCCTATGGTATTGCTAATTTGTGCTCAGGTATCGCATTACCCTATATCGGGAAGGTTTACGATCGGTGTTCAGTGACCGGTTTTTTGCGCGTTTTTATTGTTGGATTTGGTGGTGCGTTTATGACCTTAGGGTTGCTTGCTTACATTAAACCTTCGCCTTTGTTCAGCATCCTCCTCATGACCGGTGCGTTTATTGTTATTCGCATGGGAGTACAAACCTATATGTTAACGGTACGGTGCATGGTAGGAGCTTGGTTTGTGAATCGCAGGGGATTTGCCACTGGGATTACTACATTTTTGTTGGCATCGATTGCTTCGCTTATGCCGTGGCTCAGTGTTCAAGTGCATAAGCACGTCATTTGGTATCATTTTTGGTTGATTTTTGGCATCTGTTGGGTCGTGTGTATGTCCTGCTTGGTAAAATGGGTGCGTAAACCCGATACTCCATTACCCAAGAAAGTGATTCAGTCGGTCAGTACCGATCGTGTTTTTTTAACAAAACCAGCGTTTTGGATTATTGTAACAGCTCTTTTTTTTAAGGCGTTTCAAAACACAGGATTTGCGTTCCATTTGGTTCCTATTTGTCAAGAATATGGGACTTCAAAGGAGCAGGTAACGCGTATGTTGGCATTAACGCCCCTGTTTACCATTACAACGGTATTTGTTATGGAGCGATTTCGTCGTGCTCCGGCGGTAGCCCTTTTCTTATTAGTGGATTTAGCGTTATTAACAATAATTCCTTATATTACCCACTCCTACGGAATCGTTTTATTTGGGGTATTGTGCGGTATTTATTGGGGAATACGGCAAATCATTGCTTATATCGTGATTCCCAAATTGTTCGGGGTGCAATGCATTGGCGCAGTCAATGGATGGATATCTGCTTCTGTTTGTTTAGGAAGCGCAACAGGGCCGTATTTTATGGCGCAAATCCATGCGGTTCATTCTTACCATTTAGCCATAGTGACCCTACAAGTCATTTCTATTGTCTTGTTATTCATTTGGATCCTATTTAGGCGTTGTTTCGATGAACAAAAAGCTAACTAAGCTTGGCATTTTATTTTAAAAATGTTTATCGTTTACTTGTTTTCCATGGATTGGAGGATATAATGGGCGTAACAGTCTTAATAAAGCATCTTTTATGGGTAAGTCTTTTATTATCCTTTTGTCCCTATTCATTTGCTCGTTCGACCCATGCGAGGCTTCGCGGTAGCCATCCAACGCGCACCTGGATTCAATTACCGGATGCGCCACCCAATGAACCCAGTGGGTTAAAGCGAGAACCCTCAGCGTCGGGTAATGCTATTGAGGGTTGCGACCATGCTTCCGAAGAAGACCTATCTCAAGGGTTAGCTCAACAGGCGCCTGGGGACTCAGGGGGGCAAGATCCCGTTCGTCATCGTACGCATGAGCAACTATTGAAGCAGCTCAACACTCATTGGGAGCTTCCGACAGCGCAGGTGAAGGAATCAACCACGCGGGTATTGTTGGCTCAAGAGTCGGAGCAACCCTCGGAGTTGGAATCAACCTTAAAATCGATCATTATTCCGCAGCTGGCGATTGAAAATTTATCGTTTTTAGAGACCTTAAGTATTCTTCAGCAAACCGTGCGAGGATGTACGAAGGAGGATCAGCCTATTAATTTTGTGCTGTTGGATCCAGAGCATCGAGCGCCTGCTATTTGTCTTAATCTGCAATCCGTACCGTTGGATCGTGTCATCTATTACCTGAGCGAAATGACGCAATTTACGCCTGTTTACGAAGGAAATACCTTGGTTTTTCGAGACAGTAAATTGAAGCCGTCGTTAGAAACGAGCGTTTTCCGACTTCCGCGAGGCAATGTGCTGCATATTTTGAATTATGGTACTTCAGATGAATCGTTATCGGAAGAGGAGCGCTTAAAGCATTTTTTTGAAAAAATCGGCATTACCTTTAATACCGAAGGGACAGGGTTTGCGTACGATGGGCAGCAGATTATTGTTACGCACGAGCGCCCACAATTAAAACGTATTGCGGCTATTATCGAACGTTACCGTCAATGCAAACAGGTATCGATTGAGGCGAAATTCTTGGAGGTTCAGCAAGGAGTATTGGAAGAATTGGGCGTTAAATGGAATTTAGGGGGACAGGGAGCTCAAGCGAATCAGTTCCAGATGAATTCGGTTGGTACCCTACGCAATGTATCGAATGGGTATACGTCTAGTGGTTCCAGTTCGCCGAATGCGCCAACCATCCCAGGGCGTGTGCTTTCTCAAAGTAGCGTTGGGGATTTTTTAAGCGCGCATGCGATTGTGGATCATTTTCGCATGAATGTGCTGCTGCGAGCGATTGAACAGCGTACGGATTCGGATTTAATGAGCGCTCCTAAAATTACCGTGTTGTCTGGTCGTAAGGCTACCATTGTGGTGGCGCAAGAGCTACGTTATCCTGAAAACTACCGCGATTCCCAATCCAATGTGGGAGGTAAGCGCTATAATAATACGTCATCTGCCGGTTCAGTGTTGCTTTCAGGGGTTCCTGAGAAATTTGTAACCCGTAATGTAGGAGTGGAAATGTCGGTGATTCCAGTTGTAGAAGAGGATGGGCAAGTACACTTAACATTGGAACCAACCGTCACCGAGTTCGATGGGTTTATTCAGTACGGTGGGCAAAATGTAATCACCAATGAGAACAGTATGCAGGCGTTTGATTCTGGCTTTTATCAACCGGTGTTTTCGACGCGTAAGATGAAAACGGAAGTATTGTTGAAAAGCGGTTCAACCTTGGTTATGGGTGGGTTAACGCGCGAAGAGGTTACGGAGACTTCCGACAAAGTGCCTTTGTTAGGCAGCGTGCCGCTTTTAGGAAATTTATTCAAATCCAAGGGGCAGTTATTTAAAAAGAAGAATTTATTGATTTTTGTAACTGCAACCTTGGTGGATGAAAATGGGATGTCGAATACGGCCGAGCGTTCGCAATCAAAATAAGCTGAAACATCAGGGAAGTTTGGTCTTAGCGCTCATGATTGTTATGGCGCTGGGAAGCATCATTCCTTTAGCAGCCTTGGTGAGTACGCATCAATACCAGAGGATTCATTATCAACAACGTTCGCAGTTAGCGCGTTTACAGGTAAAAGAAACGGCGCATGAGGTATGGAGGCGTTTGAGGCAATGGGGAACCGATCATGCGCTAGCGTTGGCGTGCAAAGACGGACACTGGTGTTTTTACGATACCCACCAGGAAGAAATCCGAGAGCTGGGCACATTGGATGATGAGTTTGCTAGGGGCGCAGTTGTGGTAAAACCGCTCTTATCACCTACGCCGATCCCATTAAGCTGCTTTCAGTCAGATGGATTGCGTCCATCGCTAACAGAAGCGATTCAAAAAGGTTTTCCGTGCTTTACAAACCAACAACAGGATTTGATACGCCAAAAATGGCTCGCATTAACAACCGAAGATGTTTTGCCAGCCGATTTATTTCTCCCAATCTTATCCGAATGTTACCTAACCGATTTTACCGTATGGAATCCTTATGATCGTCCCATCAAAGGCCTTGTGTCGGCAACCTTAGCGTTTAATACGGCCGTTGATGCCGATGGTATGCTATATCCTTCTGGAACAGAGGATCTTACCTTGCCTATTGAGCTAGCAGCGGGTGCATCGATTATGGAAGAAGTGATGGATAATAGGCAATTATTGCGCGTTGAGCTTCGGGATGTTTATAACAACAGTTTTGATTTAGAGGCTCTGCTGTATTTGCTGACTTATGATGACGGAAGCGATTTGTTTCATCAATATGAAGCCTTCGGGGAAGCTACTTCTATCCACGATACGATTGCTCATACAACCCAAAACTGGGTACAGCGCTTAAATGCGTGCTGTTTTTTCGACCCCAAACGGCCTTATGCTAAGATCGGGCATGCTGAAGAATGCGAATTGAATGCGTTTGTTTGGAATGAGACGGTGGCAAATCCTGATGCACTGCCGTTCTTTATCAATGGCGATTCCGAACAGCTTTATCAACAATTACAGCGGTTGTTAGGTGATCAGGTAAGTGCCGATAGGCTACAGGCAGCTGTAGGAGAATTGATGATTCATCAACCGTATCCTAATGGTTACGCATTTATCCAACAGGTGAGTGCTTTGCCTACCCTCAAACCCTTTCTGCATGTATTTGAAGCATTAACCGCGCGCTGTGAACTTTTCCAGATTGAATCGATGAAAACAGTAGGGGATCGACAATACAGTTATACGCTGGTGGTTCAACGGGATCCGGTAAACCTGACGTGGTCCATTGTATCCAAAAACTTTTGTGAACGACCAGTGGATGCCAAGAATTAAACGGTTTTATTGAAAAACATAGGTGTTGAAATCGGCGGTTTTATGAGCTTTATTGTGCTCTGCTGTTCCCCAACGCCAAGAGAATGGATGTAGCACGAAAAAAGCCTTACCGATAACGGATTTTTCAGGTACGCCTCCCCAATAACGGCTGTCATAGCTAAAGGGAGAATTATCCCCAAGGGCAAATAACTCATGTGGTTTAACTGTGATGCTTTGGCCTTCGCCCATGGTAGCTTTTGCGCAGTATCCGGGATATAATCCTTGCCGCTGATTGTTGTTATCGAACGCTAGGCTGCCGGTAATCAGTTGATGATTGCGGTACAAACGGTGACCCTTAATACAAACTTGATCGCCTGGTTTACCCACTAAACGCTTGATGTAGTAGGTGTCGGCTTCAAGCATGGGAATGTATTGGGTGCGAAATATAATCGCATCGCCGATTTTGGGGCGTGTGAAATGATAAGAAAATCGGTTAACGAATACCATATCGCCCAACAGGATATCAAAATGCAAAAACGGATGACCTTTTTTAACCGAATATTGGGTATCCAAACAGATACCCTTACGCTCATCCAGCCTCAAAAGTTCTTCGTGGTTAAGCAAAACGTCTGAAAAATTTTCTTCTTTCGGGAAGAATTTTTTTCGCAACAACGCTTCCATATCCGAGAACTCATAAGGTACACGGATGCGTATCTTTTGGTCATTAACCCATAACCAATAGACTTTGTAGGCTTTGGGGAAAAAGTGTTTCAGCCAAAATGACCCTATCTCGCGCCCCTTTTCTACTTCGTAACGGACATAGGAATGATAGCGCAGGATTTCATCTTGTGAAAACAGAGGAATTTGCACCGTACCATTGGCCGGAGCTACATAATGATGGTTTTCAGCACCGCTCCATAACCACCGCAGGGGTTTGGTGAAAAATAACGGTTTTGGGTCGGTGTCTGCATGTAGTTGCGTGAGCATTCCGGAGAACGATGGGAACATCGAACAGGTTGGAATGCGAAACGGTTGCAGGAAAAATGTGCGTACCGATAAGGCAATAATACTGGCGACAAATAATGCTTCTGCATTGTTGCTCCAGAAACTACCAGGGTAAAAAGGATGCCCTAATAGCTTCAGTTGATCTTCGGCCTGCCGTAGGACATTTAAAAAGGTAGTATCTTGCGAATAAGCAGGACTCCACGACCGGCGGAAGTGGAGTAGGGTATTTAGCGTTTCGTTTAACTGCTGACGTTGGTCCTCCGTTAATCGGTCGCGCTTAAAACGCTCAACCTTTTTACAGCCATGAATCGCTTGGATGAGCGCGCGCTTAAGTGATTTTTCTTCCCGAGCCATCAGAATAATTAGCAGGCACCTAAGAATTTAGTGAGCCCGACGATACCAGCTATAATCATCTGAATGCCTAACGTTAAAACAAGCAGGCCGCATAATTTAGAGCAAATGGTGATAATCGAAGGTTTGAGCCATCGTGAAAAAAAGCAAGCGATGTAGAACAAGGCGTAAAAGGTGATCATAATGAGCACCGCTGCTACATACACCAGAAATGTTTCCCAACTGGTTGTGGTTTCGGATTTGTAGATAATAACCGCCGATATAGCTCCTGGTCCGGTAATAATGGGGAACGCTAGGGGCGTGAGAGCAATATCATCTTGTTCATGATTCTCATTGGATATATCTTTCTGTTTGGGATAGAGTAAGCTTAAGGCGATGATGGATAAAACCAATCCACCCGAAATACGGAATGCGTTCAGTTCCACCCCGATTAATTCCAAAATATGGAAGCCAAAGAAAAGGGCACCGAATAGGATGAAGGATGCAAAGAGCATACCTTTTTTTGCAATAACCCATCTCTGAGCAGCATCATCCGATGGACGCAATGGAATGTAGATTGCAACGGCTACAATCGGTGAACACGCAATAAAAATTTTGAAGTATGTTGCAAATAAAAACGATAAACTCTGACTCATGGTTTAAAACTTTCTCTTTTTATTGTTACATCAATACCCTGTGGACTGCAACCTATAGTTCTTTAACAAGAGGCCAAGAACTGGGTAAGTCCAATAATACCGACGGTGATCATTTGAACAGAAATGGTAAGCAACAGCAACCCGAATAATTTAGAGCAGATCGCAAGGATACCCGGCTTAAGCCATTTGGATGAAAAACAAGCGATGTAAAACAGAACATAATAGGTTGCCATAATGAGCGCGCTCGATACGTATACCATACAATGTTCTAAGGTAGTAACCGCATCGGATTGGCAGATGATGATAGCCGATAAAGCACCTGGGCCGGCGATGATTGGAAAGGCTAGGGGCGTGAGGGTAATATCGTCACTGGTAAGTTGAGCGGTGGGTTTGTTGGGTTTTGGATAAAGCATACCGATGGCAATAATCAACAGGATTAATCCACCGGAAATGCGGAATGCATTTAGGTCGATCTGCAGTAAATTTAACATACGAATGCCGCAGATAAGAACTCCTAGTATAATGCAAGACGCAAACAACATTCCTTTTTTAGCAAGAGCCCAACGTTGTTCTGGTGTGTCCGATGGCCGTAAATTTAAATAGAGTACCACGAACGGAAGAGGTGATGTGGCTGCAAACATTTTTATGTAAGTGATGAGTAAAAAATGAAGCATAATCTCCGTATATTCTATAGGAATACGCATCGATTTGTCATTCTGTTTTTTGAACTAAGGGATTATGTCAGTACCCAATAAATCTGAGGATAAACAAAAAACTACAGAGGGAAATAAACCTACCCTTGAGGATGTAAAACTGTCCCAAGCTAATTCCATTCAGACTTCAGAAAAAACAGTAGAAAAGCCTGTTTCACAACCAACGGATCAGGATTCACCCAATCCGGAGCAATCTCAGATACAACCAGATCAGCCTTCCGAAAAAACCGCGCAGGTGGATGGGGTTACATTACCCGAAGAGCAGCCGGTGCAGCTAGCAAAAGAAAACACATCCAAGGGTCAATTGGTTCGTTCCAAGGTAACGCGTTCTAAAAACGCTACTAAGACGATAAAGGCCTCTGAGGATGTGCCACAGGTGGATGTTTCTGCATCGCCCGATAAGGAAGCAAAGCCAGAAGCAGTTAAGGATGCTCAAGATGAGGCTGCTGACGCCAATAAGGATAAAAGCGCGGATTTAAACGCTAAAAAATCCGATGAGGGTCAGGCGAATGAACCGGCTGCTACCTATGTATTGCGTATTTTATCGGGTCCTCATGAAGGGGCAGAAGTGACGTTGCAAGAGCAGGCAATTATGCTTGGTAAAAGCGATGCCTGTGATGTAATATTAGTGGATGAAACCCTGCGGGATCAGCATGCAAGTTTTGCGTGTAAGGATGGAACCGTAACCTGTACGCCAGCCGAAGGAGCTAGGGTTTCGGTTAATGGAACAGCCATTACCGCTGCTACCACTGTTCAAGCGTTTCAGCCTATTGTCTGCGGAGCTACTTTGTTGGCGGTAGGCCCTAATAATGTGGTATGGCCTGAAATTTCCACGGCTGCGAAGCCTGCAACCACTTCTGAAGCCCCATCGGGCACGCATTCTGGGAATATGGCTCAGGAGCTAAAAGAGCTGGAGAATGCGGACGATACGGAACAAGTGGAGCGGAAATCATGGCATTTAATGCTTTGGGCCATTGTAGGTTTTTGTTTCATGCTTGGAATCTACGGATGGATGGCCTATCGCAATAATACGCGTACCCCTACTATTGATAAGGTTGTGTTTCCGATCATGGCGCTTCGTCAATCCATCGAAAAAGTATTGGAGCGGCACCATGTTAATCCAAATTTTATAAAAATCAATGTGAGTGGTCATCGTTTTGTGCTGCAATGCTATGTGGTAACAAGAGAAGACCAAGAGAAGTTAGAGGATGAATTGCACCGCTTGCCTCACGTTAATTTTCAATCGATTCATGTTTATGTACAGCAGCGTTTGGTGGCAAAAGCACAGGATATTGTAAGCCCCTATCAAACGTTGCAGGTTGTTCCAGGGAATCACTTGGATGGCATTGTAATCAAAGGATTTTTGTATTCTATTGAAGACTTGCCTACGATTAAACGGCGAATGTTGACTGAAATTCCAGGGCTGAACTCAATTGAAACCGTTTTGTCGAATACTGATGAGGTATATAAGTTGGCATCAAATTTGCTTTCTAAATACGAACTTAAAGGACTCTTAAGGGTTCAAGTGATTCGTACGGGAATTATGATTACAGGTCACATACAAGCAAGCGATGAAGTCCGTTGGCAGGAAGCGCAAAAGACGTTAAAGAAAACCTTCAATGGAATTTGTAAAGTTCTATCGTATGTAGCAACGGTAACGCCAAGTGCTGTCAAAAAGATCTTTTTTCCGTCGCCGATTACCACCGTTTCTATCCCCAATGATCAAACCCCTTGGGTGGATTTGCAAAATGGCGATCGTTATTTCGAAGGATCGATTTTACCGTCCGGATATAAGATCCAATCCATTTCTAAAAAGGGTATACGGTTGCAGAAAAATGACGATGTTACCTTATTTGCCCTTTCGGAAATATAAAAAACTAACCCAAACAATTTATGAGCATGAAAGTAAATTTAACCGATTTGTCGCTTCGTCTCAACAACGATCCGGCAGGCGTTCATCATAACCAGATGATGGATAAGCTTTTGCATTATCAAGAGCAGATTGAATCGGATCCCAATGGCGATCCATCTACAAAATCGCTTTTGATGGAGGCTTTTAAGCACGCAAAAACCATTTTACAAACAACAAACGAATAAATAAAAACCCTTAAATTGTAATTATTATGCCTTTTCCAGACGTTACAGTACCACAGTCAGCCTATCTATTTTACACAGGTGGTTGGGGAAAAGATAAAAAGACTTCCATCGATAAAGTAAGTGAAATCCTTATGAAGCAGGTTGCACAAGCTGAAAGTGGATTGAGTGAAAATATCAGTGGCCTTAGTGATGTTGCTGCGGGTGAACTCAATAGTTCGCATCTGTTAGGAATTCAGATGAAGATGACTTTGTGTAACACAACCACCTTAACTGCAAGCTCTGTTATGTCGTCAATAAGCAGTATGCTTCGTGCAATCATGCAGAACATTAAATCGTAATATTTTTCATTCGAAAGGAAATAAAAAACTATGCTAAAAGGATTCTGTCAAAAAAGATACCATTCATTAAAGATCAACGATGAAAACCAAGACCAGAACATATACAACATCAACAATCAATCAGGAGAGGGAATGAAGACCATCGATAAGGGAGCTCCTGCCAACGCGCTAAAACTTGCACTCGATGGTGTAAGCGCCATTCTGTCGCAAGTATTTGCCAAAGCTGAGACCCGATTCCTCAATAGCATCCGTTCGTTGGGTGCGTCCAAAGTTGGAGATTTAAATGTTGCACAATTGTTAAACGTGCAAATGGATGTAACATTAAGCAGTACAACCGCTGCGACAGGTAGCGCCGTTGTGGCTGCTGTTGGAAACATATTACGCGGTATTGCTAACAAGATTCACTCATAAATAACTTATGACTAGCAATTCAGATAAAAACTTAGTCCCCTATTCATTAGTACAATTCTTGCTCTCGTTAGCTTTTGTAGGCATCGAGAAGGGATTGTTCCATGAGGCACGTTCGCTATTATTCACCGTTGTAGAGCTTTATCCTAACAATCTATATGCTCAGGCAGTGAAAGGAATTGGCGAATTGTTGATGGGGCATAGAAATGAAGGCTTCAAGATTTTGCAATACTGTCTATTACAAGACCCCAAAAACGAGGATATCAAAGGATGGCTTGTCTTCGGTTTGAAGTACTACCAATTGCATGAAGAAGCCAGCAAGGTATCTGAATTGCTATTAAAGGACTGCGAAAGCGAAGATTGTAAGGTACTCGCGCAATGGGTTAATGGAACCTCTTACGCGAGCCCATCTTCGGTTCTACAGCAACAACAAACTAAAGCTTTATAAGACTATGCCTTTATCATCTCACGAAATGTCCTGGGCTGCTAATGTAGCAGCGGTTGATAACTTTAACCAAACGCTAGCTACTCGGGATAGGTTGAATGAACTGCCTATGCCGGTAGAAGGGCAAGCGACCCTACCGGATGAACTGCCATCCGATGAATTAGCGCAAGTTACCCCCATGAATTTTTCAGAATTGGTTACCGATATGGCTCGAAAGGTTGGAGAGGCAAATACAGCCCATTTGGAGCGCTTACAACCGTTATTGAGCAAAGAGAACTTAACCCCTTCGGACTATATTGGCATTCAATGGGAAATGATGGGGTTAGTCGTTCGCAACGATTTGGCTGGAAGAGTGGGTTCTGGAGCCGTTAATAGCATCCAAACCTTATTTAAGAACCAATAACCTATGCATATTAAATCCTGTTTGTTACTAGCGATGCTCAGCTTGGCGGGTTGTTCCCAACAAGCCCTTTATACGAATTTGCAGGAGCGAGAGGCCAACGATATGATGGCCATTCTTTTAACCAGCGATATCGTGTGTAATAAAGTTCCTGGTGCCGAAAACACATGGAGCATTATGGTTGATTCATCGCAGTTTTCACAAAGCGTTCAGCTCTTGAACGAAACAGGATTCCCTAAAGACAAATTTGATTCCATTGGGGAAACATTTAAAAAATCCGGTTTGGTTTCGTCGCCAACGGAAGAACGTATCCGTTACGTTCATGCCTTGTCGAACGAGTTAGCCGAAACGTTAACCCACATCCATGGGGTTATTACAGCCAGAGTGCACATTGTTTTGCCCGATAATAATATTTATGCAGAAAAAATTGCTCCTGCCTCTGCTTCTGTCTTCATTTCTTACCTACCGCAAATCAACTTAGATGATTGCGCACGCGAAATCCGACAGTTGGTCACCAACAGTATTGAGGGATTGTCGTATGATAAGGTCAATTTAACCTTGTTTCCGGCTTCTAATCCAAACGAGCGTTTGCCGTTTATCGCTAACAAAAAGCCCAATATTACCAGTATATTGGGGGTAAAAGTAAGTGTAGCGTCGGTCGAATCAATGGTCGCGCTGTTGATTGTTATGCTGTTATTGGGTGCAGCTACGTGCTGGGGTACCCTCCAGTTGATGGAAAAGTATAAAGCAAAGACTAAGCGTACCCGCAAACAGCAACCTGCAGAAGCTGTTCAAGCAGCACAAAAACCGTCTGCCGATGATTCAACAGGAGCCGCTTAATGTCTGCTACTTTAGATTTGGCCAAGCATCTGATTGCTTGTAATGCAACTATTGTATTGGACGATTCTGCCCCAAGGGTTCCTTTTCTAAAATCTGCAAAAAAATTATTTAATACCCAAAATAGACGCTTAAAAGCGAAGTTGGATGCGTATATATGGCATACTTTAAAGCTTCAACCGATTCTATCGGAACACCTGAAGCATCCGCATTATTTTTTTTTAAGTATTACTGCCCATCAATGGCAGGCGTTGCTGCAAATGCTGGGAGGGATTTATTGCCTGAGTACCGTTAAAAAGCGGATACGGATGGAGGAACGACAATCGTTAACCTTTTTATCGGATAAACTATATACCTTTGTGCTAAAACAGGGGAATCTTTATGCGCCGATTTTAAAGGCCATAGCATCGATTGAATCCGATTCTGATCATTGGGTGCAGTCGGTACAGCGTTCAGGTCAGTTTTTATTGGAATATTTGTGGACGCAACAACCGGTTCCATTGGTGCAACGTTTTGCCTTGATTATGCCTCCGAGTTATTCTTGGAACTTCCGGCATGTGATAGACCCTACGAACCAGCACCAGTTGTATAACATTTGTAAGCATTTGCTAAAGATGATTGAGGAGTAAAACGTATGTTAACGATTCAAGGTTCGAAGCATTTTTGTCCAACTACCCGTATTGTACGGCGCGAAGATTATTTGTTGAACGAACAAGCCAGTCAAATTATTGAGAATGCTAAGATTAAGAGGGATAAGTTGATGAAACAAGCTTATGCTCAGCTAAATTTGATGCAGGAAAATACCAAGTTGGAATGCGATTCATTACGCAAGAAAGTTGCGTCGGAGGGGGAACAACAATGCCAAGAAAAACAGTTGGAATTGGCGCTCTCCATGCTTTCGAACGGAATTCATTACTACGAAAAGTTAGAACAAACTTTTGTGGAAATTCTGAAAGAATTGTTCTTGAAAATGTTAGGCGAATACCCGAGCGAAGAACGGATGTATGCTGTTGTTAAGCGTACCATCAAAAGAATTCCAGAAGGTAATTTTTTACGGATTTCAGTCCATCCGGAACAGGCGATTTTGGTGAAGGCAAAAGTAGGGGATTTGCAGGCCCTGCAAGATAATATCAAGCGTATTGAGGTGGTTGCAGACCAAACGCTGCCTTTGGATTCTTGTATTTTGGAAACAGAAACTGGCGTGATTGATGCTGGTATTCAGTGTCAATTGGAAACGTTATTAAAGGCGATTAAAGAAAAATTAATGTAATACGTGCTATGGGTTCTCCCTTGCTGCCTTTTTTTGAAACCATTATTCGTAATACCCATTCCTCTGCTGCGAAAGGGAAGATTATGCAAGTCACGGGGAACATGATTACCGCGTGTATTGGGGATGTAAAGGTTGGTGAATTGTGTACTTTACATAACCCGGATAATGATACTGATTTTTTGGCTGAAGTGGTGGGATTTGTTAAAGACGGAACGTTATTAACCCCATTAGGCGATGTAAACGGTATCTCAGCAGCAACTTTAGTAATTCCATCAGGACGTATCCATAGCGTTCCGGTCGGTATGGGATTGCTGGGGCGCGTTCTGGATGGCTTGGGAAACGTTACCGATACGGCAATCCGCGGCCCATTTGAACCTGAAACCTACTATCCAGTTTATGCCGATCCTCCGCCACCCATGACCCGAAAACCTATCGACGAACCCATTTCATTGGGATTGCGTTGCTTGGATGGGCTATTGACCTGCGGGGAAGGTCAACGCTTAGGTATTTTTGCAGCTGCTGGAGGTGGGAAAAGTACCTTATTGGCTCAGATTATTCGTAATACAGAAGCAGAAGTTACTGTTTTGGGGTTGATCGGAGAACGAGGCCGTGAAGTACGAGAATTCGTTGAAAAGGATTTGGGCGAAGAGGGCTTAAAACATTCCGTGTTGGTGATTGCTACTTCGGATCGTTCTTCTACTGAACGCTTAAAAGCTGCTTATGTCGCAACCAGCGTGGCAGAATATTTTAGGGATAAGGGGAAAAAGGTACTGTTATTGATGGATTCGGTAACCCGTTTCGGACGTGCCCAGCGTGAAATTGGGTTGGCTGCCGGTGAACCTCCAACGCGACGCGGATTTCCCCCTTCGGTATTTTCTACCTTGCCTAAGTTAATGGAGCGAGCAGGACAGTCGGAAAAAGGATCTATTACGGCCTTATATACTGTGTTGGTCGAAGGGGATGATATGACCGAACCGATTGCAGATGAAACCCGATCTATTTTGGATGGACACATCATTTTGTCCCGTAAATTGGCGAGCGCGAATCATTACCCTGCCATCGATGTTTTGGCGAGCATTAGCCGTGTCATGAATGCGATTGTGGAACCCGATCACCTAAAGGCAGCCGGTAAATTCCGTAATATGTTGGCAAAATACCAAGAAGTGGAGTTGTTGCTACGTATCGGTGAATACAAAAAAGGCAATGATGCTGAGGTCGATGAGGCAATCGATAAAATGCCCAAAATAAATGAATTTTTAAGGCAGGGATTATCGGAAAAATCAACCTTTAAGGAGACGGTCGAGCGCTTGATTCAAATTGTAAACGCGTAGGCGTTAAATGAAGTATGAACTGCAAGATTTATTACGGGTCCGTGAGCATCGCAAGGAACACGCTCAAGAAATCCTATTAAAAGCTAAAATGGCACTGCAGGAAGCTCAACGCCTGTTGGAAGAACAGAAAAAGAAGCAGGAGCGCTTTCTAGAAAAGAAACCGGAGTATATTCAGCTGATTTACGACCAAATGCTGCAAAAAACGCATTTTAAGCGCAATTATTTGGATTTGGTTAATTTAAAACTCAGCAAATTGGATGAATACCAGGAGAAACTTGCAATTGAGATAGAAAAGGCTCATAATAAATATGAACGGGCGCAACAAGAGGTTGTGCAATGTTCGCGGAAATTGCATAAAGCACAGCGTGAATTGGAGAAGATCGAAGAGCATAAGAATATTTGGAAAGAAGACATGCGTCTTTTAGACGAAAAAGAACAGGATAAGGAGTTAGAAGATTTTAAGGTCAAAAAATAATATGTCCATCGATACTTATACCATTACTCCTTCGGAGGATGGCGCCCAACCGATACCATCTGAAAAGTCAAAACAAGCTACTCCGGCTCCAGAAGCTGTTGCCTTGTTTGAGCAGTGTTTGCAGCATCCGCGTAAAGACCCTAAGTTTTCGAGAAAAGAAGCTTCGGGTGATCATTTCACGAAGGTTTTGGGCACAAAACCTTCCGTAAACACTTCGCCGAAGCTTGTTGTATCCCGAGAAGCACCTGTATCC
>DGGR01000046.1:15919-26565 GCA_002392285.1 Verrucomicrobia bacterium UBA3869
CGAGAAGCACCTGTATCCCGAGAAGAGCATCGTCATCCGATAGAGGATAAGCGTTCTCGTTCGTTAGGAGCAAATCAGACGCATGCGCCTGTAGTGCCGCTAGAAGTAGTTACGCCGGTGCATGAGCTGAATGCTACGCCGGTACAAACAAACGAAGTTACAGCATCTCAGCCAATAGAGACGCATGTTCACGAGGTGATGCGGTACATTAAGGAGCAGGTTATTAGCAGGGTTTTGGTTGCCTCGAGCTCGTTGGAGCAAAACCGTAGTGTTATCTTAACGCTGTCCCCTAATCTTTTGGCGGATACCAACGTACAGTTTTCAAAAAGCGGAAGTTCGTTGCATATTCAATTTACTTCGCAAGCCCAGAGCAGTTTGAGTTTTTTAACGGAAAATCAGGTTAATTTGCAGGGGTATTTACAGACTGAATTGAAACCCTATAAGTACGAACGCGTATCGGTTCAGGTATTCGATGGTCGTTCATCAGATGCTTCGATGTCTAAGGATAGCCGTTCCCGAGGGTATTTTGCCTATGATGCGCAAGAGGATACCAAATGAGTGGATTAAAGCCAGCTGTTACCTTATCGCAAGCTTATGGGGATTTGACGCGAGCTTGGTGCGGGGAATTGCCTTTTCAGTTTAGAGAGCAGGAACATACCTTGCAATTGAAGGATCAGCGGATCTGGAATGAATCCATTGCTTTTCAGTATGGTTGGCAGGATAAAGTGGTCTGTCTATTGGGTAGTCTTAATGGGCTCTGTACTTGTTTAGACCCTAATTTAAAGGGAGTTGATCCCAAAGCTTATGGAAGTGAGATTTATGACCTGCTGTTGAAAGCTATGCAGGAAGAACTGGGCGAGATTTTCTTACAGTTTGAAGAACGTTTAGAGCCCCAAGAGGTTCATTATACCACTGCTCCTATCAACGCAATCTGTTTTACGTTGAACAACGCAGGTAAACCTATTTATCAGTTGGGAATCAATGGTCAAGATGCTGTAAGTTGCCAATTGATGCGTGCGATTGCTGACAAAACCAAACCGTCTGAATTGAAATTTCGGCAGCTAAAGTTCCCTTTTCGTCAAATTAATGGCCAAGCGCAGTTATCCTGGGAGGAATTAAGGTCCTTACGGGTCGGGGATGTGATTTTATCCCAAACATCGCCAGCGGTTATTAAATTTTATTGGCAGAAAATCCTTTTTTGGGGAGAGCTGAAAGAAACAACATTTTGCATCAAGGGGTTATTTATGGAAGAAAACAACAATGATTTGCCAGTAGGTATTATTTCCGAAGATGAGGCGGATGCTTCGGATGAGACAACTAATGCTGAGCCGATATCGGACGAGCAATTATCGGATACCAGTGCATTCCCTGTGGATCAATTGCCTGTTACCATTTCGTTTGATGTTGGGCAGAAACAATTGACCTTTGACCAACTGCAGCAGTTGCATGAAGGCTATACGTTCGAGTTGGATAAAAAAGTAGATGCATCGGTATCCGTTTTGGCGAATGGTCAATGCATTGGGCAAGGCGAATGGGTTCAGGTAAACGATAAATTGGGCGTTCGCATGACTCACTTGTATACGAAATAAGTCATGTCTACTACGCCATTCTACGACCCGATTACCCTGATCCTATGCATGCTTGCATTGGCTCTGTTGCCATTTGCAATCATGATGATGACTTCGTTCATCAAATTGGTAGTCGTTATGAATTTGTTGCGCCAAGCCATGGGGTTGCAACAGGTTCCGCCTAACATGGTGATTAATGGATTAGCGGTTGTATTAACGTTATATATTATGGCTCCAACCTTGCAGGATAGCACAAGGAGAATCAGCGAGTCTTATTCAACCTTGCAATCCCTGAAAGAGGACCCAGACCATTTTAGATTACCAACGCATATGGAACCGTTGAAGGCAGCCGGTCAGAATGATGTACGTTGGTTAAGCAGCATCCTTACCTCGACTCAAGCTGGTCAGACCGTGAGCCATGCAGAGGAATTAATCGCGATTGCTGGCTATGCCAAGCAGCCTATTGTTCATTTCCTTCATAAGCATACGCCTGAAAAATACCGCACCTTTTTCATCCGTATTGCGAAACGTTTATGGCCGCAGGCTTACGTTAAAAATATTCGCGAAAGCGATTTGTTGATTTGTGTCCCTGCATTCGTTTTGTCCGAACTCACATCGGCATTTGAAATCGGGTTTATTATCTACCTTCCCTTTATTGTTATCGATTTGATTGTATCCAATATCTTATTGGCGTTGGGTATGATGATGGTATCCCCCATGACCATTTCGCTCCCGTTCAAATTGATGCTGTTTGTTTTGGTAAACGGTTGGGATAAGCTCATTGAAGCCCTTGCGTTAACTTATCGATAGATACCTAGCACCCTTTTAAATGTATCTTGACACCCTAGGCATGCAATGATGTCATAAGGGCCAAAGGTATATACTATGAAAGGGAAACGTTTTTTGTTCGCAAGTTTGACTGCTATGCTGGCCTCGAGTGCCTGTTTCGGAGGCTTTGTAATTACAGATGGTGTCGATGACCCAGAGACCGGTTTAAAGACGGTTGCAGTGGTTAATGACTCTGATGCTAAAGCGTACATTATTCGTTGGGATGCACAACATAAGGAATTTTATTACCAAAAAGTAAAGAGCAATAAGACTAAAAATAAAGAGGGCGAAGCTGAAAAAGCAGATAAAAAGTCTAGAAAAGAGCATAAAAGCGACGGTAAGTAGGCTTTATACCGCTCGGCGTTGCAAGTAGTATGCTCGCGTTGGCAGAAAAATTGGGTAAATGGTTTGAGAAATCAAACCTAGGCCTTTTATTATTCCGTATATTTTTTAGCGGCTTTTTATTCACCTATGGGGTGCAAAGCTTCCGCAGTACGTCGTTGCTAAAACAATTAGGACAGCCGGCTATAGCGTTTAATCTTCCGTTTTCTCCCACATTTTGGGGAATTATAGTGGCTTTTACGCTTATTTGGACGGGTATTTTTATCTTGTTGGGGTTTTATTTTCGTTTCGCCCTGTTAGTCTTGGCTATTTTAAGCTATAGCGCAACGCGTGAGCATCTATCATGGAGCGTATTTGTTCAGCCATATTCTCCTGCGGTTTTATTGCTGATGATTAGTAGCGTATTTTTATTTATCGGTCCGGGTAGCTTTTCCGTTAAAGGAAAATCCAGCGGATCTAGTAAGGTTTCTAGTAAAGAAAAATGAGTACCGAAAACAATTCAATAGCGGTTCAAGTAGAAACAGTGGATTCGGTTTCTAAAAAAGTTACAGCTGTTTTTGAAGCATCAGCTTACCAGAATGCAGAAGCGATGGTGTTAAAAGCAGCGCAATCAAAGGCAGTTTTACCCGGTTTCCGTAAAGGGAAAGTTCCTACAGAACTTTTAAAGCAACGTTATGGGCAGGCCATGGAATCAGAATTAAAGGAGCAGCTGGTTAAACAGGCGTTAGATTATGCTGTCCAAAAGGAGAAGTTGTCGATTGCCGCTATTACCGATGTCGATTATTCCGACTTATCCACCAAGCACGCAGTAAGCATTACTGTTGAAATAAAGCCCGAAGTTAGTTTGCCCGATTTCAAAAATTTTCAATTAGAGAAAGCGGATGTTGCCGTAAAAGATACAGAAGTAACTGAGTTTATTACGCGTTTACGTAAGCAATACGCAACCTACCATACCGTTGATCGTGCGATTCAAAAGAACGATTATGTGAAGCTGTCGTATGAAGGCTTTGTTGGTGAAAAACCGGTAGGGGACTTCGGCGATGTATCCCCTGTGTGGTCTAAGCAAAAGAGCATTTGGCAAGAAGCAGGGGTGGTAGAAACGTATGAAATTCCTGAAATTGCCAATGGGGTTATTGGTATGAAAGCAGGGGAGACGAAGAGCATTTCGGTAACCTTCCCTAAGGATTTTGAGCTGGCTGAGTTGCAAGAGAAGGAAGGGGTCTATCAGGTGACGATTGAAGAGGTGCGCGAGGTAGTCTTGCCGGAGATGGATGAAAAGTTCTTTGAAAAGATGAAGGTTAAGGATCTGGACGCATTAAAATCAGCAGCTGAACAAACCCTGCAGCAGCGAAAGCAAGCTGAGTATGCGGCTCATCAAAAGCAGCGTATTGCAGAATATTTAGTACAATCGATTCAGTGTGATTTGCCTCATTCTTGGGTTAAGAGCCAGACCGATAAGATTTTGCAGGAAATGGTAGATGTGTTTGCATCGCACGGCGTTAAAGAACAGGAGATGGAAGAGCAGAAGGCCTTGTTGTATGAGAAAGCCAAAGAAGGAGCTGTTAGCCGCATTAAGCTAGATTTATGCTTCGAAAAGCTATCGCGCGATGAACACTTGGTGTTAGAAGAGCAAGATTTAACGCCTATTGTTATGCAGGAAGCGCGGCGCTTGCATATTTCTCCCCAAAAACTGGTTCAGCAAGCAAATAAGGATAATCGTTTGCGCGTGGATATCCAAGGGAAAGCGTTTCAGGCGAAATTAATCAATTGGCTGTTTAATAAGCTTTCGAAAGAGCAAAAAGCTGCGTAAAGGTTTATGAGTTATCTTCCTCTTCCTTATGTTTACGAACGCGATGGACGCGGTGAAAAAGCATGGGATATCTATAGCCGTTTATTGAAGGATCGCATCGTTTTCTTGGGGACCCCAATCGATGATTATGTAGCCAATGCGATCATTGCTCAACTGTTGTTCTTACAAATGGAGGATCCGAAGAAGGATATCCATGTGTATATCAATTGCCCAGGGGGTAGCGTAACGGCCGGCATGGCGATTTACGATACGATGAATTTCCTTAAGTGTGATATCGTAACCTATTGTATTGGTCAGGCTGCCAGTATGGCGACCGTATTGTTAGCTGCAGGGACTCGTGGTAAACGGTATGCATTGCCTCATAGCCGCGTGATGATTCATCAACCCTCAGGAGGGGTCAGCGGACAAGCTTCCGATATTTCAATTGCCGCTAAAGAAATTTTACGGTGGCGTTCGATTATCAATAAGATTTTGTCGCAGCACAGTTCCCAATCGGTTGAGCAAATCGAAAAGGATTCCGACCGTGACTTTTTCTTAACCGCCGAAGAAGCCAAAACGTATGGTTTAATTGACCGCGTTATTGTTAATAATCCGCAAAAATCAGATCGTTAATGGCTAAAGATGCAGTATTTTGTTCGTTTTGCGGACGGCATGCTAGTCAAGTAAAGAAGTTGATTTCGTCTCCTGGTGGCGATGCAGGAATCTGCGTCGATTGTTTAAAAATCTGCCAGGGTATGATTCAACCTCCTAATGCGGGGATTCATTCGGTCAGCAGTGAGGTAGCACCTAAAGAGACGAAGGAACAACCGAAGCTAAAAATCTTATCGCCGCAAAGTATTAACTCGGTGTTGGATGCGTATATTATTGGTCAAGAACAGGCTAAAAAAACGCTGTCAGTTGCGGTTTATAACCACTACAAACGTTTGGTGTGTCAAAAGGGTATTGAGCATTTTGAATGCGAACCTGGGTTAAATTTAACCAGTCAATTGCCTGATGATTTATCTGAGGTAGAGATCGAAAAGAGCAATGTGTTGTTCATTGGGCCAACGGGGAGTGGGAAAACATTGCTGGCTCGTACCTTGGCGCGCGTATTGAATGTGCCATTTGCCATTGCAGATGCGACCACCCTGACAGAAGCGGGTTATGTCGGTGAGGATGTTGAAAACATTGTTTTACGTTTGTTACAGGCAGCGGATTATGATGTCGCTCGAGCGGAAACGGGTATTATCTATGTGGATGAAATCGATAAGATTGGACGCAAAACCAGCAATGTTTCGATTACCCGCGATGTTTCCGGCGAAGGGGTTCAGCAAGCGTTGCTAAAAATTTTAGAAGGTACGGAATGCAATATCCCTCCCAAGGGTGGACGTAAGCATCCGGATCAAGAGTATATTCGCGTTAATACTTCCAATATCCTATTTATTTGCGGCGGAGCGTTTGTTGGTCTTGATAAGATTATGGCGGAACGCTTAGGGAGCAATATTGTTGGGTTCGAGCGCATAGCTCAAGGAGCGGATGAAGAGGCATCGTTTATTGAGCAAAATGTGCAAGCGGAAGACCTGATTCAATTTGGAATGATTCCCGAATTCGTCGGTCGATTACCGATTATATCCGTGTTACGCGAATTAACTCGCGAAGATTTGATCTATATTATGACCCGTACAAAAAATGCCCTGTTGTTGCAATATCAGAAGTTGTTTGCGATGGAAGGGGTGCGTTTATCGATGGATCCAGAAGCGATTGTGGCGGTCGTCGATCAAGCGCTTGAGTTAAAAACCGGTGCGCGCGCTTTGCGTTCTATTTTGGAACGGTTGATGAATGATGCTTTTTTTGCTGTTTCAAAAGATAAAGGCATTCATGACATCCAAATTACTAAAGAGATGGTGTTGGGTAAACAGTCGTTACTGAAGTAATGCAAGCTACCCAGATCCCTTGGGTTTATTGCCCAACCATTCCTGCTGATGCTTCCTGTGTTGCGTTAAGCGAGCATGAAGCTCATCATGTGTTGCATGTGCTGCGGTGCCGTCCGGGGGCGACTGTGGCGGTTTTTAATGGAGATGGAGCGCTTCGTATAGGTCAGCTGCAGCCCAACAGGAAAGAATGCGCAGTAACGTTTACTGAAGTTTTACAAACGGCTACTCGTTGGGGCAGCGAATGGCAATTGGTTCTGGCTTTGCCCAATCAAAGTTCTACTTTTGACGCTATTTTACCCAAGGCGAGTGAATTGGGGATAGCGCGTATTCAACCGGTGTATGCGGAACGAACGGAGCGTGGGCATTGGGAACCTATTTGGGCGAAACGGTTAGAGCGCTGGCAACGGATTTTGATTGAAGCGTGCAAGCAGGCAAAAAATCCTTATGTACCGAAACTGTTGGCCCCTATTGCCTTTAATCAATTGCCTACAAAATCCTTAGGGGGTTGCTTCCATGGATCGTTTAATGCCTCTGAATCCGCTATCCAATTGACTCAAAAGCCATCGCTTTATTCGGTGGTTGTGGGGCCTGAAGGGGGATTTACTGCGGCTGAAGAGGCGTTTTTGGCGACCTTTTCGACTCCTGTATGCTTACCGACCTACGTGTTGCGTATGGAAACAGCGGTGGTTGGTTTGGTAGCGGCTTTAAAAATGCAGGTTGGGTATCCTTATCGTTGACCTTTGGGTCAGAAAACGCTTCACTTAAAACAATTTAAGTATGGTAAATCAAAACGATGATTTGGTTTCTCATTATGGGAAACAATGGCGGGATTTTGATGGGCGTGGACGCTCCAAGGAAGAAGTTTTGGAAGAATTCCATGGATACTTTGATATTTTCCCATTTGACCAGTTACCTGCAACCGCTGAGGGATTTGATGCAGGTTGCGGCATGGGACGCTGGGCGTATTTTGTGGCTGATAAGGTAAAGCGGCTGAATTTGATCGAGCCTTCTGATGCAATTGAGGTTGCCAAAACCGTTTTGCAAGGAAAGTCGAATGTTCATTTTTACAAACGAACGATCAACGATATGCCGTTGCCGGATAATTCACAGGATTTTGGCTACTGCTTGGGGGTGTTGCACTACATCCCTGATCCATGCTCGGCTATGAAAGCCTGTGTCGATAAATTGAAGCCAGGCGCTCCGTTTTTGGTCTACATGTATTATAATTTTGAAAACCGACCGGAATGGTTTAAGGCTATCTGGCGGTGTACTGATATAGTCCGTCGGTGTATTAGCCGTATGCCTTATTTTTGGCGGAAATTATGCACCGATATCATTGCGCTTACGGTTTATTGGCCGCTTGCAAAATTATCTTGGGTGCTAGAAAAGCTAGGGGTTAATGTATCTAATATCCCTTTGAGTGCGGTGCGTAAAAGTTCTTTGTATAGCATGCGGCTTTGGAGTTTAGATCGTTTTGGTTCTAGGATAGAGCATCGATTTTCAAAGCAAGATATTGCCACCCTAATGACTCAATGCGGTTTGGAACGCATTACATTTGGAACTAATCCAGAGGTTAATTGGTGCGCCATCGGTTATAAGCGGGAAGCGTAATAGGCTCTATGTGTGGTATAGCAGGAATTTGGAATTTGAACGATGGTATGCCGGCAATCGAACAAGTATTGCCGCCCATGCTAAAGGTTTTAAGTCATCGTGGGCCAAACCATTCGGGGACTTGGATTCATGAATCTATTGGGTTAGGTCAGACCCTATTGGCTATCTGCGATGTTAGCCCCTTTAGCTATCAACCGATGGTTAGCGACGATAAGCGCTATGTCCTTGTTTTTAACGGTGAAATTTACAATTATCGCTCCTTAGCGAAAGAATTGCAGGCAGCAGGGGTTCATTTTGAGGTACATAACGATACGCAAGTGTTGTTGCATGCGTGCATCCAGTGGGGGGTTGAAAAAGCATTGCCGAAGCTCAATGGGATGTTCGCGTTTGCCTTATACGACACTCAAGAGAAGCAGTTGGTGGTAGCCCGCGATCGTTTGGGCGAAAAGCCTTTGTATTATGCATATGAATCCAATCGCTTTTTTGCGTTCGCATCTGAATTAAAGGCGCTACGTACCTTGCCCCAATTTGATGATGCTTTGGATGAAGTCGCTTTACAGCTTTTTTTAAGGAATTTTTATGTTCCCTGCCCCTATTCCATCAATAAAGGCGCACGTAAGTTATTTCCCGGCCATTATTTAACGTTAAAAGACGGGGTATTAACGGAGCGTAGTTATTATGATCTGGAATCAGAATTGGAGCATCGTACCTACCTAAAAGCTTCTGCAGCTTCTATTGTTGATCAATTGGATGATTTACTGAACCAATCGGTTAAGGAACGGATGTGCGCAGATGTGCCGGTAGGAGCTTTTTTATCCGGTGGAATTGATTCTTCCTTAGTGGTTGCGTTGATGCAACGTCATACAGTAAAACCGGTTAAGACGTTTAGTGTGGGTTATAAAAAAGCCCGTTTTGATGAATCACCGTATGCTGAAGCGATTGCTAAGCATTTAAAAACCGATCATACGACCTTGTTTTTGCCACCGACAGACTTGTTAGAAGTGATCCATTCGATTACGCATATTTATGATGAGCCCTTTGCAGATCCGGCTGCTTTACCGACTTACATCATGTCCAAATTGGCCAAGCAGTCGGTAAGTGTGGTATTAACGGGCGATGGGGGAGATGAATTGTTTGCGGGTTATCCAGAGTATAAACGCTTAGCTACTTTATTCCGACTCAAACCTTTGTTCCCAGAAGGTGTACTGTCTTTTTTGCAACAGTTTAATCGCCGCATCTTAAGGCCGATAGCGCCTAAGTTTGCGCGACGCAACTTACGTGCGTTGAATATATTGCAAATGCACGATTTGTTGGAAGGTTATATGCACGTTAATGAAGGGTGGGTGTTAGATTCTCCTTTACAAAACACATGGTATCGCTTACCCAATACAGCATTAACAGTAGCAGAACAGGTTATGTTTTTGGATCTGCGTACGCGCTTTACGGATGCGTATTTGTGTAAGGTAGACCGTGCGGCTATGGCGGCTAGTTTAGAAGCCCGTGCACCAATTATTGATTACGGTATTGTCGATTTTGCCTTATCGATTCCTTTTCATCAAAAGCTACTGCATGGAACTAAGAAGTATTTGTTGAAACAAGTTTTAAATCGTTATGTGCCGCGCGCTTTGTGGGATCGTCCTAAATGTGGATTCCAAATGCCCCTGGCGGATTTATTCCGTACATCGTTGAAACCGACCATGGAACGTTATTTAGCGGCCGATACTCCTGTATGGAAGTATTTAGACCGTTCAACCGTTCAGGCGTTTTGGCAACAGCATTTATCAGGGCGCATTACGCATGAAATCGTTTTATGGAATTTCTTTGTTGCCCAACAGTTTTTGCTTAAAGAATAGCTCTATTTAATCCTTTGCGAGTTGCAGGTGTGTTCCATTAAGGATGGTGGTTGTATGACCCGAATCGAGTTTCAATTGCAAGCTGCCGTTAGGTAAAACTGCCTGAAATAGCCCGTTTAGCCATTGTTGCTGGTCTTCGTCGAAAATGGTAACGTTTTGATGAAGATATAACCAGTGGGAGCTGCAGGCATCGCTTAAGGCGATGGGTTGATTCGAATAGCTTAACCAATGGCTCATAAATAGTCGCGAAAAACGTTGAATTTTTTCAAAAATAGCGGTTTGCGAGAACAGGCTATTTTGATTTAATAACTGCCTTACGGAGGTAACGGGTTGGTCGATGGTCTTAAAAGCTTCCAGATTGTAGTTGATTCCAACTCCGATGGTAACCCAATGTCCGCGAATCCTTGCTAAACATCCGCTGATTTTTGCGCCGCCTACACAAACATCGTTGGGCCATTTTAAGTGTGCCGCTTGGGGAATTTCCTGTTCGAGAAATGTACAAACCGTGTAGGCAGCTAACTGAGCAAAGGGCAGGATTTGATGGGCGTTAAAGATTAAATTGATATGGAAATCATGGGTGCCTGATAACCATGAGCGTTGATGGGAACCGACGCCGTGGGTTTGGGTATGAGCTACAATGACCTTTAGGTGATTAGGGTCTATCCGTAACTTACTTTGGCGCAAAGCCCATTGGTGCGTAGACGGTAGGGGGGGGGAGCAG
>DGGR01000032.1 GCA_002392285.1 Verrucomicrobia bacterium UBA3869
AGGTTATATTAGCCCGTATTTCGTCAATAATTCCGAATCGATGGAATGTGTGTTGGAAGGGGCTTATGTTTTGGTATATGAGAAGAAAATCTCCAACCTCAATGATTTGCTGCCCTTGTTGCAGAATGTTGCGAAAACAGGGAAACCCTTCCTGTTGATTGCAGAAGAAATTGAAGGGGATGCATTAGCGGCCTTGGTGGTTAACAAATTGCGCGGTACGTTAAATGTATGTGCCGTTAAAGCTCCGGGATTCGGAGATCGTCGCAAAGCCATGCTGGAAGATATCGCAATCTTAACTGGAGGTAAGTGCATCTCGGAAGACTTAGGCATTAAACTAGAAAACGTTACGTTGGAAGATCTGGGGACTGCTCAACGGATTACCGTTGATAAGGAAAGCACCACCATCATCAATGGCGGAGGAAAATCGAAGGATATTCAGGACCGCGTAGGCCAAATTCGCCGTCAAATTGAAGACAGTACGTCGGATTACGATCGCGAAAAGCTACAGGAACGCTTGGCGAAATTAGCCGGTGGGGTAGCGGTTATCCACGTAGGGGCTATGACCGAGCTCGAAATGAAGGAGAAAAAAGCTCGTGTCGAAGACGCCTTGCATGCAACGCGTGCTGCAGTTGAAGAAGGAATTTCTGCGGGTGGTAGCGTAGCGCTTTTACGGACTGCAAAAGCCATTGAAAACCTAAAGTTATCGGGTGAAGAGGCTATAGGCGCTCAAATCGTTCGCAAGGCTATTGAGGCTCCCTTGAAGCAACTCTGCGCCAATGCAGGAGTTAAGGGCGATGTAGTGGTCGAAGAAGTCTTAGAGTCGAAGGATGCTTGGGGCTACAATGTGGCAACGGATACCTACGAAGACCTGTTTAAGGCAGGGGTTGTGGATCCGACCAAGGTAACCCGCAGTGCATTGCAAAACGCTGCTTCCGTAGCCGGATTGTTGTTAACAACTGAATGCGGTATTGCGGAATTACCAGAAGAAAACAAGCCTGCTATGCCTGCAGCCGGAGACGGCATGGGGGGCATGGGCGGTATGATGTAAATCCACGCTTAGTGACAGAATCAAGGCAGGGAGTTGATTCCCTGCCTTTTTTATGGGCAACGTTTAAGCACTGCGCGTGCGTTTTTAGCAATTTTTCGCTTGCATTCGATAGGAAAAGCACAAAAATTTTAAAAAAATAAAAAACTAAACCCTTAAACGATTATTATCCAAGATTCTGAAAAGAAGACGGAGCTTATGATACCAGAATGTGAGACTATGTTTGAGGCCGGTGTACATATCGGTCATCAATTGAAACGGTGGAATCCCAAATTTACTCCTTACCTCTATAAACATATCCAAGGAGTGTCGATTATTGATTTGGAACAAACTCATTTATGCTTAGAACGGGCGACCCGTTTTTTAACCGATCGCATAAAACAGGGCGCTAAGGTTTTGTTGGTCGGAACCAAAACCCAAGCTCAGGAACCGATTCGCGAACTGGGTCAGGCAACCGGTATGCCTTTTTGTGCCAATCGTTGGCTCGGTGGTTGTTTAACCAATTTTAAAACCGTTCAGGCCAGTTTGGCAAAATACCGTCGCTTTTTGGATATGGAAGCTTCCGGAGATCTGGATAAGATGCTCAAGAAGGAAAGTTCTGTCATCCGTCGTACCATGGCGCACATGCATCGTGGATTCGAAGGTATTTTGTCGCTCGAGCAATATCCGGATGTGTTGTTTGTGGTCGATGTATTGAAAGAACATATTGCGTTGAACGAAGCCCGTCGTTTGGGAATTCCAACCGTAGGGATTGTAGATACCAATGGAGACCCCACCTTGTTGGATTATCCTATTCCAGCGAATGATGATTCGAATAAATCCTTGCAGTTGATTTTTGAATGCCTGAAGGAAGCTATGCTAGAGGGGATGGATTTGAACAAGATCGCCCGCAACAAATTGGATGGCAAGGCTGAATTGGGCAAAAAAGCAATGGGTGCTCAGGCAAAGAGTTGGGAGCGAAAACGTCCTACCTTTGGCGAAACTAAAGTTACTGTTCAAACTAAAGAGGTAAAAGCAGAATTGGTTGTAATGGAGGAAGAGGATGAAGCTGCCCCAACCAAAGAAAAGATAACCACCAAGGCTGCCAGTAAAAAAGCAGCGATTAAAAGCAAAGCGAAAGCTAAGGCGGTAAAAAAGGATACCGCAAAGGCGGCTAAGTCGGTTGCCAAATCGTCTGCGGTTGCAAAGTCTACTGCTTCAAAACCAGCAGTAAAAAAAGCCCCCGCTAAATCGTCTGCTGCTAAAAAGGCTCCAGCCAAAAAGGCGGCCGCAAAACCTGCCAGCAAAAGTGCTAAAAAATAGGTCATTTTATGAATATTTCAATTGAACAAGTAGCGGCTTTGCGCGCAAAAACGGGCGCAGGGCCTATGGATTGCAAACAAGCATTGATTGAAGCGAACGGATCGGAAGCGGAAGCAATCGAGATTTTAAAGAAAAAAGGAATGGCACGCGCGATTAAGAAAATGGGGCGCGAAGCCAAAGCAGGGGTAATTAAGTCCTATATTCATGCAGGCGACAAGATAGGCGTGCTGTTGGAACTGAATTGCGAAACCGACTTTGTTGCCCATACAAAGGAATTTCAACGCTTAGCCTTGGATATTTGCTTACAGATTGCAGCTTTTAATCCGCAGTATGTTTCTAAGGGAAACGCCCCTAAGGAGGTGTTGGATAAGGAAGCTGAGATTGCACGCGCTCAATGCGCTGGTAAATCTGATCCGGTTGTTGAAAAAATCGTTCAGGGGAAGTTGGACAAGTGGGCTAATGAATTTTGCCTTCTTGATCAGGCGTTCTTTAAGGATAACACCGTAACAATTAAGGATTTGATTGCGAGCAAAATAGCAAGTATGGGAGAAAATATTGTTGTCCGCCGCTTCGTTCGTTATCAATTGGGCGAATAAATAGGCTTTTCAAATACTCCCCCCAAAAAAAAGCTTGCAATTTCCTGCAAACCCCCAGAATCTTATAAGGAAATGACTAAAAGAGTAAGTCTATTATTAGTAGCCCTAAGCATTGCCTTAGGGATACATACTCCCTGTTATGGTTTGTACGTTATGGTACGGTCCGGCTTCGGGGAACTAAAGGGGGAGGATGTTGGAAGGATAAGCCATAAAAAAGATATACCCGATAATGGGGTAAGTTATGACGTTTACCGTGATAAGGTGTATAACACCACCATAGGTGCATTCAAATACAAAGATCACAAAAACCTATCGGTAGCCCTCGGTGGACGATTCGATATCTTTGATATCGGTTCATTCGGCTTGGAATTGGAAATTTTAGGTGCCTATGCTAATTTAGACCAAAAGAATAGGAAGCTAATAAACTTGGCTGGCTATGAGGCTCTAACTCATGATTTTTTTGCCCTAGGGTGGAAATATATCTACGATCCAACCCGGGCGGGCCTAGGCCATCTTATCTGCTTGTATCTCAAAAACCAACGGATTGCAGGAGCGCAGATCAATGCTTATTGGGAACAGTATATCTTAGATTGGTTATCCGTTGGTATTGGTGGTGGGCTTGGTGGCGCTTATGTTTGTACCCGATTTACCACACTAGAATGGTTTCGCAGAAGAAACGGGGCAGGAGGAGCCTGGTTCAATGCAACTCTCCCCGTCAACCGTCATAAGTACGTCCATTCCGGTTCATTGCTCTATAACTTTACCCTGTTTGTACGTGCCGAGCAGTTCGAAACACTGTTCGAAGTCGGCTACCGCCATATCGGCCTGCATCAGATGTTCGGTGCTAAGTTGTACGGCTATACCATCC
>DGGR01000017.1 GCA_002392285.1 Verrucomicrobia bacterium UBA3869
TTAAAAACTCCGGATGCGGGCGAACAACAACGCGATAATCCGTGCTTTTCAAAGTATCGATGAGAGAATCAATTCCCTGTTCCATTAAATTTCCCGGACCCCAGGTCGGCGCGACCAACACGGTTGTTTGATCCGGGAATTTCGGGGTGTAATGCTGAAATTTTTGATACACAACATCGATACGCGGATAACCCACGGGTAGCAATTGTTTTGCAGGTAAGGCATACACCTGTTCCCGCTTTTTTATTTCTTCGGTATGATGAGGGCCTACGCAAAAAATGGCATCATAAGCATCAAAAGCAGTTTCGTTGTATTGCAAATGGGTACTGGAAAAAGCGTGAAATAGATAGAGGTAGGTTTTTACCTTCTTGGATTTTCGAAACGCACGCACCTGCGTACTGTTTAAATCGGGTGCAGTCCAAACAAAACACCTTGCATCGATGCGATCCATAACCGATTTCAAACAAAGGTCAAAATAGAAGGGATGTAAGCGTTCGTGATGATGCGTTAAAATCGGATCCTTTGGGTCATTGGTAAGGTAACTGAACTGGATGGATGGATTTTTCAGCAATTCGATAATAAAGGGCTCAAACGTTTGATAATAGATAGCGCTTTCGGAAAAAAACACTAATTGGCGACAAGGCGCGAAGTCTTTGCTAAAAAAACGATTGTATGCCTTGAATTCCCCTAATAGACTTAGGATGTGTTGGAACATAATTATCAATGTATTATCTTGGGGGCTGGGCGGTCAAAACAATTAACCCAAAATCCCGCGCTGGTTAATATTGATCAAGACCAATGCACTTTGGATTGGTTGCTTAAAACCGTAGGGGCTAATGCTTGCAGCAGTATTTTTGTTGGTGGATATACCTTTGATACGATTGCCCAAAAATATCCGCAATTGCGTTTTGTTTGCAATGCACAATGGGCGAAAACCGGCTGTGAAACCTCGTTGTACCTATCTCAATTCGACCCAAAACTCCCTGCATTTATATGCTATGGGGATATCTTGGTGCGCTCTGCATTGGTTGAATTGGTTCTGAAAGTGGCCGAAGCTGATGATAGCGATGGGGTTATTACCTTGGATTCCCATACGCAGTTGTTGGATACCAAAGAAAACTATGAATGCTTCGAAGGAACGTTAAAGGGCCAATACGGAAATTACCCCTTCGTGGGATGTGTGTATTTAAAACCTAAGGCATTGGGGCTCTTACACCAACAGCAGTGTTTTCGCAACAATGGGAAAAATTACCGCCTATCTGACTTGATACACCTCTGCCAGGATAAATTACGATTGACTTGCGTAGATGCGCATGGATTGTGGGCTGAAATCTTACGCCCCATTGATATTACCAAGTTTATCCTAACAACGAAATCCGAAACGCTCCAAACCTTGCAGCGTCATATTACCCAAGCACGGATGTTGGATCAGGTCCATTTTTCGGTTAAGGAGTGGCGTGAACAATCTTCTAGTTTGGTTTCGTGTATCCTGCAAACATTCCCACATCAACCATTGGTAGTGCGCAGTAGTTCACTGCAGGAAGATAACTTTACACAGGCCAATGCGGGTAAATTCGAAAGTATTTTAAACGTTCAGCCAGAAGCAACCGTTATTAAAGCAGCCGTTGATACCGTCATTCAATCCTATGGAACGCCGAAAGAAGCGGACCAGGTGTTGGTTCAACCCATGTTGCCGAATGTTAAATTGAGCGGAGTTGTTTTTACCCGTAGCCTGCAGCACAGTGCCCCTTACTATATTGTGAATTATGATGGGACGAGCACCGAATCCGTTACGAGTGGCCAAAGTACGCAGGATGTTACCTTTTATCATTGGAAACACGCCCCGATTCCGTCCCATGCACCTGATTTTTATCCACGCTTACAAGCAGCGATTCAAGAGATTGAGCACCTAACCCAATGGGATGCGTTGGATATTGAGTTCGCGGTTACTCAGCAAAACGAACTGTATTTGTTCCAAGTACGACCTTTGGTCGCGCGTCACTTGCAGGAAATTAGCGACGAACAGCTTCAGCAATGTTTGGATGAAGCCGCAGAGCGCTTCGATTCGCTACAAATCCCCCAGGAAGCAATTGCGGGGCAACATACGATTTTCGGTGTTATGCCTGATTGGAACCCGGCTGAAATGATTGGAACGAAACCGAATGCGTTAGCGGCTTCCCTCTATCGTACGCTGATCACAGACTCCATTTGGGCACAACAAAGGGCGGAATTTGGTTATAAAGACGTACGGCCTTATCCCTTGATGGTGAGCTTTTCAGGTCACCCATATATCGATGTGCGTGCCAGTATCCATTCGTTTATCCCAAAGTCCGTTCCTACTGAAACAACCGGCAAGTTGGTTACATTTTTCGTTAACCGTTTAAAACAGCATCCTGAATGGCATGATAAGTTGGAGTTTAAGGTGATGCCGACGTGCGACACCTGCGATTTTGATGAACGTTGGCACGCGTTGTTAACCAAAGATGCAGGGTTATCGGTAATGGAATATCAACAGTATCGCTCGGCTTTGCACGAAATAACCCACGCTGCTTTGATTCAATGCGAAGCCTACTACAAAGCTATTAAGGCGATCGAAGAGCGTTTTGCACGTATTAAAGCGTCTCAGCAAGCGGATAGCGATAAAATTTACACTTTGATTGAAACAGCCAAAATAGGTACGCTCAACTTTTCCCATTTGGCCCGATGCGGCTTTATTGCACGTTCCTTGCTGCAGGCTTATGAAGCACAGGGGATTATTACCAAGGAAGAAAGTCAGTCGCTTGTTGACGCTATTCAGACGATTGCGGGACAATTTTTTAAGGATACTCAAGCTGCGATTGCGGGTAAAGGTTCTAAGCAAGCCTGTTTGGATATCTATGGGCATTTGCGTCCAGGAACCTATGACATTACGTCGCCAACCTACCGTTCTGATCCTGAAAAATACTTGTTTGTAAAAAGCACAGTGGAATTGAGTCAGCGTTCCAAGGCAGCCTTTAGTTATAACAAGCTAGAAGCCGCTTTACAAAAGGACTGGGGATTTTCACTTACGGCATTTCGCCAATTTTTACAATGCGCGATTGCTGGTCGAGAATATTCAAAATTTATCTTTACGCGCTACATTTCTTTAATCCTGGATTTGATACAAGCAATTGGCGCTCGCTATGGATTTTCCCCACAAGAGCTGGAGCATGTACCCATTACGGTTTTTCAGCAACTGCGCGGGGGTATTGATGCATCAAAAACCTTGAAAGCTTTGTTACAAACAACCATCGAACAAGGTGCGTTGGATTACTGTTTCGCTCAGGCTATAGAATTGCCGCCGCTGATTACCAACAAGAGCGATTTTTATGCCTTCTTTGTGCCTAAAACATTGCCGAATTTTATTGGAAATCAAAAGGCCGAAGCACCTTTGGTTTACCTCAAAAATTCTGATCAAATGGATGGTGCCGCTTTGCGCGATAAGATTGTTTTGATTGAAAAGGCAGATCCTGGGTTTGACTGGATTCTAAATTACGCTATTGCTGGGTTGATCACCGCTTATGGAGGCCCCAATTCCCATATGGCCATTCGTTCGGCCGAATGTCACTTGCCGGCAGCCATTGGAATTGGAGAAGCG
The DNA here is from genome assembly GCA_002392285.1 of Verrucomicrobia bacterium UBA3869. Lineage (GTDB taxonomy): Bacteria > Verrucomicrobiota > Verrucomicrobiia > Opitutales > UBA9783 > UBA3869. The sequence goes on from DGGR01000017.1 coordinate 3,617, forward strand.
CTGTTTGACTCGCTCAAAACAGCTCAATTGGTTCACTTAGATTGCGCCAATCACACGTTAAAACGCATCCGATAACAACTATGGACCCAGCAACAAACCCATTGGAATCGCACAACCTTAAATGGCTAAAAATCGGGCTATCTCAGCGCACCATTCAGGCAGCGGAAGCCCAGGGGGTAGTTAGTCCATCCGATGAACTGCACGATGAATTGAGTCAGCAATGGACCACCTTATTAAACGCTCGCCATTTGTTGACCCTACCCATTCCCAACCTGGTTCCATTACAACCGTGGCTATCGGCGGTGAATTTAGACGGAATTTTGTTGAGTGGAGGCAATGATCACGCTACCCGCAGTACCTGCGAAACCGCTTGTATCGAATACAGCATACAGCATCGCTTGCCCCTCATGGGCATTTGCCATGGGTTCCAATGCATCGCACGTTATTTCGGAGCAACCTTAATACCTATTCAAGGGCATGTTGGATGTACGCATCCGGTTCAAATTCATGAAAATCCCTATATCCCAACAGGTACCCAAATCGTTAATTCCTTCCATACGCTAACGATAGCAACGCTTCCAGATGGGTTTAAGCCACTCGCAACCGATTTGGAAGGCCATTTGGAGGCAATTTACCACGAAACGCTCCCGATAGTAGCTTTCATATGGCATCCGGAACGTCCTCCGTTCGATGCCAAGTGGAACGCATGGGCTTATTCTTTTTATGCAAAAAACTAAGGTTTTTATTTTATGCGCCGGCGAAGGTAAACGCTTACGTCCGTATACCGAGCATCAACCCAAATGCATGGTCCCTTACCAAGGGAAGCCGCTTGTAGCGTATCAATTGGATTTGTTCGCTCAACAGGGGCTTCGGGATATTGTTCTCATTGGTGGGTATTGCCATACGCTGTTGCCTAAACAAGCTACGGTGGTGGTTAATCCCGATTATGTTAAAACCAATATGGTCTATAGCCTGTTTTGCGCGCAGGAACAAATGGATGAAGCTTGCGATTGGCTCATTACCTATGGCGATATCATTTACCATGCGTCGGTATTGCAAGCGATGCTCAAAGCCAACGAATCCATTGCGGTTGCAACCGATGTTGATTGGCAGTGTTATTGGAAACGGCGTATGGAAGATCCGTTGAAGGATGCGGAAACCTTTCGCTGGGATACACAAACCCATCGCATTATTGAAATCGGCAAAAAACCGAAAACTTTGGCGGATATCCAAGGCCAGTACATTGGTTTTATTAAGGTAGCGGCTCAATATACCAAGGTTTTTAAGCAAGCCTATCGGCAGTTTTTAAACGTTCATCCAAGTCCAAAAACCGCTTATATGACAGATTTTTTGCAGTTTTTAATCGACCAAAAAATTCCGCTGTATGGCGTACCCATTCACAATCATTGGGCTGAATTTGATACGGTTCAGGACCTATTGTTAACATTAGATTGGCTATAATCCACGTTTGATTCCTCGCTGTAATTCCCTTATAATAAGCTTAATAGAGGCGTACATGAGGAATATGACTAAGAAAGCAACGACTGTCCATGCTAAAACAGCGAAAAAAACCTTAAAGCTGTCCGATAAAAAATCCTGCATCCGTAGTGCATCCACTAAACGGGTAAGAGCTGCCAAATTAACTCCTGTTATCGATTACCATGCAGCTTGGGAATTAGCCAATCAGGCTGATTTGCTCGCCTTCCAACAAGGGCACTGCAATCGCATTTACAACGTACTTGGTTCTCATCCTGCAACTGAAGAAGAGAAATCGGGCTATCACTTTGCGGTATGGGCTCCGAATGCAAAATCTGTATCTGTGGTAGGGGATTTTAATCAATGGGATTCGAAGAAAAATCCTATGTACTTACACAATCTTTTTGGGGTATGGGAAGCATTTGTTCCTGGCGCTACAGTAGGACAAAAATACAAATATGCCGTTATCGGATGCAATCAACAATTGCAGTTGAAAGCTGATCCGTACGGCAATTGGGGTGAACATACAGATTCGCACGCGTCCATCCTATGTCCTACCTTAAACCGATACGAGTGGAACGACAATACGTGGCTGCAAAAGCGCGCTAGACATAATTGCCAAGAACAGCCCTTGTCGATCTATGAGCTTCACATCGATTCTTGGCGTCACAATGCAAAAGACAATCCGCTCACTTACCGAGAATTAGCACAGCAACTAGCGCAGTATTTAAAAGCTACAGATTTTACGCATGTTGAATTGATGCCGATTATGGAGCATCCCTTTACGGATTCCTGGGGCTATCAAATAACTGGGTTTTATGCGCCCACCTCGCGTTATGGGACACCGGAAGACTTTCAGTATTTAATCGATACGCTGCATCAAGCTAATATTGGCGTCATTCTCGATTGGGTACCCGGTCACTTCCCAACCGACGATTTTGGTTTGGCGCGCTTTGATGGTACCGCTTTGTATGAACATGCCGATCCGCGCCAAGGTATCCATCCAGATTGGGGAACCTATATCTTTAATTATGGACGCAACGAGGTCCGCAATTTCCTCATCAGCAACGCATTGTTTTGGATTGAGCAATTCCATATCGATGGTTTACGTTTGGATGCAGTTGCTTCCATGCTTTATTTGGATTATTCTCGCAAACCTGATGCATGGATCCCCAACCAATACGGAGGTAAAGAGAATATAGATGCCATTAATTTCTTGCGTGAACTCAATAACATCATCCATTCATCCTATCCTGGCGTTCTATCGATTGCTGAGGAATCAAGTTCCTTTGGTCGCGTTTCTCAACCAACTCAATCTTATGGATTGGGATTTGATTTTAAATGGAACATGGGTTGGATGCATGATGTATCCAATTACTGTAAATTGGATCCGATTTTCCGCAAATATCATCACAACAAAATGACCTTTGCGATGCTTTATCAACGCTCAGAGCATTTCATCAATGTCTTTTCGCACGATGAAGTGGTTTACGGCAAAGGTTCGATGGTACAGAAAATGGGTTCGCCTTATTTAAGCGATAAACTGAGTACCTTGCGCGCCCTCTATACTTTTATGTGGGGATGGCCAGGCAAAAAAACACTCTTTATGGGCAACGAATTCGCTCAGCTCGATGAATGGGATTTCCACAAGGCTTTGTCTTGGGAATTGTTGGAGAAACCAGAACATCAAGGGATGTTGCGCTTAATCTTTGATTTAAATCACCTCTACCGCACGCTGCGTTTTTGGCACGAAGGCGATATGTACGAAGGAAGTTTTTCTTGGATCAACCCAGAGGATTGCGATAACAGCGTATTCTCATTTATACGCAAAAGCGCTTCCTCAACCCATACGCTCTTGTTTATCTCGAACTTTACGCCAATTGAGCATTCAAATTACGAATGCGGCGTTCCTTTCGCCGGTACTTGGCATGAATTGCTTAACTCCGATAGTACATCCTATGGCGGACTTAATCGTGGGAATTTAGGCTCTGTAACTGCGATCAAGCAAGAACGCGACCTGCAACCCTGCACACTTAGCTTATACCTACCCCCGCTAAGTACGATTGTCTTAGAGTTTAAACGTACTCATATGAAGGCATGCGATAAAAGTGCTTAGAACCTTGTCCCTATACCAAAATAGACCTGGTCGGATTCCAAATCACCCAATTTGGGGATGCTATGGCCGTAGACTTTATTATCGAAAAGTTGGCTGAAGGCAATATGCCGATAGCCCCCTTCGATACGGCATCCAAATCCTTCGTAGCAAAGAAAAGCTGTAAGATTATATAACAGAGCTCCAGTATAAACATACTTACGACGATAGCGAGATGAGCCTTCCCAAAACGGAATGCCTACAACGCCTGTAGTATCAACATTAAGTGCTTCCCATGTGGTAAATTTAGTAAAAACGCAAGCGCCCCCCATTCCTCCGCCAATGCCTATTGACAGGGAATCCAAAAGATACTGCACCCAATACAGATTAACTTGACAGCCCATAATGCGTTGGTTTTTGAGGTACATTGCAGTAAACAAATTATTCCACCTACCACTGTAAAAACGGTAACGAGAGACTCGAAAATCAGGCTGTAATATCTGGAAATGGCCAACGGTTATCATCTTCCGGGATACGTCAAGATTCGCATAAGCTCCTAAGCATTCAAGTTCTAAGTTTAGAACACTGCTAGTAAAGATATCGAACTCCCCACCTAAAGCTACTGATAACGTACGATAGTTCTTATAGGGAAAGGATCCCTGAGTTCCCTTCCCGTCATCGGCTGGACGGGTGATATGGGTTCGTGTAACTCCAGCGTAGGGCTCGGATGTATCCTTAAGTCCAGTAATATCCCTTCCCCTAAGCTGTCCGAATCCGCTACGGAATATTAAATAGACCCCCTCACACGGTTGTGTATTAAGACTTAAAATAAGCAAGCATATCCATAGGAATCGGTAACGAACATTCATAGCGTACATCCTTGTAAATTTTAGTTTACCTATTTTTGGCTTGTGTGCTAGAACAATTTTAAAAAAATTATTCTTAATAGGGATAAAAACTGCTGCATCTCTATTTTTTAAGCAATTCGGAGAGATGGCTGAGAGGCTGAAAGCACCCGCCTGCTAAGTGGGTGAGCCCTCATAAGGGGCTCCGCGGGTTCGAATCCCGCTCTCTCCGCCAGATCATTAGATGGCTATGCCTTAGGAGGCCGCTCCAGTTTAATGTTTAATTTTCGGAATAACGTTGCATCGCAGCCGGCTTTCACATTATCCACCGTGAGTAATTTTTCGCTCGAAAATAGTGCGTTGGCTCCAGCAAACAGGCACAGGGCTTGAGTGGAAGGCGATAAAGTGTTGCGTCCGGCCGCAATTTTAACGTAAGCGCTGGGCATTAATAAACGGGCGCAGGCAATTAAGCGTACTAGGTCGAAATCGTCAATCGGTTGGGTATCATCCACACGTGTCCCTGGAATTTTAACCAATTTGTTAATAGGAACGCAGCGCGGCGGAGTCTTTAAATTGGCCAAACAGACAAGCATTTTTACCCGATCTTCGTTCGTCTCTCCCATACCGACAATGCCCCCAGAACAAACTTGGATCCCTACCGACTGAACAATTTCGATGGTTTTTAGGCGTTCATCAAGGGTACGCGTGGTTGTAATTTTTGGATAAAACTCAGGGGAGGTATCAATGTTATGGTTATAGTAATCCAGACCCGCATCTTTTAACAATTGCGCTTGGGGGAGCGTTAAAAATCCGGTTGTTACGCACGTTTCCAATCCTAAAGCTTTGACGGCTCGAATCATTTCACAGATAGGCCCAAACCCTTGAGGTTCTAGACAACGTCCGGAGGTACTCATGCAAAACCGACTAGATCCATTTTCCTTTGCCCGCTTAGCTGCCGACACCACCGTTTCCAAATCCAACATCGGTTGTTTGGGCGCCTTTGTTCCATTCCGTGCTGATTGCGCGCAGTAAGCGCAGTCTTCGGAACATCCACCGGTACGAACGCTTAAAATGCCGCTCATTTGGACAGTTTGTTCATCAAAATGCTGAATGTGGGCTTCGTGAGCTTTCCTGAGTAATGTAAAAAATGGTTGATTAAAAATAGCGAGTGCTTCTTCAAAGGTCATACGAACCTTACCCTAACCCTTTTAAAGCAAAAATAAAGTTGATTTTTTCAAGATCCGATGCTCCTAATTGAAGGAGTTGCATGAATCTTTTTATTACTGGAACCGATACAGATGCGGGTAAAACAACTGTGGCTGCCTGGATTTGTTCGCGCCTAAAAGTTCCTTATTGGAAACTTATCCAAACCGGATCCGATTCGGATAGTGCAACGGTTCAGCGCTTGGCACCCCAAACTCCAATCCTCCCTGAGGCGTACCGTTTAAGAGCTCCTTTATCGGCTTGGGATGCCGCCCGATTGGAACAAGTTACTGTGGATCCCAACCGTTTCCAGACGCCCTGCACCCCATGTGTCATTGAAGGCGCTGGAGGGCTGTTAGTCCCAATCGCAGAGGATTTTTGTATGATCGATGCGCTGGAACAAACCCAATCGACTGCTTTGATTGTTGCGCGTTCCAAGCTTGGTATGATTAATCACATCCTCCTGACTGTATTTGCCTTGCACCAACGGCAAATCCCAATCGCCGGGATTGTTATTTCCGGTGCAATAGAGCCGTACATTCAAGAAACCATCGAACAGTTTTCCAAAGAACGGATTGTGGCTGTTTTGCCGGAAAGTTCAGATTTACCGCGTCTATTTGAACGTACACCTGTCCCGGAAGCTATTTGTAAAGTGTTATCATGATCTGGAGGCCATTTACCCAAGAACAAACTGCTGCGCGTCCCCTAAAAATCGTTAAGGGGGATGGAATTTGGCTTTATACCGAGGATGGCAAGCGCTATGCAGATTTAATTTCTAGTTGGTGGGTAACAGCTCATGGACATGCCTGTCCTAAAATCGCAGCAGCTATTGCCCAACAAGCCGCCACCTTAGAACAGGTGATTTTAACCGCTTTTGTGCATCAGCCGGCCGAAAACCTGGTCGCACGCTTAAAAACAGTTTTGCCCCTAAGTTTAAATCATTTTTTCTTCTCCGATAATGGATCTACGGCTGTTGAGGTCGCCCTAAAAATAGCCTATCAGTATTTTAAAAACCAAGGAGAAGGGCAGCGGAAAAAATATCTGCACCTGGAAGGAGCTTACCATGGTGATACGTATGGTGCGATGAGCGTTTCGGGCAGTCGCTCCATGTACCATTTTAACTTTACTGATTTCTTCTTCGAAACCGCCAGCATCCCGGTCCCCGAGTGGTACGAGGGGGTTGAGGATATTGAAGCCCAAGAGGAGCACATTCTGGAGCAAGTAAAAACCCTTTTGAAGGAAGAGGGATCATCGTTTTGTGCCCTGATCGTCGAGCCACTGATCCAAGGGGCACGCGGGATGATTATGTACCGTCCGGAATTTCTTGAGCAATTGGTAACCCTCGTCCGTAGCTTCGGGATTCTTGTAATTTTTGATGAGGTTTTTACAGGATTTTACCGAACCGGATCCTGCTTCGCTATGGATGCCGTTCCGACAAAACCGGATCTTGTGTGCCTTTCGAAGGCCTTAACCGGTGGTTTTTTGCCGTTATCCTTAACCATTGCTACTGATGCTATCTACCAAGCATTTTTGTCAGATGATCCCAAAAAAGCTTTGATTCATGGACATTCTTACACTGGGAACCCTATTGCTTGTGCAGCTGCCTGTGCATCGTTCGATCTGTTTCGGCAACCGGAAACCCTTCAAAAGGTTAAGATGGTTAATCAGATTCACCGTTCTCAAACGCTACAGGGAGTGTCTAAACGCCGTACTTTGGGCCTTGTAAGCGCTTTTGATCTAGCATCTCCTCAGGATGCTAAGAAAGTCATAGAGCACCTTTTCGAGCGGGGGATTTTTATGCGCCCATTGGGTTCAACCCTTTACCTACTCCCGCCTCTATGCATAAAGGCTGATGAATTGCAGTGGGTCTATCAAGAGCTTCAGCAGGCTATTGAAATGCTTTAGGGTTGCGATTAGTGCTGTGGATGGGCCTTATGGTAGACCTTTTGCAAAAACTGGATGTTTACGTGGGTATAAATTTGGGTGGTTGATAGGCTGGCGTGCCCTAAGAGGGCTTGTACAACGCGCAAATCAGCTCCGTTTTGCAATAAATGGGTTGCGTAGCTATGGCGGCAACTATGAGGGGTCATGGTAAGGGGCAAATGAGCGGCCAACAGGTGTTTTTTGATCAGCAACTGGACGCTGCGGGTGGTTAATGGCTCACCGGATCGATTCGGGATGAGTACCTCGGTGTTTATGCGCGCATGTAAAGCTTGAAGGGCTTCTAAAGCGGGTTTACCAAAGGGTATCATGCGTTCTTTGCGTCCTTTCCCCAAGACCCGTAGTAAGCGTTGATCCCATAAAACGTGTTCCATACGTAAGGTGACCAATTCCCCGACGCGAACGCCGCTGCCATAGAGTAATTCCAGCAAGGCTTTATCCCGCCGCCAAAAAAACTCGGTTAGCTTACCTGCCTCGAACAATTGATCGGGTGTAGCTAATAGCGTGTTCATCTGTTCAAGGGTAAAAAACTGAGGCAATTTGGGCTCGAATTTGGGGCTCATTTCCTTTAAATTTTGCGGCATTTTATGGTGGTAATGCTGCTCTAAAAAATGGAAAAACGTGCGCAGTGCGGATAGGTCATGATTGAGGGTACGTTTATTAACCTTTCGTTGTTGTAAAAACAACCCGAGTGATTTGGTATCAAGTAGATCGCATGCCTGATCTTGGGTGAATGTTGCCCAGGCGTTAACAGAGCGCATGTAATCGCGTTGGGTATAGGGAGAATAAGCACGCTGCTTTAAATAATTCTGAAACGCTTCTAGGTAAGCAGAATCAGTCATACTGACGCTCCGTATTGCGGGACGCATTGGGTTGTTTTTCTACCCACTCCCAAGCGATCGGACAGCCGCTTAATAAAAATTGTTCGCGCAGTGTGTTTTCCAAAAAGCGTTCGTAGGTAGGGGGCATCCAAGCGCATCGATTGCAAAAAACTTTAAACGTTAACGGTAATTGTTGCTTTTGTACGGCGTAATAAAGCTTAAAGCGTTTACCCTGTACCAAGGGAGGAGGTTGTATTTGCTGGGCTTTTTGTAAGCAACGGTTTAAAGCGCCGGTGGTAATCGGGGTATGGAGACGTTCATATAAGGCTTTTAGCTGCAACAGCAAGGGTTCTAACCCTTCGCGTGTTTGGGCGGAAAAAAAGCAAATGGGGGCATCCATAAACGGACAGGCTCGTTTGAGCGCTTCTGTAAATTCCTGCTGAAACGCTTCGATCGATTGGCTACCGTTTCCCTTGAGGTGCTGTTGAGCAATATCCCATTTGTTAACCCCTAATAAGCAGCCTTTACCCAAGGAGGCAACTTCATTGATGAGTGCTTTGTCGATCAGGGTTGGCCCAGTAGTCGCATCCAACAGAACCACCGCTATATCGACTGATTTTAATGCGTTTTGCGTGCGAAGAGAAGCATAAAATTCCAGCGAATCACTTTGTTTTTTACGAATACCAGCTGTGTCTACCAATACAAACTGGGCAGTTTCACCGCTTTTAAAGCCCCATTGGAAAGGGCATTCGATAGCATCTCGTGTAGTGCCTGCTAGGTCACTTACCAACACCCGCTCTTCCTTCAATAAGGCATTAGTTAAGGATGATTTGCCAACATTAGGTCGTCCTACCAAGGCAAAACGAACTGGAGCTGTCGGTACGGTGGGTATAGGGTCGTTTGTTCCTTCGGGCAATACCTGCAGAATGGCTTGCTTAAGTTCATCGATGCCGCGGTTATGCTCTGCTGAAATTGCGATAACTGGTTCAAAGCCCAAACGATAAAATTCCCCCTGATTGGCTTCGTCGGCTTCCGTGTCCAATTTGTTAACTGCGAGAATGATGGGTTGTTTGATTTTACGCAATTGGCGAGCCAGAGTCAGTTCGTCTGAGTCTAATCCGTGCCGCCCATCCAAAACCCAAACGATTACGGCAGCGCTGGTTAATGCGCGCTGAACCTGTGCTTCAATGGCTGGGGTAAAGCCATCCGATGGATTGAACAATCCTCCGCTGTCTACTAGGGTAAAGCATCCATCAATGGTTGCGGTTAGTAAATCGCGCGTTACTCCCGGTTGGTTATAAACAACAGCGGTTCGTGAACGACTGATGCGATTAAATAATGTACTTTTCCCAACATTGGTACGCCCCAATAATAACACAGAAGGTAAAGTCATACCTCCCTTGTAGGGGAAAAGCCGATGAGGAGCAAGTGGTAAAAATGAATTGCTTTTTTGGAACAGAAGGGTAGATTGATTTTCTTGTTACAACGAATTATTATTAAAATATGAAGAAGATTCACGTATTATCATTGGTATCAATCCTTTTGTCTAGCAGCGTATTTGCAGATAAAGTACAGGAATGTAAAACTAATTGCCCAGCAGGAACAAAATGCGTAACCAAACAAGAGGCAAAAGTAGAAAAAGCGGCTTCTGAGCAAGAAGAGACTGTTAAACCTAGAAAAGGGCATCGCGTTAATGGGCATGGTCTGTTGCAGAAATACGAAGATCAGTGGAAAAATAAAAAATAAGCTATTCCATCCATCGCTTATTTTAAAGGGTTATCCTCAATATTCAGTCAAAAGGATCGTTGTAAAAAAACACTTGAAACATTAGAAAAATACGTCTAACTATAAATTTATGAAAATTCATCATTTATTAGCTATGCCTCTTACGCTCGCAACCAGCAGCGTATTTGCAGGTAATTATTGTGCGTGTTGTGAATCCGGCTGCAATTATCCCGATGCTTATCGTTTAGTGCAGCATTTAACCCAGAACGGTGGAGCTACCATCCCCACTGCTTATGAAAAGATTGGTCGGGTTGATTTGCGGGATAACGCAGAAGATTCTTATCTTCATTTGTTTGTTCAAGAAACCTTTGGTGGTTTTGGATTAAGCAACCGTTCACTGTCGTTAGAAGATAAGCGAGTAGCGCATTTTTCAGATATCGATAATATCCTCGCAAGCTATTTCGATCATTCTATGTCTGAAGCCAGAAAGAACCGCATCGCTTCTTTCTTCAAACATATTGCAACCGAAGAATTCATGCGTGAAATTTTGCTAGACGAGACCGTTGATGCTATTCGCGAATATACCGATCGTAATGACAACCGTGGTATTACTACCATTAACTTTACAACGGATAATCCCTACGCTTTGCATGAGATTTCCAACGATATCCAAATCCTTAAGGTTACGTTAACCTATGAGCAAAATGCTTATAAGACCCGTCGTTACCGTAACTTCTTGGCTTCATTCGAACTGACCTATGACATCATGGAAGACAAGATTGTAAACGTAAAGTTAATCGGTCCTATGCGGGTTAATTCGCAATTCGTCACGAATGAAGTGACTCAATTGTTCCCTTGCGAAGATCTGAATTGGAAAGTAGCTTCCATTTTTGATGATGAAGAGTATTTTGCCACATCTGAGAACGAGTGCTGCAAACAACAACCAAAGCCGATCGTTCACAAAGAAGAGGTCAATATTACGATAAATCAGAATAACAACCCAGCTGTTGTACAACAAAGGGTTGCTCCAAAAAAAGCAACGAAGCGTCATCGCGGATTGTTTCAGGCTTTTCAGAACACATTCGATAAATAATAAGCGTTAACAACTGCTTGATTCACCGGATATTTTTTTAAGTATCCGGTTCTTTTATTTATAGGGACGTTCGTAGGGGGAAGAGCTTACCTCTCATAACATAAAGGGAATAGAGAGGGCCCCTGCTAACCACTGAACCTATTAGTGTTTTTTAGGATTTGTTATTGAGGCATTCAATCAACAGCTGATTGATGAGGTCGATAGGAGCTTTCCCTTGGGTACGCTTCATAATTTGTCCTTTAAGGACATTGATCGCTTTTTCTTTACCCGAACGGTATTCAGCAACGGGTTGCGGGAATGCGTTGATGACTTCTTGGCACACAGCCTTCAAAGCTTCGATATCCACTTTCATTTCCAATCCTTTATCCTGAACAATCTGTTTTGCCGATAAGCCACTTTGGATCATTTCAACAAATACATCCTTAGCGTTTTGCTTGGAGAGTACCTGCCCATCGATCAACTGAACCAGTTCAGCGAGCATAGGAGGCGTTAGCTTCAATTCACTCCATGGTTTTCCTGCCATTTCCCGCAATAGGTCATTGGCGATCCAATTAGCAATGGCTAATGGATTTTTGGGATAAAGCGCATGGGTTTGATCGAAAAAGTTACTGAGGAAGCAATCGGGGCAAAGCACGGATGTAAGCGTATACGGCAGTTTCAGTTCCTGCTGATAGCGTTCTTGCTTAGCAAACGGCAACTCAGGCAATTGATCACGTTGAGCTTGGATTACCTCATCAGATAAGGTAATTGGAAACAGATCCGGATCGGTAAAGTAACGGTAATCATGCGCGTCTTCTTTGGAACGCATGGAGGTACTGACTAGCTTTTCAGCATCCCACCGACGGGTTTCTTGCTCAATGTGGCCATTCGACTCTAAAACCTCTATTTGCCGCTGGATTTCATAGCGAATACCGCTGCATACGCCCGAAATAGAGTTGAGGTTTTTCAATTCTACCTTGGTCCCCAATTGCGTAGACCCAACGGGTCGAATACTCACATTGGCGTCGCAGCGCATTTGCCCCTTTTCCATATCGCAATCCGATGCGCCTATGTAGCGCAAATGCATTTCCAAGGATTTGAGGTAAGCAAACGCTTCTTCAGGCGAATGCATATCCGGTTCCGAGACAATTTCGATTAGCGGTGTACCCGCACGGTTAAAATCGATGCAGGTTTCGTTGGCGCCATGGGTTAATTTTCCTACGTCTTCCTCTAAATGAATACGATTGAGGGCAACCTTGCGGTGTTCGCCTTGAATATTACGCGCAGGTCCTGCCAATTCAATTTCTACCTGGCCACCAGCGCATAAGGGCTGATCTAGCTGAGAAATTTGATAGTTTTTGGGTGCATCCGGATAAAAGTAATTTTTGCGGTCCCATTTGCACTGATGAGCAATTTTGCAACCAAATACATGGCCAGCAGCTACTGCTTTTAATATGGCACCTTTGTTTAGCACAGGGAGGGTTCCGGGGAGCCCAAGTACCACTTCATTCAAAAGTGTATTGGGTGCTTCACCATAGTGATAAGGAACCCGCGTGAATAGCTTTGTTTTGGTCTTTAATTGAACGTGGACTTCAAGCCCAATAACGGCTTCATACTGTGTCATAGGAGCAATTCCTTAATCTACCATCAGTACAAGGAGGATTGCACTGAAAGACAACTTAAATAGTTTAATCGTATCCAACGCATTTTATAGATTCTAAAGCAATGGGTAACAGTTGCTGTAATCGTGTCCTGCCTCAAAGGCTTCTGCAATCGATAACAAGGTACTTTCTTCAAATGGCTTACCAATCAGCTGTAGTCCAATCGGCAAACCGTCTTGGGTAAATCCACACGGGATAGACATACCAGGCAAACCGGCTAAGTTAACCGAAACCGTATAGATATCGCTTAAATACATAGCTAATGGCGTATCCTTTTCTCCTTGCTTGTTAGCAGGAACTGGGGTGGTTGGGGCTAAAATAGCATCTACCTGCTTAAAGGCATCCATGAAATCATTGTAAATCAAGCGGCGTACTTTTTGAGCCTTATCGTAATAATAAGCATCATACTTTCCGCTGCTGAGAACGTGCAATCCCAATAAGATGCGTCGCTTTACCTCAGGCCCTAGTCCTTCGCCGCGCGAATACTCAAACACCTGATCAATCGTTTGCGCTTTGGGGCTACGATAACCATAACGAATGCCATCGAAACGCGCTAGGTTCGAAGAAGCTTCCGCTGAAGCAATGACGTAGTAAACTGGAATGGCGTAATCTAAGGTCTTTAATTGAATGGGAACGATGCGATACCCTAAGTTTTTATAAAATTCAATCGCTTGCTCTACAGACTGCCGTATTTCTGGATTTAATCCTTCCTGAAAGTAGGCATCCGAAACCCCTAAACTCCATTGTTTCCCTTTATTTGCCTGCATGTCGGCCAAAAAATTAGGGATGGGTTTGCGCGCACTGGTTGCATCTTTGGGGTCAGCACCGCACAAAATCGATAGAATACGGGCTACACCAGATACCCTTCGAGCCAAGATCCCCGCTTGATCCAACGAGCTAGCAAACGCTACCATTCCGTAACGGCTGACCCGCCCATAACTGGGTTTAATGCCTACCACACCGCACAACGCTGCAGGTTGGCGGATGGAACCTCCTGTGTCGGTTCCTAAAGCGACCGGCACTTCACCGGCTGCAACGGCTGCTGCGCTTCCTGAGCTACTACCCCCGGGGATACGGGTTAAATCCCAAGGATTGTGGGTCATTTTGAAAGCAGAATGTTCTGAGGACGAACCCATAGCGAATTCATCCATGTTTAACCGTCCCCATAGGACCATTCCTGCCTCCCTTAGGTGTTGGACCAAGGTTGCATCGTAGGGGCTAATAAAATGTTCTAGAATACGACTGGCACAGGTTAATGGTTGCCCTTTTTCAGCAAAAATATCTTTGAGACCGATGGGAATTCCATCCAACTCACTGAGTGAAGCTCCTTCTGCGCGGCGTTTATCGGATGCTTGTGCTTCTTTTAGGGTTTTATCCTCGTCAAAGCTTAAAAACGCACCTATTTTCGGCTCTACCGCTTTTGTACGCTGAATATAGAGTTGGGTAAGCTCAACCGACGAAAATTGTTTTGCGTTTAATCCATTGATAAGGGTGTCCAACGATTGAAAAATAACATCATCCATAACTTATCCTTCCCCCTCCAAAGGTTACAGTACTTTTGGCACTGACAATTGATCCGCTTCCATATGAGGTGCGTTTTGTGCCAAACAATTATTGATGCCATTGACATCGGGAACATCTTCACCCCAGGTATTATCAGGTTGTTCAAAGACATGAACCAGTGGCTCAAGGTTATCGACATCGAGCGTTTCTAATTTTTGGCAATAGGCAATAATCCCCTCTAAATCCTTAGCCAATTGTTTTTGTTCTTCTTCAGACAGTTGAATACGCGCCATGCGTGCTAATTTTTGAATGTCCATATCCTATGCTAAGCTGCTTTACATCATTAAAAAAGGCTTATTAAAGTGCAAGTTAAAAGGCTCAATTGAGTTTGCGAATCCGGTAAGACGTACTGTGTTCAATCTGTTCCTGCAAGGCATCGAATACGGATTGAACCTGCGTATCGGTTAATACCGAACCATTGGTGCCAAATTGCAAGGAAAACGCTAAACTTTTACGGTTATTTTGAGGGTCTTGGAACACATCAAACACCGCTAGGTCGTGTAGAAAGATGGGATTTTTAATGCATTTTTTCGCTATTTTAACCAAATCACGTTGTACGGTGTCGCACAAAGTTTCTGTTGAAACCCAAAGCGCAAGGTCTTTGGTTACGAGCGAGCCATCGTAATACGCCTGAAAGGTTTTATGGGTCATAGGGCGGAGGCGGTCGATGCGCCACAAACACTCAGCGGCTAAAACCACATCATCCTTAAACCAATTTTTGGTGAAATCTAAATCCAAATTTCCTAGGGCTATTTCTACCCCCTGTTGTTCCCAGTTGCCAAAGCGGTAACTGTATTTTGACTGCCACAACGCAGGTGTAGCATCCGGGAAAACGATGGGAAAAGGATGTCCGCTAGCGCTTACCAGATTTTGAGCTAATGCTTTCGCAGCGTAGAAATCGAACGGGGCAACAGGATTCCATAGGCGTTTTTTGGATGGCATGACGACAAAAGCCGTTGCAAAAACTTCGCACACAGATCCTTGGCGGTTGGTTTTAAAAATGTGCCCTGTTTCGAACAGCCGTTCAGTAGGATTGCCATAACGCCGGTTGTCGAACAGCGCTTGAACCAACCCAGGAATTAAAGAATATCGCAAGCAAGCGTGATCCACACTCAGCGGCTTTTCTAAATTCAATGCTTTGTGTTGCGCTTCGGAAAGGGATTCCGCATACCATTGCGCCGGTTGTAGCGTATCGGTATAACATTCGTAAAACCCAGCATGGGT
Organism: Verrucomicrobia bacterium UBA3869; assembly: GCA_002392285.1. Taxonomy (GTDB): domain Bacteria; phylum Verrucomicrobiota; class Verrucomicrobiia; order Opitutales; family UBA9783; genus UBA3869. Next base: position 19,240 of record DGGR01000017.1, read on the forward strand.
AAGTAAAGCTGCGTGGTGTTTGCGTAGCGTATGAACGGGGTCATCCTGCAAGGTACAAACGGATTCGCTTGTTAAGCGCATCGGCAAGGTGTCGGTCCCTTGTAAGCGTATCCATTCTTCAGCCAGATCTACTTCTTGGGTAATATCCGGTCGATAGGATGGAATACGAACGGTTAAGGTATCGCCGTTAACCGAGTCGAGGGTGAATTGGAAACGCTTTAACGCATCCTGAAAGGCAGAACTATCTACCGGAGCGCCTAAAACACTGGTAATTTTCGACAAACGTACCGTTAAGGTTTGAGCTTCATTATGAGCCTGCCCTGCTTCTGTAAAAAACTTTATAGATAGCCCCGGATTGGTTAACGATAACAGTTGGATCGCGCGAACCAAGGCTAATGCTGCACGTTCCTTGTCCACAAAGCGTTCAAAGCGGTAGGAGGAATCGCTACTAAGGTGTAATGTTTGTGAGGTGTTGTGGATAGATCTGCGGTTAAAATGGGCACATTCGATAAAAATCCGCTTAGTTTGTTCGGTTATGCGGCTGCTTTCACCCCCCATAACGCCAGCAATCGATAGCGCTTGTTGGTCATCAGCCACCACCATCGTTCGAGGGGTTAAGGTCTGCGTTGCTCCGGTTAATAACCGCAATGATTCATTGGGTTGAGCCAAACGTACGCAAAGATTGCCTTTAACTTGGTCAGCATCAAAGGCATGCAACGGCTGCCCTTGTTCCAACAGAATCACATTGGTTACGTCCACTAGGTTGTTGATGGGGCGCAATCCAGAGGCCAACAAAAACGATTGAATCGCTTCGGGACTTGGTTGTACCGTAATGTTTTCGATGCAACAGCCGGAAAAATAATCACACGCATCGGTATCCAGCGTTACCCGTGCTTGCTGAGGTAATTGATGCAAAAAGGCCTTTGGGTTAGCAAGGTGCGCTTTAAAAGAGTCTTCAGAAACAACGACTAAGTCAGGTGTTTCTTGAACGGGTATGCCCGATAAAGCGCTTAATTCACGTGCCAATCCAATATAGCTTAAGCAGTCTCCTCGATTGGAAGGAATCGATAGGTCGATCAAGGTATCCCGTGTATTCCCAAAAAGTTCTTCCAATGGAGTCCCTACCTTAAGATTGCGATCATTTAAAATGAAAAGTCCATGGCAGCGCGTTTCAGCTAATCCTAATTCGTCTGCGCTACACATCATACCGTAGGAATCGATACCACGCAAAGAAGCCTTTTCCATGATCCGATCGCCTAATCGTGCGCCTATTAAGGCAACAGGTACGATATCACCGGCTTTGAAATTTTGTGCGCCACAGACAATCTGCAATGGGCTTGCTTGACCAACGTCTACTTTGCATACGCTTAGCCGATCAGCCTGCGGATGTGGGTTCTTTTCCAAAATCTGTCCAACTACCAAGGACCCGTTGCCGCAATACCCGCAGGGCGTCATTTGCTCTACCTCAAATCCTAGGTGAATAAACGCTTCTGCAATCCACGCATCCGATTGAGTAAGTGGAATGTATCGTCTGAGAAACCCGCACCGTATGATCATATGCTTTTTATAAACAACTATAAATCGCTAACGTCAACGTTTATGGTTATTCATATGTGCCAAGTGTGTCAAATGTGAGCCAATTGTGGCACAAAACAGGCGATGTTTTTAACGAGCGACATTGTCAAAATGGCTCTGGAAGCGGGTTTGTAAAATTGGCACGATTTTTGCACATTAATAAGGCGTAGATTGGAAAGTGTTATGGATAAAGTTACAGGTAAAGTTTTAGGAATTGATTTAGGAACCACCAATTCATGTATGGCGGTTATGAGCAATGGCGAATGGGTGGTTATCCCCAACGCCGAAGGTGCGCGTACAACCCCATCGATTGTAGCGTTTACAAAATCAGGTGAACGCTTAGTAGGACAAGCAGCCAAGCGTCAAGCGGTTACAAACCCAAAGAATACGATTTTTTCAGCAAAACGGTTGATTGGCCGTAAATTTACAGAAATTCAAGAGGTTGCCAAGCGCTTGCCTTATAAGGTAATTGCGGGTAAAAACGGGGATGCGTGGATTGAATGTCAGGTTGGGAATAAAACAGAACAGTTTGCGCCCGAACAAATTTCGGCTATGGTTTTAGCCAAATTAAAAGCAGATGCAGAAGCTTATTTAGGGGAAACGATTACGCATGCGGTTATTACCGTCCCTGCTTATTTTAATGATGCGCAGCGTCAAGCGACGAAGGATGCGGGTAAGATTGCTGGATTGGAAGTGCTCCGTATCATCAATGAACCAACAGCGGCTTCATTAGCCTATGGATTAGATAAGAAAAAGAACGAAACGATTGCCGTTTTTGATGTCGGAGGTGGAACTTTCGATGTATCGGTTTTGGAAATCGGTGATGGTGTCTTTGAGGTAAAGGCTACCAATGGCGATACGCAATTAGGAGGAGATGACTGGGATGAAGCCATTATCCATTGGATGGCGGATGACTTTAGGAAAGCAAACGGTATCGATCTTATGCAGGATCCCAGTGCCCGTCAGCGTTTGAAGGAAAAGGCAGAAGAAGCCAAGATTGCGCTTTCATCTGCACAAGAAGTGGATATTAGCCTGCCCTTTATTACGGCCGATGCGTCCGGACCTAGACACTTAGAAGCTCATTTAACCCGGGCTCAATTAGAGCGTATCTGCGATCCATTATACGAACGGCTAAAAGGTCCATTCTTTGCTTGCCTGAAGGATGCTAAAGTGGATGCTCACTCGATCCATGAATTGGTATTGGTCGGTGGTATGACCCGTTCTCCGAAGGTTGTTGATATAGCCAACAGCTTGGCCAACAAACCGGCAAACAAGGGGGTAAATCCGGATGAGGTAGTGGCGATTGGTGCTGCTATTCAAGGTGGAGTGTTAAGGGGAGATGTTAACGACGTTTTGTTGTTGGATGTTACTCCGTTAACCTTGGGTATTGAAACAGCAGGTGGAGTCGCAACCCCCATGATTGAGCGCAACTCAACTATTCCGACTAAAAAGTCGCAAATCTTTTCTACGTACGCGGATAATCAAACGGCCGTGGATATTCACGTGCTGCAAGGCGAGCGTCCGTTAGCTAAAGACAATAAGACTTTAGGTATGTTCCGGTTGGATGGCATTGCTATGGCTGCGCGCGGAGAACCTCAAATTGAAGTAACGTTCGATATTGATGCTAATGGTATTTTGCATGTAAGTGCTAAAGATAAAGCAACCGGTAAAGATCAGCATATTACCATATCCGGTTCGTCGGGATTATCGAAAGAGGAGGTTGAGAAACTCCGTCAAGAAGCTGAACAGTTTGCCGAACAAGACAAAAAAGACCGTGAGTTGATTGAAACCCGCAACCGTTTGGATAGCTTTGTCTATCAGGCCGAAAAGCAACTGAAGGAATTCGGTAGTAAGTTACCTGCCGATAAAATGTCCCTTATCCAAGGTAAAATTGATGAGGTTAAGAAGCTGCTAGAGGACAAAAATGCCACCTTAGATACGTTAAAGGCCAAGGAAACGGAGTTGATGAATCTTATGCAGGAGTTAGGCCATGCGCTATATGGTAACAATGGAGCGGCTAATGCTGCTGCAGGTGGCGCTCAAACTAGCTCGGGAGCTAACGAAAAGACTGCAAACCCCAAGGAAAATGTGGTTGACGCAGATTTTGAAGTAGTGAATGATAAAAAGACGCAGAGCGGCACACGTTAACATTTAAATACAGGAGGAAATAGAATGACGTATATAAACATTAAGCCTGTTGGAGATCGTATATTGCTCCAACCGGTGGAGGAATCTGAATCAATTAAAGGAGGAATTATTATTCCGGATACGGCAAAAGAGAAACCACAAAACGCCAAGGTCATGGCTTTAGGCAGCGGTAAGAAAGATAAAAATGGTCAAACAGTGCCTTTTGAAGTGAAGGTTGGAGATGTTGTTTTGATGAGCAAATACGGCGGAACGGAAGTTAAGCTGGATGGTACAAAGTATGTGTTAGCTCGTGAAGACGATATTTTAGGAATTATTACAAAATAAAAAGGAATTTTATGTCAGCAAAATCATTATTATTCAGCGAAGAAGTTCGCAAGAAAGTTGCAAACGGGGTTTCTAAATTAGCGGGCGCCGTTAAAGTAACGTTGGGACCTAAAGGCCGCAATGTATTGATTGACCGTAAATTTGGTACACCTACTATCACCAAAGATGGCGTTAGTGTTGCCAAAGAAGTCGAATTGAAGGATCCATTCGAAAACATGGGTGCGCAAATGGTACGCGAAGTTGCTTCTAAAACTGCTGATAAAGCAGGAGATGGGACAACCACCGCAACGGTACTTGCAGAAGCTATTTTTACCGAAGGGTTAAAGAATGTCGCGGCGGGTTCGAATCCTATCTTTTTGAAGCGAGGAATCGATAAAGCTGTTAATGCTGCTGCAGGTGAATTGGCGAAGACAAGCCGTAAGGTTGAAAATCGCGAAGATATCTGCCAGGTTGCTACGGTTTCCGCCAATTGGGATTCAGAAATTGGTACTATCATTGCCGATGCAATGGATAAAGTTGGCAAAGACGGAACCATTACAGTTGAAGAAAGCAAAACCATTGTTACTACCTTGGACGTTGTTGAAGGAATGCAGTTTGATAAAGGTTATATTAGCCCGTATTTCGTCAATAATTCCGAATCGATGGAATGTGTGTTGGAAGGGGCTTATGTTTTGGTATATGAGAAGAAAATCTCCAACCTCAATGATTTGCTGCCCTTGTTGCAGAATGTTGCGAAAACAGGGAAAC
>DGGR01000005.1 GCA_002392285.1 Verrucomicrobia bacterium UBA3869
GGTGGTGATGAGGTTGTGGTTGAGCTTTTTATGCCACGAATCGTAGAGCGATGAAATATAGTCGATCAACGACCCTTCTTCCCGTATGAACTCGATTTCCAACAGTTCTGTGGTTTTGTCTTCCTTAAAGGTAAAAGTAATGCCCCAATAAGCTTGGCGGTTGGTCAGGCTCGCTTTCTTCAAAAACACATGCGGTTCAATTCCCGCCAATACCCGATTATCCTCCAACTTCAGTCGCCGTTCTGTGATTTCAACCGCTTTGTAGGTAAATAAGGCAGATAATGCACTGATTCCCAGCGCAAAATTTCCAGTTAAAAACGCACTTACCACCAACACTAAAAGCATGCAGGTTACCAACGACCGATAGCGAACCAACGCTTGCGTACAGCATTCTAACCAAATACCGGTTGCATGTTCCGCAATCAATAATTTGGTACGCCATGGGGCTTTGAGCCAGGTATTGAAATGATGCTTAGAGGGGATGGCCATAATGAGTGAGGGTATCCATTCAATTCAGATGCGCTGTTTGTATTATACTGAAACTCTATTTCGCTCCTACATCCAAGGTTTTCGCATCCTAAAACGTATGATAACTATTGCAAGCCGAGGTTAACCACTGATCAAAACGCGACTAACTGAGCTTTTCATGTTCAGCAGCTGGGCCTTCGATATTATCGGCGCAAGCACCTTTGGCTAGGCAAGTTCCACCAGAAACACGTACTTTAGCGGTTACCTCGTTTGCAACCTTTTCCATGATCTCCGGATGGCTTTTTAGGTAAGCTTTAGCAGCTTCGCGGCCTTGACCGATGAGATTGCCTTGGTAAGAGACCCAGGCGCCCTTTTTCTCAAAAATGCCGTGTTCGATGCCCAAGTCGATAACGGAGGAAGTTTGGGAAATCCCTTCGTCGTACATGATATCGAATTCGCATTCGGTAAATGGAGGCGCTACTTTATTTTTAACAACCTTTAAACGCGTGCGGTTGCCGATAACGCGGCCGGTTGGATCTTTGATTTGACCAATACGGCGTATATCCATACGAACGGACGCAAAGAATTTGAGGGCACGACCGCCAGTGGTGGTTTCTGGATTACCAAACATAACGCCGATTTTTTCACGGATTTGGTTGGTAAAGATACAAATGCACTTGGTTTTATTGATGGCAGCGGTTAAGCGGCGCATGGCTTGGCTCATCATACGGGCTTGCGAGCCGACAGTCACATCCCCCATTTGTCCTTCCAATTCCGCTTTGGATACCAAAGCAGCAACTGAATCGATCACAATGACTTCAATTGAACCGGAACGGATGAGGGTTTCAGCAATATTGAGCGCATCTTCTCCGCTTTCAGGTTGAGAAATTAACAAATTATCGAGATCTACCCCAACCACTTGTGCATAACGTGGATCGAGAGCGTTTTCTACATCAATAAAAACTGCACGTCCACCTTGCTTTTGGACTTGTGCAATAACGCTTAAACACAGCGTGGTTTTACCGGAGGATTCAGGACCAAAGATTTCGATAATCCTGCCTTTTGGTAATCCTCCCGCACCTAAAGCCAAATCAATTGCAATAGACCCTGTGGATACAACCGAAATGTTCATTTTGGCTGCGCTACCTAGGCGCATGATGGTTCCATCACCAAACTGCTTATTGATCGCCGCAATTGCTAGATCGAATACTTTATCGTCTGGAGCTTTATCGGATTTTGGAGCTTTTTGTTGGGATAACATAATACCTTACTATAGCGAAGGTTAATGCGAGGTAAAGAAATCTTTCAGCCTATCGATTATTTTTTTTTTACCGATGAATGGCTGGCGCTTTCCCCCATCGCTTCTGAAAATGCTTCAAGGGATTCCCGTTGCGCTTTACTGAGATGCTTGGGCACTTCAATCGACACCTGCACCAACAAATCACCTTTGGACGAACTCCGCAGCTGAGGCATGCCATACCCGCGCATTTTAAAAACAGTACCGGGTTGTGTACCCGCAGGGATTTTTAATTGAGCCGCGTTGGTCAGCGTTTGGATTTGAATCGTTCCGCCTAAGGTGGCTAGGGTAAACGGTAGGGATTGATGAATAATGAGATTGTCTCCTTGGCGCTGAAATAACTTATGCTCTTGCAGGTGGATAATGATGTATAGGTCGCCATTATGTTGCCTTCCGCCCGAACCATACCCATGGAACCGTAGTCGCGCTTCATCTTGAATACCCGCTGGAACGTGCACTTTAACCTGCGTACGTTCGGTTTCAAACCCTTCGCCCTTGCAATGTGTACAGGGGTTCGCAATCACTTGCCCACGTCCCCTACAGGTTGGGCAGGTTCGACTCATCTGGAAAAATCCTTGCGACGTTACGATTTTCCCGCGCCCATGACATTGGGGGCAGGTTTTAGCATCTCCACCCGTTCCATGACAATGCGAACACGGAACGTTGCGGTTATAGGCGATCGTTTTTTCAATACCCGAGTAGGCATCTTCTAGGCTAATGGATAGCTCATACAGCAAATCCGAACCAGTCGCCTCCGCATCGGTTGGATTACCGCCGCTAAAAAAGCTGTCAAAAATACCGCCTCCCGCACTCTGGCCCCCGCCGAACATTTCTCGGAACAAATCGAACGGATCATGAAATCCTCCGGCTCCGCCGCCTCCTGTGCCCCCTTTAAACGCCGCCTGTCCGTATTGATCGTACCGAGCGCGTTTTTCAGGATCCTTAAGTACTTCATAAGCTGCCGAAATTTCCTTAAATTTTGCTTCGGCTTCTTCCTTATGGTCGGGGTTTTTATCCGGGTGATACTTCAGCGCTAATTTCCGGTAAGCTTTTTGAATCTCTGCTTCAGAAGCACTACGAGACACACCTAAAACTTCATAATAATCTTTTGGCATAGTTAGGCTAGTTTCTCTTGCTCCTGCTTAGGCGCTTTCCCTTTCGATACAATAACGGATGCCGGCCGTAAAAGTTTCTGATTGTAGGTATAACCCACTTTGACCGTTTTCATCACATGATCTGCTGGTACCGTTTCATGATATTCATAGGCAATAGCTTCATGCATATGCGGGTCAAAGGCTTGATTTTGTGGGTCAATGGACTCAATGGACAATGATTTTAATTGAGCTTTAAACTGCGACAAAATCATTTCGAAGCCTTTTAAAATATCAGCAGGGATTTTTTGCAAACGTGCACTTTCAATCCCCATTGAAAAATGGTCAAAGATTTGAATAATAGGTCCACAAGCCAATTGTAAAGTCCTAAAACAGACCTCTTCTTTGTCTTTGATAAAACGCTTACGTTCATTCGCTAATTCTGCAACAGCTCGCAAGTATTTATCCTGAAAATCTTTACATTCAGCTTCCTTTTCTGTTAGCTGCTTTTTCAAAGCCTCAACATCTTGCGGAACAGCATCCGTTGGTGTTTTCGCGGCAGCTAGCGTATCGTTATTTGCCGGTTCCATCATGATATCCTAATATCATACCATTTGGCATCAAAAATCAATACCTTTTTTAGAGGTAATGCTGTCAAAGGAAGGGGTGATTGGAGAGGTTTATACTTTTTGGCCGATCCACATGAAGTGGTCTTGTTTGCGGTGCTTAAAGAACAAGCGGTTCCAAATAGTTACCAACACATAAGATTTAAACGATTGATAGTCTAATCGCATGGTAATTGGCCTTGAAAAAATACGTTTAACTCCTAATGCTTTAAGGGTGTTGGTTACCTTTTTAGGCGTTAAAGCATTTACATTAGGAACCCTGGTAAAAAAAGCGCCGCAATGAGGGCATAGCGTATCGCGTTGAGGGAGAGAAAAGCTCGTACAATCGTTGACACACAGGTAACCGC
>DGGR01000008.1 GCA_002392285.1 Verrucomicrobia bacterium UBA3869
CCCATGTCGAGCATGCGGTCGGCCTCATCGAGCACGCAGCAACTTACGTTGTTTAACGGCAATAAGGAGCGTTTGTGTAAATCCATTAAACGCCCAGGGGTTGCGACCAAAATATCGATACCCTTTTTAATCGCGCGAATTTGAGGATTTTCATTAACTCCGCCGAAAATAGCCCCCCAACGTAGATGGGTATGGCGTCCATAACGCTTTAAATGTTCCGCTATCTGCAAAGCTAATTCGCGCGTAGGTACCAAAATTAAGGCTTTGGGTGAGCGACTTGATTGTGCCAATGGTTTCGTGAGTAGGTTGTGTAAAATGGGCAAGGCAAAGGCGGCTGTTTTCCCGGTTCCGGTTTGAGCAATACCTAACAGGTCATGTCCTTGGAGAATGAGCGGAATGGCTTGCTCTTGAATTTTGGTTGCCTGAGTGTAATGCACTTCATCGATTGCTTGTAGCAATAAGGGATCTAAATGGAAGTCCGAAAACAGCATCATAAGAGGTAGTAAAAAGGAGATACGTTAGGCTTGTCAATAAGACTTCTAGGCTTTAAAAGGAGGCAATGGATTTTAGGTTGAATCGGTGGATGGTTTAAGCTTAACTAAAGAAGTATTATGCACATTTTTGTTCCTAAAGAGATGGAGGCTGAAACCCGTGTGGCAGTTACCCCAGATAGCGTTAAAAAACTCATTGCCTTGGGCTGTTCGGTTACGGTTGAAGCATCGGCAGGAGAAAAAAGTGGATTTATAGATGCAACGTACCAGGAAGCAGGCGCGCACCTAAGTACTTCAGAGCAACGGCAGGAAAATTTGCGCCAAGCGGATGTGATCGTGAAGGTTTTGCCTTTACCATTAGAGGATATTGCTTGTTTACAGCCAAAAGCATGGCATATCAGCTTTTTGGATACATTCCGTTATGTAGATGCGTTGGCAGCCTTTCAAAAGCAACAAACAAATGTCATTAGCTTGGAGCGTATCCCCCGTACCTCATTTGCCCAAAAGATGGATGCCGTTAGTTCGCAATCCAATTTGGCAGGTTATGTTGGGGTGCTCAAGGGTATCGCGTGTTTAAAAAAAGCGGTACCGATGTTCGTAACAGCCGCAGGGACTTTACAACCAGCGCGCGTTTTTGTCATCGGAGCAGGGGTAGCAGGTCTGCAGGCGATTGCAACTGCCAAACGCTTAGGAGCTAGGGTGGAGGCATTTGATACCCGCCCAGAGGTTGAAGAACAGGTGCGTTCGGTAGGCGCAAAATTCGTCAAAATTGATTTAGGGGAGACCGGCACAACGCAACAAGGCTATGCAAAATCATTGACGGATGAGCAATTACAACGCCAACGTGAATTGTTGGTAACCACCTGCGCTCGTGCAGATATCGTGATTACGACAGCAAAGGTTTTTGGCCGTAAAGCGCCGATTATCATCAATCAGGCCATCCTAGACGCTATGCAACCCAATAGCGTTGTGGTGGATTTGGCGGTTGAGGCAGGAGGAAATACGGAAGGATTGGTTCCCGGTAGTACGACGCGTACCAACAAGGGTGTTTATATTTTAGGTGAAGGTTATTGGGAACGTAATGTCCCTATGGCGGCATCACAACTGTTTGCGAATAATGTAGTAGCGTTCCTGCAGCATATCTTGGATGCTGGAAGCGCTCAAATCAAACAGGATGAAAGCGATTCCATTTTAAGCAGCTGCTGGATTCTCAAGGATGGCCAAAATCGCTTAAAGTAAGCCAATTTGACCTTTGGAACGCTACTAAGCGCCGCTCTTAGAACGGTCTTCCTGTGCCAAATAGATTTGGTCGGAATGCATCTATCAAAACCGGATGTGTTCATTCCTAACGGATACTTAAGGCGCCTAAACCCTTTCATCTATGGATCACTAATCTCCCTTTTTGCCTGAGCCCTCTTAAAAGGCATTGTGAGTGCACTGTTTATACTCTGTAAGCTTTTTACTTTTTTGAACAGGTACTGTTTATGCTTTATAATAATGGAGAACCTCGACTCCTATGATTCTTTCTAAAGAAGCTTTGAAAGCGTCTATTCAGCGCCATTTATATCAAACCATTGCGCGACCCATTCATGCTGCAACCAAGCACGATTGGTGGTTAGCGAGTTGTTATGCCATCAATGAGCATATTTTGCAGCATTTGACGGAAAACCAAGCGATTCAAAAGCAGAAGGATGTAAAGCGGGTGTATTATTTCTCGCTGGAATACCTGATTGGCCGCTTGCTCAATACCAATGTAGATAATTTAAACCTTAAAGAGACGCTCATAGAAGTCCTGAAAGATTTTGGGCAAGACTACGATGTGATCCGTCATGAAGAATGCGACATGGGGCTGGGCAATGGAGGCTTGGGGCGTTTAGCGGCGTGTTTTATGGATTCGCTGGCAACCCTTGATTATCCGGCAGTTGGTTATGGAATTTTGTATGAATTTGGGCTGTTTAAACAAGCGATTCATGACTTGAAGCAGGAAGAATTGCCGGACAGCTGGTTAACCTTTGGCAATCCTTGGCGTTTATTACGTTCTGACCGTACGCAAAGGGTGCACATTGGTGGGCATTTGGAGTCTTATCAAACCGAAACAGGTGAGCAGCGGCAACGTTGGGTAGGAACAAAAACCATTTTGGGGGTACCTTGGGATATTCCGATTGTCGGTTACCATGGGACCACAGTTAATTATTTACGGTTGTGGGAATCGCGTGCGTCAGAAGATTTTGACCTCAAGGTGTTCAATGAGGGGGGGTATATTGAAGCGGTTCGAGACAAAGCTTACGGTGAAACCATTTCCAAGGTTTTATACCCCAACGACCGTATTGAAAATGGAAAAAAATTGCGCCTCATGCAGGAGTACTTTTTTGCCGCCTGTTCGTTGCATGACATTATCCGTCGTTATAAGCGCGCTCATGATTCTTTTAACGAATTTGCGGAAAAGGTGGTGATTCAGTTGAATGATACCCATCCTGCCATTGCCATTCCAGAATTGATGCGCATTTTTATCGATGAAGAAGGCATGGATTGGCAATCTGCATGGGATTTATGTCGATCGGTGTTTGCGTATACCAATCATACCTTGTTGCCCGAAGCACTCGAGCGTTGGAGCGTTCCGTTAATCCAGAAGCTTTTACCGCGCCACCTGCAGCTGATTTACGAAATCAATCAGTGGGTGTTGGATAAAGAGGTGTCTGTGAAGTGGCCTGGAGATAACAATAAGCGCCAGCGGTTGTCCCTAATTGAAGAAGGAAATCCACAGTACGTTCGTATGGCATCGCTATCGATTGTGGGAAGTTTTTCTGTCAACGGGGTGGCAAAGTTACACACCCAGTTGCTTAAGGAGCAATTATTCCCTGAATTTAATGAGCTGTATCCCCATAAATTTAACAACAAAACCAATGGGGTAACCCCACGCCGTTGGATTCAATCTATCAATCCTCGCTTGGCCACTTTTATCACACGCACCTTGGGTCATGAGCGTTGGTTAACGGATCTAGAGCAACTGAAACAGTTGGAACAGTATGTTGATTCCGATGAGCATTTGAATACGTACCGTGCGATCAAACAAGCAAACAAACGCGATTTAGCGCAGTATATCCATTCGTATTGTGGTATCGAAGTGGATCCATCGGCCTTATTCGATGTCCAGATCAAACGGATCCATGAATATAAACGGCAGCATTTGAACTTGTTATATGCGCTCAAGCTGTATAGCGATTTATTGAACGGCAAACGCTCGACCGACCTCAAGCGCGTTATTATTTTCGCTGGCAAAGCAGCCCCTGGATACGCCTTTGCTAAGGAAATGATTTATGGGATTAATGTGTTTGCTCAACGGGTCAATCAAGATCCAAAGATCGAAGGAGCGCTTAAGGTTATTTTTGTTCCTAATTACAATGTAACCTTAGCCGGTAAAATCATTCCTGCGGCGGATTTATCAGAGCAGATTTCAACGGCAGGTAAAGAGGCGTCAGGCACCGGTAATATGAAATTGGGGCTCAATGGAGCGTGTACCATTGGAACGTTGGATGGCGCTAATATCGAAATGCTCGATTACGTGGGTAAGGATAACATCTTTATCTTCGGTCATACCGTTGAAGAACTGGATGCATTGCGCCGTAAGGGTTACCATCCGTACGATTATTATCGGGATAATCCAACCCTGCATCAGTTGTTGGATTGGATGAACAGCGACTGTTTTATGCAGAACGGCCAATATCCTTTGCGGTCGATTCGCGATAACCTCTTGAATGGCGATCCATTCTTCGTACTGGCCGACTTTCAGGCTTATTGCGCGATGCAAGATACCTGCGAACGTATTTGGCAACAGTCCCGTTTGTGGACCCAAAAAGCCTGGCTCAATACCGCCCGCTTAGGTTATTTTTCCAGCGACCGTACCATCCGAGATTACGTCAAGGATATTTGGAAATTACAGGTGTTGCATTAAGATAGTTTAGGATTGACTTTTTACTAAAACATCTTATCCATTTTTATTAAATGGTCCCGCTTTCAGAAGAACTTTATCGAAAATGGCAACCTATAAAAGCTTCTAGGATTTTACTTGGAGCCTTAGTTCAAGCCAAGGAGCAAGATATGCAGGAAAGCATTTTAAATCGTCTGAAAGATTATTGGCATTGTAGGCGTTTCCTGAATTTACATTATGATTTGCAAAAGATTTTGGAAGAAGAGCAAAATAGCTATTCTAGCTACAAGTATGGCCAATCCTATTTCTACCAATCCTGCAAGCCCTGTCACATAACGGGTTTGCGCAGCACCGAAGCACGGATTGCTTCCATGGGATTGCAAAGCCTTGTTAAAGGAGCAAGAGTCTTGGATATTGGATGTAACGTAGGTTTCTTAGATTTAGAATTGGCACCGTTTGCGCAATCTATTGCTGCTTTTGATATTAATCTCTATTGCATTAAAATTGCTCAAAGAGTAGCCGATCAACTTAATATAAAAAATGTTCATTTTATCTGTACAACATTTGAGGATTTTCATGAAGAGCAATTATACGACGTGGTATTATCCTTTGCAAATCACCATACTTACGATCAAAATACCACTCAAAGCCTAGAGGAATATTTTTTAAAAATATCCACCTACTTGCGGCCAGGGGGGGGCATGCTATTTGAGAGTCATGCTCCTACCTATGAAACTCCGGAACAATTGAGTAGAACTCTTAAAGTTATATCGAAATTCTTTGATATAAAAAAACAATCTGTATTAAAAAAGGGGAATAAGGGGGATAAGGGCCGTACCTTTTGCGTATGTGTTAAAAAATAGAGCAAGTTCATAAGCTTTATTATAGAGTTTGCTTTCATTTGATCGGAATCGTTAAGGTTGAATTATGTCTATCTTTCATCCCGATAAATTTCTATTGATTGTGGGTCCTTGTGCCCTTGAAACAGATGCGGTTTGCGAAGAAGTAGCATCGGTATTGACCTCCTTACAGCAACAGTATCCATCGAAATTAACGGTCGTCTTTAAGGGATCCTTTGACAAGGCTAACCGGACTCAGGTGAAGAGCGCCCGTGGAGTTGGAATGGAGCGGGGTTTGGCCTTGCTGTCCCATATCCGCTCCCAATATAACTTACCGGTCACAACGGATATCCACGAATCCCATCAGGCAGCATCGGTTGCCAAAGTATGCGATATGTTGCAAATCCCTGCGTTTTTATGCCGGCAAACGGATTTGTTGCGGGCAGCGGCAGAAACGGGACGGTGTGTGAGTGTAAAAAAGGGACAGTTTTTATCTCCGTTTGATATGCGTTATGTGGCTGAAAAACTGCAGTATTTTTATGCCAAAGAAACGATTTTAATGGAGCGCGGTACCACGTTTGGTTATGGGAACCTAGTAGTTGATATGCGTGCGTTTGATATTTTGAAACAAACGCATTGTCCGGTAGTGTTCGATGCGACTCATAGCTTACAATTGCCAGGATGCGGTACGCAAACAACTGGCGGCGATCGGTGTTATTTGCCATCTTTATCCAAAGCAGCCTTGGCTGCGGGTGCCGATGGGCTGTTTGTTGAGGTTCATCCTGACCCTGCATCGGCCTGGTCGGATTCAGCCACTCAACTGCCATTGGCCCAACTACCGGCCTTGGTTGAACAATGGCTTGCGCTGTGGGAGTTGAACCGTACGTTGCCCACAATTAACTTAGCCTAAGGGTTGACGTGGATACTGTTCCCCGTATCGTTTTTTGTGCCTCATCGGATATAACCTTTCCTTGCTTGGATTATTTGCAGAGTAATCCGGCAGTGCATTTATGTGGGATTTTAACGCAACCGAGCCGGGCGAAGGGTCGTGGGCAGGTTGTTAGCTTGAATGTAGTAGGGCAATGGGCGCGGCAGCATAGTGTTCCTTTTTATCCTGCCGATCGTATGGATGAAGCAACCCTGCAGTGGGTTAGCGATTTATCGCCAGATGCAGTATTGGTAATGGCTTTTGGGCATATCTTGCCTCAACGCTTTTTGTCCATTCCACCACTGGGTACGTGGAACCTCCATGTATCGTTGTTGCCGAAGTACCGAGGGGCTTCTCCTATCCAAACTGCTTTGTTAAATGGGGATAGGGAAACAGGCGTGACCTTTATGCGTCTGGTACCCAAATTAGATGCAGGGCCGTATTTATTGCAGGAAACGGTATCGATTGAGCCTCAGGACACGAGTATTACTTTGGGCGAAAAATTGGCACATAAGAGTGCTGAAGTGTTGGCAAAAACGCTTCCGATGTTAAGTCCATCGGTTAATTGCATCCCGCAGGTCGATAGCCAAGCAACGTTTTGCAAAAAGATTTCGAAAGCCGATGGTGCGTTGGATTTTAATCAACCGGCGGTTATTTTAGAGCGCCAAATTCGTGCTTTTCAACCCTGGCCAGGTTCGTACTTCTTTAAAGATGGAATTCGATATAAGGTGCTTCAGGCGCATTTAGCTGATGCGACAACCCGTTGTGTATCCGGAACTTTTATCGTTAATGCTCAGCGCACAGCTCTAACGATTGCTACCGCTGATGGTTATTTGGCAATCGATAGGATTCAAAAAGCGTGCGAACGACCAATGCCCATCGTTGACTTTTTACGCGGGCATCCACAATTTTAACGCCCCTAGAAGGATCTCCCTACGCCGATATAGACCTGGTCGGAATGGAGGTTAGCCAATTTGGGGATGGTATAGCCGTACAACTTAGCGCCGAACATCTGATGCAAGCCGATATGACGGTAACCGACTTCGAACAGCGTTTCAAACTGCTCGGCACGTACAAACAGGGTAAAGTTATAGAGCAACGAACCGGAATGGACGTACTTATGATTTTGATTAGGCTTATAGCTACCGCCATACCAAATATAGTGGTTGTGAGCATTACCATCTTGCACAATATCCAATAGTTCCCATTTTTCAAGCGTTGTGAATTTGGTACAGACATAAGCGCCACCGATACCACCACCAATACCAGCGGATAACCAATCTAAAAGATACTGTTCCCAATAGATATTGGCTTGTGCACCCACGATCCGTTGATTTTTTAGATACATCGGGATGACATGAGCCATATTCCTACCCTCCACCTTTTTATATTCCACCATAAGAAAGTCGGGGCGTGGTAGATTTACATGATCCATATGATCATCATAATGGTCTTGAGGGCCTGCTAAGCGAATCTCAACCAACTCCCGGTTGTTGCTATCATAACGCACATAGGCACCCAAGATTTCTACTTCGATTCCTAAAGCCCCTATGTCGAAGATATCAAAACGTCCCCCGAGCGCTACCGATAGGTTTTTGTGACCTTTGTACTCAAAGCGTCCTGACGTACACGTATTATTGCGCACGAATGTAGTCGCACCTGCAACAAAATTAAGGTCGTCCTCGTCTGGCCCAAATGGGTTACCCCAATCCGTAGCAGTCCACGTTGGCAACGTCCCTTGCTGTTTATTGAAGCTTCCGACATCCTCCCCCTTTAGCTCTCCAAACCCGGATCGTACCATAACGTACAACCCATAAACAGGGGAAGTCATCCCTAAGGCAATGCTTAGAGCTATTAATAGACCTATCCTTTTAGTCATTTCCTTATAAGGCGTTTCCTTATA
>DGGR01000037.1 GCA_002392285.1 Verrucomicrobia bacterium UBA3869
AATCATATTCAAAATTAGCAACCCCTAATTCTTGATTCTTGGATCGATAAATTTCCTGCATACGCGAGTTAATCCGACCATAATGCACATTAGATGTCATTAACCGCTTGATATTCACATCTAACAAATTTTCCCAATCATTAGTTAATAAGCAATATTGGACATAGTTACGATCTAAAGCACCTTGTTTATCATTGTTCGCATATTTCTTGGTCATAACAGCATTTGCTTTGAGTGCGCTGATGGCTTTTTGATTCAGCACATACACCCCTATGCAATCAGCAACTGTTAAAAGCGCTACAAATTTGACGAAACTACCAAGCGAAAACTTTTTGTCTAAGATACTCATGTTACAAATTGTAAAATTAATTCATTTTTTTATCAAGCTCATTTTAATAATCCGATTTTTTTAATAAAATATCGCCGATTTTGATTTCGCATAATATATATTATGTCTAATCTATGGGTTGCCATTTATCCATTTCAATGAGCTTTTGTATTCAACACCTGCTTAATAATGCTTAAGGTTTTGTTTGGGTTAAAATGAATCACGCGTAGCGTCCGTGGGAAACGCCATAACTGTTTAAATGCCAACAAATGGTAACGATGAAGGAATTTAGATAGGTTTGCCCAATATGCAGTCCCCAAATCAAATTGGCGCTTCAAAAACGCTCTTAATGTCTTGGGGTTATTAAAATCAATGTAAGCTTTGATTAAATCCTTTGCGATCGCTTCCGGTTCTAACTCAGGCATTTGATCGCATACCATTTTGGCTAAAATTTGAGCATAGCGATGAAACGCGTCGTAAGCAGGATTCGCCAAAAACACTTCCAAAATAAATTCATAACCCCCAAACCACGATTGACCCCCTACTTGTTTATAAAAGTAATCTTGAGGTAAGCGTTTAATTTTCCCACATGCTGGCAAATAACTTTGCTCAATGTAATTATTCAATAAAAAGTTATTACAGTTAAGCGCTACTTCAAGTTGGAATATCTCCTGTAAATAGTTTGTACGCAAAACGCTATGCATACAATGATCATCCGGTAATCTTCCAGTGATGCGGTCGTAAATTGAATCTAATTCATATTTGGGGTCTTGTGCAAATCGACATCCGGACACAATGGGTTGAAAAGGCTCATCATGGTGTGTCATAAACCCAATAATTTGCCCCATGCATCCAATATATTCTTGCTTAGCGTCTTGTTCGAGAAACGCAATACATTGCAGGATAGCTTCGATATCGAAAAAATCATCTTCATCGTACCACAAAACATACGGAGTGGTAATGCGCCCCGATGCATCAGCCATTTTTTTATAAAAGTTAGCCAACCCAGCACCGGGTTGGTAGCGATGATATTCGTAAGCTACATGAGAGAAACGATGCTTGTTGGCCTCAATAATCTTTAAATTTTGGTCATCTAAACTGCCATCCGCGAGGTACACCTTAAAGGGACATCGTACGGCTTCTAGATAGAGCAAATGCCTTAACGTCAGCTCGACACGACCATAGATCGATGTTAGAATTGTTAACTTTTTCGCTAATTCTAAATCGTAGTTCATGCCAACAACCATTTTATGGTTTTTCTGTCAATTCCCGCCCTTGTTGCAGAACCTGCTTAATGACCTGCAAAGTTTTAGAGTTGTTGAAATACAGATAGCGGATAGTAGCAGGTAATCGGCGTAACCACGAAACGGTAAACCAATTATAGAGTTTCAAAACTTTTCGGAAATAACTGGTATCAAGATAAAATAAAAATTCTACAAATTGATGTAAGGTTTTAGGATCTTGCATCCCCCACCAATCTAAGATCAGTTGCTTTTTTAACGTTTCTGCTCGTTCTCCCGTTAACCCTATACTTTCGATCACCGCTCCTATCTCGCGTTGAGTTTCAGCAATTTCATCGGTGGTTAAAATTTGGGTTATACGGTTGTTATCTTCGGTAACGCATTGCCATATAGTATGCCCTATTTGCTTATAATTATAAGCTGAAGGTAAAATCTTGGTTTTCCCTAATGTACTTGGATATAAACCTAAAAAACGATTTAGATAATACCCATGTTTTACACACTCTCCATAAGCAGCCTGCATTACAGATAAGCGTGCTACACTAATTTCATATTCATCATCACTTCCTCGTAACCGTTCTTCAAGCGAATCAGATTCGTACTGTCGATTAAAAGACCAATGCCATAGACTTTTTAGTCTACCGAAGCACTTATTTTTATAGGTAGTAAAAGGATGGATTTGTCCCATACAAGCGATGTATTCATGCTTTGAATCTTGCTCTAAAAAGGCTACGCATTGTAATACGACATCCATATCTAAGAAATCATCATTGTCATAACGGATAACATACGGAGTAGTGATTTTAGCTAGAGTATCTGCCATCCGCTTAAATAACTCTAGCAAACCTGCTCCTGCTGGATAGCGATGATATTCGTAATCCACATGAGGGAAACGATGCTTATTGGCTTCAATAATTTCTAAATTTTTATCATCAAAACTGCCATCGGTAATATATACCTTAAAAGGGCACCGTACGGCCTCAAGATAGAGCAAATGCCTTAACGTCATTTCATAACGCCCATATAACGGTGTGATGATCGTTAATTTCTTCGCTAACTCTAAATCGTATGCCATAAAATCAAAAAACAATCAGGTTAGTTTAAATACAATATTTTACGGTCATGCTTTCAATATAATCTTGCGCCCAGGCATGAAAATTTTTTAAAAAAGAATGTGTCAGCAGAAGTATCCATTGAACATTTAAGCAAGTTTTACGGAAAAAACAATGCTCTGTACAACCTTAATTTTAAAATAAGCCCTAATGAAATCGTTGGGGTATTAGGTCCCAATGGCGCTGGGAAAAGCACTCTATTTCGTATTTTATGTGGTATTATTCCTGCATCTGAAGGGAAAATATACATCAATCACCTACCGTTAACAACCCACAGAGATTCGTTAAAATCCATGATTGGCTACATGCCGGAACATTACACCCTACCGAATGCCATGCGAGTAGAAGAGTTTCTGCAAGCACAAGCATGCTTAAAACAAGTCAAAAATGTAAAGAAAACAGTACAAGAGGTAATGGAAATTTGTGATTTGCATCGGACAGCAACACAAAAGTTAATTGGCACCCTATCGCACGGGACCAAACAGCGAGTAGGTATTGCAGATGCTATTTTAAATGACCCGCAGTTGGTTATTTTAGATGAACCTTCGGTTGGATTAGACCCTCAACAAGTTGAAAATTTTCGCCTGATCATCCAACGAATCAGTAGCCGTTCAACCGTTATCATGGCAACGCATATTTTGCCGGAAATTGAATCGATTTGTAATCATCTGCTGATCGTGCATCAGGGGCAATTGGTAGGAGATGGTACCTTCCAATCGCTTTACGCAAAAACATTCCCCAATAAACGTTACCAACTAAAAATGCTGCATGCTATAGATGCGATAAAAAGCGTATTGAATGCTTCTCCGTTCGGTATACAATGTGATTCAGTTGTTTTGCATGAAGACGCAACAGAGTGCACTTTTGAATACGCAAATGCCGACTCACATTTTGAATCCGAATTGATCGCTTGGCTATTAACTAATGGCTACAAAGTACAGCAGTTTTCTGAGGTACCCCCAAACCTCAATCATTTATTCTTTAAAATGACTCAATTTCCCTGGAAATCATGAAAGCTTGTTGGATTTTATTTCTTCAAGAATGGCACTTCCTCATACGGAAACCCTATACTTATTTTATCATCGCTTTCTTCTTTTTATTAAGCGGATATAAATTTATTTCAGGTTTATGGATAACTCAAATGCATGTAACTTCGCTAGCTTATATGCCGATGAGCATTCAACCTTTTTTGTATCTAACAGTATGGATTTTACCCTTATGGGGAGTGTATCTATGGCACGGTTTCAACTCGACCAGCACCTTAGAACGCTTATTTGCGACCAACATTAACGCATGTACCTTGATCTGCGGTAAATTTCTCTGCCTTTACAGTATCTATACGCTCCTATGGATTGTATACATAGGTATTACCTTACTGTTTAAATATATCTTCTTAAGCTCTCTGGAAATACCAGGGATTGCCATCTTCGGCTCCTTGCTATTCATCTGTTTCAACAACTTCCTGTGGGTTGCCATCGTAACCTTCATCAACACCCTCTGTCACAAAAGCAGCACGGCATTATTAACGAGCATTGGTTGCTTGTGGATCGCATTACTAGGGATTAAGTTCATGGGAGTTTTTCACTTTTTACCCTTTAAGGGAGAATTGTATTTCAATTTTAATCCCATCATCCTCAATGTTTGTAATTGGTTTATCGATTTACCTCCCATTCTGTTCTATACACTCGTCGGGAGCATCATTGTAATTCTAAGCATTGTAACCATCAATCGTAAGATCTCATGAAACACGATTTAGATGATTTTAAAGTATTTAATCGGCAACGGCGCATCCATACCCTAGCGCAAGTTGCATTACTTCTATTGTTAATCGTTGGGTGCTTAACATTAATTCCCCATGCTCAACAGGTTCACATCCGCTTCAACGTACAGCAGCCATTAAGATCAAAAGCCAACACGGTTTTAAATAACCTTAATGAACCCGTTGAGCTTTATTTATTTACCGACCTGACTCAACCAACAGAAGCGTTTCGAGTCGCATTTCGTGCATTCGCATCCCAATTAAAATCGGTTCTTAAAGAACAGCTATCTTGTAAAGTGTTGCACACCCTATGGGATAAACAAATCATTCGCCAGTTAAAGGAACAATATCATTGCGCTACGGAAGCTGGAATCCTATTGATCACTCATCAACGAGCGCAATTCTTACCAATCAATACATTTTACAAGCAAGGCTACCTTTTACCCCTAGCTCCTGTCATTCTTAACAGCATACAGACATTATTGACCCCCAAGCAAAAAGCGCTGTGGCTTGTGGGACACCAAGAAATCGATGGGCAATCGACACATCCGTTAACCGGAGGATCCGTTGCTTGTCAATTGCTGAAACAAATGAATTACGACATTCAATTTGCAAACACCTGCGAGACCGGCATCCCCAACACCATCGATTTATTGCTCATTTTTGGTCCTCAACAAGCCCTATTACCTAACGAAATCACGGCCATTCAGCAATTTATTCAACGGCAAAAAAGTGTATGCATCTGCCTATCACCTGCGAATACCCTACAGGCTTTATTAGCCATGTTCCATATCCGCTGCGAACCGTCTTTGTTAAACGAACAACAAGCCATTTTGGGAGAACATGAATTCGTCCATCATCCATTAACCCAACCGCTCATTGATGCTAAAAGTCGATTGTTATTTGGAACCACCCTACCGCTAAGCCCAACTGATGATCATCCACAACTGCAGGCTTTTATTTATCGAACGAACCCGAACAAGCAATTACCGAACGGTCAAACGCAACCGTCTCAACGTACCGTTATCGGTTATGGGTCGAATGAGGTAAGCTCCGCGGTGGCTCGCCAAGGGAAAGTAATTGTGCTCGGTTGTGCTGATTGGCTTAGCAACCAATACATCAATTATTTAAACAATGCTTTGTTTTTACAGCGCATTGGCCACTATTTTAGCGATACCCCACCCCTATCGATTCCAGAAGAAAGCACAAATGAAATCAGTATTTCCCTCAATCCACAACTATTTCCTTATTACACCCTATATTATCTCATAGCACCTTTAATAGCTTGCCTATTAGGGGTAACGATTTTCATAGTTAGGAAGCGATAAATGCATTT
>DGGR01000009.1 GCA_002392285.1 Verrucomicrobia bacterium UBA3869
TCCCCTGTCCCACAGCCATATTCCAGAAACTTCCCTTTCAATGGAAGCTTTCGTTTAAGGGTTTTCGCAATCTTGATATGGTAGTAATGCGAGGTAGCATGACCTGGAAGATTCACTCTAAATGCTGATTCCCACCAATCTTTTTGGTCGGCATCCGTCCAGATATATTCAAATAGTTTTGCCATGATTATTATTGGATCGATTAAACAGGGTGATTGCAATATTTTATTATAGGTGGGACTTTAACTTGCGTTTCTAGCATTTTGATTTAAACCCAACTCTATGGATATTCATTTGATGCATTCTATTCGATCTCCGTTGACCTTAATGCGTCGGTTAATGTGGATCTACCTTGCATTGTTTGTTTTATCGGAAAGCGTAACGGTTTGGTTTGGAGCTCCGTGGTTGGAAGCTTGGTTGTGTTTGCCGAACCACAGCGGCAGTCTATTGGAAATTTGGCGCTTGGTTACCTATTCGTTTTTACACGCAAGTATTTTGCATATAGGAGTGAACCTGTGGTTGTTTTATAGCCTTGCTCGGTTTTTACTTGCAAATACGTTATCGATCAAACGTTTTCTAGTAGTCTATGGTTTAGGAATTGTTCTTGGAGGAGTCGTTTGGTGGATAGTGCATGTGGGCAGGGGCTATCATATTCTCCAGGGTATTTCGGCGGGATGTTTGGCGTTATTGACCTATGCGTGTTTAGCTTATCCGCAAAAGACGCTATCGATGCTCTTGTTCTTTATCTGCCCGATTCAATTGCAAGCGCGGTGGATTTTAATCGGTATCCTTGCCTTTGAGGTCTTCAATGGTCTAGTGTATGAATTGCACGACCTAACCTCCATTGCGCATTCGGCTCATTTAGGGGGTATATTAGCAGGTTGGCTGATGTTTAACTTCGGACGTTTTCAACCCAAAACTATCCGCTATTCGGTCCACCCTTCAACGATTTATTCGGTGGATCGTAACCAGGATCATTCTAACAAATAAAGATCATCATAAAGGAATTGAGTAGCCAACCCCCTGCAATTTGACGTATAAATTAAGTATGAGGAACAGTGGAATTAGAGAAAAAGTGTTCATACTGGGGATCATCGGTTATTTCTGCCTCAGTCCTGTTTTAAATGCCGCTACAAGCCAAAGCGCTTCGACTGCTTGTCCATCCCATAAACTTAAGCTCGAAAACGTAACTCCGTTAGACTCGACCATGATGATGCGGATGGAAGCCTTACTGTTCTTCCGGGTTGTGGATTTCATGCATGTCCAAAATAAGTCCATAAGTAACTTTCCGGATGAGGCAATTTTGAAAGAATATTTGGATTTGGTAGACCCGACTAAGATGTTTTTTACGCAATTAGATGTCGATCGGTTTATCGAAAACCATGCATCCCATGTAGGACAACACTTAAAGGCTTATGGGGATATGGATCCCGGTTTCGCATTGATTAACCAGTACCGTCAGCGCTTTGCAGAACGCGTTGCGTGGATACAAGAGCGTTTAGATCAGCCCTTTGACTTCAAGGGGACAGGCAGTTTTTTGGTGGATCGTAAGAAAGCCAGTTTTTGTGCTAATCGTCAGGAATTAGATAGCTTATGGGAGCAGCGTTTAACGCATGAATTGATCAATGAGCTTTTGTTGGATTCGTCATCCGAGAAGCATAATCAATCGGATATAACAAGTCCATCGGATGACGAAAAGGTCTCTCGAGTGGTAACCGAGCAGCAGGCTATGAAGCGCTTAAATACGGCGATTGATACCATCAAAAAGCGTTATTTGGATTACAACAAATGGGTACAGCTGATTGAGCCGATGGATGTTCAAGAGCTGTTTTGCAATACGGTTGCGCAGTTCTTCGATGCTCACACGAGCTTTTTTTCAGCTGATTCAATGGATGAATTTTCGATTGAGTTGAAAAATTCGCTGTGTGGCATTGGGGCGGTACTCAAAGATGATAATGGTACCTGTATCATACAAGAAATTATGGCAGGGGGGCCGGCTGAACGGAATGGTCAATTGCGTGTAGGAGATAAGATTTTAGCAGTTGCTCAAGGCGATCAGGAGTTTGTGAATATCCAGGGTATGCGTTTACGGCATGCTGTAAAACTCATACGCGGCGGTAAGGGTACCATGGTGCGTTTGCGTATTCAGTCTGACAATAACGCGGGTTGTTCGGTTGTTGAGTTGATCCGAGAGGAAGTAAAACTAGAAGATCGTTTGGCTTCGGCAAAAGTGTTTTGGATTCCCGATGCCAACCAACGGTTGCATTGTATCGGATGGATCGATGTACCAGCGTTTTATGGCGAAGAAAGTGGGAGTACAACAGGGCATACCATTTCCAATGATGTAAAAACCTTGATTGAGCGTTTAAAGCAATTCTCGGTGGAAGGGTTGATTTTAGATATGCGCCGCAATGGAGGAGGATTATTAACCGAAGCGGTTAACCTATCCGGCTTATTTTTAAAAAATTGTCCGGTGGTCCAAATTAAGCGGCGGGATGAATGCGTTCCCTTGTGTGCCGATGCCAACCATTGTGTTTGGGAAGGCCCTCTGTTAATTGTTACATCGCGTTTTAGCGCGTCAGCAGCTGAAATTGTATCCGGGGCGTTACAGGTGACCCATCGTGCTTTAATTTTTGGAGATCGTTCGACCCATGGGAAAGGAACGGTGCAGGCCTTTATTGAACTCAACAAAGCGTTGCCGGTATCTTCGCCCAATACCCGTTTGGGTGCCGCCAATGTAACCATCCAAAAATGGTACTTACCGGATGGTTCTTCTATCCAACAACGGGGGATTACGCCTGATATGATATTGCCTTCTATTTGGGATGACCAACCGATTGGCGAAGCGGATTGTCCGCATGCATTGCCTTGGGATGTGATCAATTCCATGCCTTCGTTACCTATCCAAGATCCCTCTTGTTGCTTGCTTTCGAACGAAGGGCGTCAGGTATTGTTGCAACGGGAACAAAAGCGCGTTTTATCACATCCTGCGTATGATTGGTATGCCCGTCAGCTGCAATTCAACCGCAAGCAGGTAGCAAAAAAAACCTATTCTATCAACTTATCGGAACGGATTCAGGCGATCAACGAAGAGCGGAGGGTACGTCAGGCTTTTTCGGATGAAGAGCAAACACTGTTAAAGACCTACAGCCCCATTTATTGGCCGTTATCCTTGTCACATAGGGCACCTAAAAAGAAGCCGAACGCAAAGCCAAGCTTTGATTTGTTTCAATACGAAGCGTTGGAAATTATGAATGATTGGCTTCAATGGCTGCATCCAGCCATAACGGTTGAACCGCAATGGTGCTATGGGCAGGTGGCTCGCGCAGGAGCTTTTTAGGCTCTGGCGGTATGTAACAGAACCCATGAATCGTATTACGAGTCGATCCAATGCGCATTATAAGTCATGGATACACTTGTTGCGCTCCCGTGAACGCAAAAAATCCGGCTTATTCTTAATTGAAGGGTTTCGGGAACTATCCCGTGCCTTAAAGGCCAAGATTGACCTCATTGAGGTGATTTTGAGCGAAACAGCCAGTGCGCATTCAACAACCGCAGGGTGGTTGGGTGCCTTGCCTGAAAAACTTACCTCCTATATATTGCCGGATGATTTGTTTCAAACGCTTAGCGTGCGGGAACATCCGGATGGGTTCTTGGGGGTGGCGCAGCTAAAAATTAGCACGGTGGACACATGGGTTCCTAAACTCAACGGATTGTATTTGTTGGTCGAGCGATTGGAAAAACCTGGCAATTTAGGTGCTCTTATGCGGTCAGCAGAAGCGACAGCGGTGGATGCTGTGTTGGTTGCGGATCCATGCGTGGATTTGTTTAATCCGCATGTGATTCGAGCCTCTCAAGGAGCCGTATTTCAAGTACCTGCTTATTGTCAATCGACCGATGAATTGCTTACAAGGTTGCACGCTACGCCTTTAGCGTTATGGGCTGCAACTCCTCATGCGCAACGTACTTATTGGGACTGCGATTTTACCCAAGGCTCGGTAATTTGTATCGGTAATGAAGCTTCAGGGCTGCAGCCGATTTGGTTTGAACGAGCGACCCCTATGCTAATTCCTATGTATGGACAATCAGCAGATTCGTTAAATGCATCGGTTGCGGGTACTTTATGCCTTTATGAAGCACAGCGCCAACGTCACCTGAGGTCTTAACCGTTAAGGATTGAGCGTTTTATAAAAGGAAACGCATGGCTCAGAAAAATTTCCTTTGGGATGTAAATGGGTGGTATAAGCAGAACCGTAATAAGCGGTGAACATCCCGCCTTCAGTAAAACCATTGCGTTTTAACAGGGCGATAGACGCAACATTATCGCAGGCAACTCGATCCGAAAATAAGTAAACAATGGATAGACGCAGCGCAATGATTTCGAGCGAGCGTAGGATGGCCGACATTAACCCTTTGCGTTGATAATCGGGTAATAGGCCATAAGCCATGTTTGCAATCCATTGATGGGGCTTGATGTGCTCCTGAACGTATGTTAGGGTGCGTAACGATTGTTCGATGTATGCTAACAATGCTTCTGAATCGGCTTTTAGGTGATGGGCATCACAGAAAGCGGCAAAAGCGGCTGGAAGAAAATGACGATGCAAGTGAACGCTTAAATCGGTCGTTAAATCGCACGACAGTGAGGTGTTAAAAAAAGCATCCCATCGAGGGAATACGTATTGTTTAAAGAGCTTCGGTAGATCTTGAGGATGATAGAGCTCCATAAACAGGAAACCAATGGGGGTATCCTGATCCATCAACAAGAATGTAATGATACCGCTGAGTATTGACCAATGCGCTAGGGTGTTATGCGTCTGAGAGGTGGCTTTGATTTGTTCTAAATCGCCATAGTTATTGGAAGCATCTCCGTACGCATAAAGCAACGGATAGATAGAAGGTGCATCGGTCGGTTTGGCGGTGCGTAACGTATAATTTTGGATAGGAATCGAGAGTGATTGAAGGAATGCAATCGATTCATTGGGCAAAGATGATAGGGTCCCTGCAATAAAAGGGAAAAAAATTCCGTTTTTATAACTGCTTGAATGAGCGGTTAGCAATACAATGCGCTCATTCACGGCTTTTATCCTTGCAATAGCATAATCCGAAACTCTTCCAGCAGGTTGGAGGAAAGTGATTCAGATTGTAACACACGGATGGCGTCTTGATAAATCAACCGAATGCTTTGACGTTTTTCTTTTTGCCTGAGCCCTTGCAGGATTTTAATTAAATTCGCCAAATGATCTTGATATTGAATGGGCGATAATTGCTCAAAAAACACCATATTCGGCTTGAGCGCTTCATTTACCTCATTCCCTAACTTTTGAACTTTTAAAATGCGGTTTAACCGTTCATCGGGCGAATTGTCGCTATTTTGATATTGTTTTTTTTGAATGCAGTTGGGGTGCAAAGCATCCGCAATGGTAATCTTAGAAACCCCCAGGTTTAAGTTGAGAAATTGTTTTTTCCAATGCAGTAAATCCATTGCTTAAGTATAAGCTTTTTTGGCTTATTACGCAAGCAATGACCAGGTTTTTGAACTACAGGGACTTATAACAAGGGTCGTAGGTTTATACCTTTTGACCGATCCAGGAAAAGTTATCCTGATGGTGGTATTTAAGAACATTATGCCATTTAACTAATTGCCACGATAGGAACGATTGACCCTCTACGTGCATGGTGGTTTGTTTACAAAAAATACGCTTAACTCCTAACGCACCTAATGTATCGCTTACCTTTTGAGGCGTTAAAGCATTTACATTAGGAACCCCGGTAAAAAAAGCGCCGCAATGAGGGCATAGCGTATCGCGTTGAGGTAAATAACCGAAGCAATCGTTGACACACAGGTAACCGC
>DGGR01000034.1 GCA_002392285.1 Verrucomicrobia bacterium UBA3869
GTTTGAATCGCGCGATGGCATTATTATTGTAGCTGCTACCAATCGACCGGATGTTTTGGATAATGCCTTGTTGCGTCCCGGACGCTTCGATCGCCAAATTGTGTTGGATTTACCGGATATAAACGGTCGCCAATCTATTTTGGAGGTACATGCCCAAAAGATTAAGTTACACCCCACGGTTGATTTAAAGATTGTTGCGCGTAATACCTCGGGTTATTCAGGTGCGGATTTGGCTAATTTGTTGAATGAAGCTGCTTTGTTGGCGACCCGTCGGGATCATAAATCGGTGGAACTGAGCGATTTAAGCGAGGCGCGCGATAAGATTTCCTTTGGCCGTGAACGTAAAAAGTTGATGGATGATAAGGATAAGAAACTAACGGCCTTTCATGAAGCGGGTCATGCGATTGTGCAAGCGATTGTTGATACAACCCACTTAATGCCGGTTCACAAGGTAACCATTGTTCCTCGTGGCCGTAGCTTGGGAAGTACCATGATGTTACCTGCAAAAGACATGTTAAATTATTCCAAAACCTACCTGTTAGGACAAATCTGTTGTGCTATGGGTGGGCGTATTGCTGAAGAATTGATATTTCAAGAGCCAAGCAGTGGTGCTTCATCGGATATTCAAAATGCAACCGCGTTAGCGCGTCATATGGTATGCGATTGGGGAATGAGCGAATTAGGCCCTGTATGCTTCGAAATTAAGCCTGATTATACATTTATAGCCACTGAGGTGAGCCATGCCAATTACAGCGAACAAACAGCGCAGCAAATTGATCGTCAAATTGCTAAGATCATTCAAGAGCAATATCAACGGGCTGCCCAGATTTTGAAGGAACATCAAAAAGAATTAGAGCTATTGGCTTCCATGCTTCAAAAGTATGAAACGTTGGATGGGCAATATGTGTACGAAATTGTTAACACGGGAACCTTGGATGAGACCCCGTTGTTGCAGACCCTTCAACCCGTTGCGAAGGAAGTTTCCGCGTTTGCCGCTGATGATGCACATCCATTATGAACATTGATTCAAATTCAGCCGTTATTTGTACCTATGGGAATCCTATTTTGCGAAAACAAGCGCAGAAGGTTACCCAGTTTAATTCGTCATTAGCTAATAAGGCTAAAGAGATGTTGCGTAAAATGTATATCGCTAACGGAATTGGATTGGCTGCTCCTCAAGCAGGAGAATTGATACAGCTAATTGTTATTGATTTGCAACAGAAGGATAATAACGATCCCGTAACTTTGGATGATCGTACGGTTCCCTTAACGTTAATTCAACCGCTTGTGTTGGTAAATCCTAGCTATACTCCGTTAAGCGATATTCAAGACGCAAAAGAAGAGGGATGCTTGTCCTTGCCCAACGCACGAGGTACCGTTAAACGTTTTTTTGAAATTAGCCTCGATTATCAGGATCTGGAAGAGCAGCTTCATACACTTCGTTGTAATGATCTGTTGGCTCGATGCATTCAACATGAATGCGACCATTTAAATGGAGTTTTGTTTATTGACCATCTCTCTAAAGCAGAACGTCGTGAGCAACAAGCATGCTTAAACGACATTAAAGCGTTGGGGGGACAGGTTGATTATCGTGATAACTTAATGGCTCCTGAAGCATGAAATGGCTTATCCTAGGAATTGGTTGTGTCCTTAACCGAATACCAGAAACCATAGGCAACAAAATTTGTCGGTTTTTAGGTTGGGTTGTTTATCATACCTTAGGGAACAGACGACGCATTCTGCTGCAAAATTTATCCATTGTTTTCCCTGGTAAAAGTGATCAATGGTACCGTCATATAGCCAAGATTAACTGTGGTCGATGGGTAGAAACCGCATGGCTTTTCTTTGCAGCTTCCGGGTGGTCTGAAACACAAATTAAACGCCATATTACCCTTTCACAAAATTTGGTTAGGGCAATTGAAAACCGGAACAATAACCCTCATCCGACCATTGTACTACTGCCGCATTTAAATTTAATGGAAACCATGCTGTACATGCCATGCGGCTCAAAGGAGTTTCCGGAAACGGTGCTGTTCTACCGTTCGTTTCGCCATAAAGCATTAACCAAGGCCATGCAAGCCTTACGCGAGCGATTGGGTATCCATCTGGTTAACCGCAAAGAAGGGGTTGTGCCCTTAGAAGCCGTATTGGACAGAAACGGGGCGGTTTGTATCTTCTTTGACCAATCCGCAGGCGATGCAGGCTGTTTAACGACCTTTTGCGAACGATTGGCGTCCAGCACGCCCCTACCGGATTTGCTGGTGCATAAATTCCATGCAGACACCTTGATGGTTTATCCCAAACGCACCGGTTTTTTGCATGCGCACTTATGTATTGAAGAATTGGTTCCGTCGGAAGCTCCTTTGTCTTGCTTACTGAATGCTAACCGTTGGTTGGAACATAAACTGCATACCGAGCCGGAATTTTACGAAAATTGGCTTTGGTTGCATCGTCGTTGGAAAACCCAGTGTAAACCCGAATACCGCTTCCAAATCAACCAAAAACGCAATTGTTTGCCTGAAACGCTCCGTTATTTCAAATGGGATCAGTTGCCTCGAAGGATTCCTGTATGGGTTCGTCTGCCCAATTGGCTGGGGGATTGCGTTATGACGTATCCGATTTTGACTGCTTTGCGTAAGGCGCGTCCGGATTTTTATCTCCATGCGGTGGTGAAACCCTCATTGGCACCCTTTATCCAGCGCTATTTCCCTTTTGATGCAATCCATTGCTTGCCTCAAAAGGAAGGTTTTGAGTATTGGAAATGTTTCCTTCATATCCGTTCAACCTACCCTGATGTTTGGATCAACTTTACCAACTCAATGCGCAGCGATATTGAAGCTTTTTGTTCGGGTGCCTTTCAACGCTTCGGATTGCAAAAAAATCACAGTCGTTGGCTATTGACTCATACTTATCCTGGTTGTCCAACTCCAGGCGAACACCAAACGCGCTTATGGTACCGATTTATGCATCATTTTGGGTTAACGGTACCGCTTGCCAACGAACCGTATTATCCTGCGAAAAAATTAGGTGCGATTAACCGCTTTGCGTGTTTTTATGGTTCGGCCAATACGCATGAAAAACGTTGGCCTATTGCTCATTGGCAATCCCTGATTGAGCGCTTATTAAAGCATTATCCTAATGCCCAGTGTGTGTTGTTGGGAATGGAAAATGAGCGTGCGATGGGGCAGTCCATTATGCAAGCCGTTGG
This sequence comes from Verrucomicrobia bacterium UBA3869, assembly GCA_002392285.1. Classification (GTDB taxonomy): domain Bacteria; phylum Verrucomicrobiota; class Verrucomicrobiia; order Opitutales; family UBA9783; genus UBA3869. The sequence continues at coordinate 3,209 of DGGR01000034.1, forward strand.
CTCATTAGGACGGGTTCAGGATTTAACGGGCAGTACGACCTTCGAAACCTTAGAACAAACGCTTTTATCCTGCGATTTCGTGATTGGTAATGATTCCGGTGGCGCGCATATCAGCAACTTTTTAGGAGTTCCAACCTTTGTGTTGTTTGGCCCAACGGATCCTCAATGGGGCGGTCCATTCTTTAATGGTGCTACCTATTGTGTTCAATCTACCAATCTTACGATGCAGGATTTATCACCCACCACAGTCGGAGATGCCTGTATCGCTTGGATTGAGAAAAATAATAAGTAATTATTACCTATTACGGTTATCAATGGTTGAGCGTTGGGGTGCGAGGTTTTGATATAACCTAATGGCTTTAAAGAATTGATCGGTAACCCTATAACTACAAGAGGGTAGATTATTAGCACGTTTTATAAGTACTGATATCAATATCGCGTGCTCATATTGGGGATTTGAGATATGGGCTTTTTATAAATCTTTAAACGGGCGATAAAAGCGCTTGGCTTTGGGCGATATTGACGGATGAGATACGGAGGATACTTGCCTCCATTCATTTAAAAAGGATTCGGCAGATATCACGCAGCAGGGGTAGTTAAAAAGCGTATCTCTTAGGAGTAAATCATTGGTTACAACCGTTAAGGATGTGTGGGATCGAGCGGCTTGGCGTACCAAATTGAGGATAAGGCCATCGGCATTAACACCGGGAGTACTGAATAATACGCGTATACGATGAACACCATCGGGCGTTCCAGACGGTAGATGGGCATCAAACACCACGGTTACTTGCTTCCCGTCTGCTGCAAATGGGCTAAGCCACGCAATGAAATGCTCTCGAGCTAATTCGAACGATAGCTCCTTGGGGATTTTCTTGAGCGCATGCATGACATTGTAACCGTCGAAAATCCAATGCGTGCGCCCTTCCATTGGTCAAAAGGATAGGCTAGTTAATTTCTGCTGCAATCAATTCCTGCGCAACAGCTTGGCTTTGTACCTGCTTGCGTTCAGCCAATAAACGGCTTGAAAAGGCCTTAAATTCAGCGCTTTTTACAAAATTTTGAGGTACTATTTTGTTTTTACAGAAGAAAAACACAACGGAATCTCCTATGCCGGTATATGCCCCGAACCATTGATTGTTTTTGAAACGCCCTAGGTCGTTGAGAAGCTCCAGTAATCCGTCACGGGTTAATACCTTGGATAAGGATTGGAAATTCATATGCTCCATCGATAACACAATGGACTCCAAATGCATACTGTTTGCTTGGGCCTTTGTGGTGAGTAGATGTTTAATTTGAATGATTTTTTGGGCAAATAGCTCCTGTTTTTTATCCTTTTTGATAGCTGCTAACACCGAGGGTCGAACGGAGGATAAATCAGGGATATAAGAAGGAATAAATTTGTTCAAAACTAACAAACCGACTCCTTCGTTCAACGGGAATGGATCGCTTAAAAAATGTTCTTGGTTCAAATCAAACGCACGCGATAGAACCTCTTTGGATACCTGTGAACTTTGAGGATTATCCGTTTGAGCGTAAGGCGGAATAGCCATGCATTGAACCCCATAACTTTGGATCAATTGCTTCCACTCAGCGCTTCCTAAGGTAAGCGATTGTTCATAGACTTGGGTGGCTAATTGATTAGCGGCAGCGCCTGCTAATTGCTTGAGTTGTTCGGTTTCCCAGGCGGCTTTAACCTTGCTTTTAATCGATGAAAAATCAGGTAGCGCGCCATTCACCTTAAATGCTTCGCTGTGTTGATTAAAATAGGTTGTTAAGGCTGCATCCGATGGCGTAGGCAATTGCGAACGATAGTGGTGGTTGTTAAACACCAATAGTGTTACATCTGCTTTTTGAGGTACTCGAAAGGCTTCTGAATGCTTTTGAAAATAGGCTTGTAGGTCTGCGTCACGGACAGCTTCGGGTACTTGCTCTTTGTTTTCAACGACCCAATAATCTAGATCATAAGTGGTTTTGAGGGTACGATAGGCCTGTTCTGCTTCTCCCGGCAACAGACTTCCTACGCCCTCTAAGGCGGATTGCAGTTGCTCGCATTGATAATCCTCAATCATGAGCGATTTGAGCAAGAACGGCATAGTCCATGCCTTCAAAAATGCATTATATAAATCGGGCTGAAATTCCCCCTGTTCGTTCAAAAAGCGTTTGCGGGTTCTGATGAACGCTTGCAGTTGCTCATCATTGGGTTCTGGAAGCCGCAAGTTTTGCGCTAAACTTAATAGCCAGAGGCGGTAAAAGAGGTACCCCGATGTAGCAGCCTGCCAGGCTCTATCGTCTGACTCCCCTTGTAAAATCAGGCTTTGCATGCTACGCACTGCCTGCTCTTGCAAGTCCTTACGGTCGCTCAAATCGTAACCGAACACCTTAAGGCTTTTTGTTTTGTGCCCACCGCTTAATCCTGGAGCGTTGCCGATGGTAAATACGAAGGGAACTATAATCACAATCAATAGGAATACGAACAACCACCGGCGGTTACGTTCCAGAAACTTTTGAATCGCGCTTAACATGAGGTTTTAACAGTTACCAAACGAATCGATCGCTTGCTTTTAAGGATTTTATATACGCCGTCAAAAGCTGTACGGTCCATTCAATATCCTTCAAACTTGTTAACTCATGCGGGGTATGCATGTAGCGCAAGGGAATGCTGACCAATCCGGTTGCAACACCTGCGCGTGCCATTTGAATCGACCGCGCATCGGTACCGGTTGGACCTGATTCAGCCTCAATCTGATAAGGAATCTTTAAGGCTTTGGCACACGCTTCTAAGCGATCAAATACCAATGGACAAATGTTGGGACCGCGAGCAATAATCGGCCCTGCCCCTAGTTTGAATTCACCTAAACGGTTACTGTCGCCATCAGGAAAATCCGTCGCATGTCCTACATCCACCGCAATACCTACATCAGCATCGGTTGCGTAAGCAGCGGTAATAGCTCCGCGCGTTCCAACCTCTTCTTGAGTGGTCGATACTGCCGTTACGGAAGCCGCCAACTTCTTTTCTTTCGATAGCCGTCTTAAAACTTCTTGAACCACGTACGTACCGCCACGGTCATCAATGCCGCGAGCGCATAAAAATTCACCGCCCATGATAAAGGGTTCATTGTTATAAACAATGGCATCTCCAATCGATACACGCTTCAGAGCTTCTTCTTTCGAATGCGCTCCAATATCAATCCATATGCTGGATAATTTCGGCAATTGCTTACGTTCTTCTGCGGTTAATAAGTGAATGGCACGGCGACCTGTTATTCCATCAACATAGCCATTTTTGGTTAAAATGCGCACTTTTCGTCCGGATATTAGACCAACATCATGCCCTCCGATGGTATCAAAAAACAAAAACCCTTCTTTGTTGATATAACGGATGATAAAACCAATTTCATCCATGTGTCCCATCAATACAACGCGTGGATTACCCTTGCCGTTGATGGTTGCTAGCCTGTTACCCAAGGCATCTGTTTTGAGCTCATCTGCAACCGGCTTAATATAGCTTTCAATGACTCGCTGGGCTTCAAATTCGTAGCCAGAAGGTGATGATGCCCCTAGTAAATCAAGTAAAAATGCGTCCGCTTTAGGGAACTTTGTATGGTTGGCTTTCGTAGAGCTTTTAGAATTACGGGTGTGTTTTGCGGAATTCATAGGTAAACTAAGTGTAATCTGATGGGTTAGATTGTCAAGTGCGAGAAGGGAATCGGTTGTGCTTAGAGAGCGATCAATACAGTCACTAAATAAACGACAAAAGGCAATCATGCTGGGGTTGCGTTTGTGATCAATCCTTGCTTAATTCATTCCAAGAGCTTCATCCACAGCGAATCAAAGTTGAACAAGGAGCTAGCAAAAACATACGCGACCTCTTAGGTTTACGCATCCTGATGTTGGATTTTGTTGCCGAACCCATGCTCCTCCCTTAGGGAGGGGTAAAATATGGACAAAATCTTTTAGAAGTGTTAATCATTTTTTCAATGAAAGAAATCCCTTATTTTCGGTATAATTACCTATATTCAGAATTTAAAAACGAGCTAGATCGAACCTTTAGCGAAACGCTTGGGAAGGGTGCTATCTTAGGACAGCAAGAATTAAAGGATTTCGAACGAACTGTTGCTGATTTTTTAGGTGTTAAATACGCCATTGGAGTAGGAAATGGCACCTCTAGTTTGTTACTGATGACGCGGGTACTAGGTGTCCAAAAAGGCGATGAAGTGATTATACCGTCTCATACCTTTGTAGCAACTGCGGCTGCAGTTGCTTGGTGGGGGGCAACCCCTGTTTTGGTGGATTGCGGCAACGATCATCTGCTAGATGTTGATAAAGTAGAAGCTGCTATTACGCCAAAAACGAAGGCTATTATCATTGCTCAGCTGAATGGTCGTACTGGGGAAATGGATCGCCTGCAGGCCATTGCCGACAAACACCATTTGGTGGTACTCGAGGATGCCGCTCAGGCTTTTGGTTCAAAATTCTTAAACCGTTGTGCGGGAACTTGGGGTATCATGGGCTCTTTTAGCTTCCATCCTGCAAAAACCCTAGGTGCGTTTGGCGATGGAGGTATGATTGTCACGCACGATGAGCAGCTGGCACATAAGCTATTCTGTTTGCGCGACCATGGCCGCGATCCGCAAACCAACGAAGTGGTCGCTTGGGGCATCAATTCCCGTTTAGATAACGTACAGGCTGCTATGTTATCGGTAAAATTTAGCCATTATAGCAAAACGATTCAACGGCGCCGCACGATTATGCAACGATATTGCGATCGCTTAGCAGGTGTGTCAGAAATAACCATGCCACCTGCTCCTAATGCGAACGATGGACGCCATTATGATATTGCTCAAAACTGCGAAATAGAGGCAGAAAAGCGTGACGAATTGCGTAATTTCTTAAAGGAGAACGGAATTGGTACCCTACTCCCCTGGGGAGGGCGAGCACTTCACCAAATTCCTGCACTTCAAAGCAGCATGCATTTTGATCGGCATGCGTTAGCCCGAACAGAGTTGCTCTTTAAACGGTGTCTGATGCTTCCGCTCAATACGTCGGTTACCGATGATGAAGTGGATTATGTTTGCGATACGATTCTGAAATTTTATCGCTAAAACCTTCGATTAGAGCTTAACCTATGGTGATTACTCCTTCTGAATTAGCGCGGCAGGTACGCTTGGATGCTTTGGATATGATTAACAAAGCACGTTCTTCGCACCTGGGAAGTAACTTTTCTATCGCGGATTTATTAGCGGTCTTATATACCCGTTTTTTAAGCTTTGACGCCGCACGCCCTCAGTGGGAACAGCGCGATCGCTTCTTGTTGAGCAAGGGGCATTCAGTGGCTGTTTTATATAGCGTTTTGGCGCGCGTGGGATTTTTTTCGCCCGAGCGCTTAAAAACCTTTTATCAAAGCGGAAGCGATTTGTTAGGGCATGCGCATGCAAGCGTTCCAGGTATTGAACTATCAACCGGCAGCTTAGGACATGCATTGGGGGTTGCAACTGGCATTGCGTTAGCCGGCAAGCGTAAAAACCAAGGATTTAAAACGGTTGTGTTGTTGTCCGATGGCGAATTGGATGAAGGGTCTGTTTGGGAAGCTATTTTGTTCGCACAACATCATCAATTGAGCAACCTATACGCTATTATTGATTACAATAAGATTCAGAGTTTGGATCGCGTTGACAATGTGTTGCGCTTGGAGCCATTAAGAGCTAAATGGGAAGCATTTAACTGGGAAGTGTTAGAATGCGACGGCCATGATTATGCTGCCATCGAAGCTCAATTGAAAGCCTTTCGTTCGTCTACTCAACCCCATGTGTTGATTGCGCATACGGTTAAGGGGAAAGGTGTATCGTTTATGGAGGATACGGTTCTATGGCATTATCGAAGCCCGGATGCAACGGAATATGCAGCTGCTAAAAAGGAGTTAGATCATGCGTGATAGCTTTGTTGAATGTCTACGGCAGGCAGCCATTAAGGATCCGAGTATCCTGTTGTTAACGGGAGATTTGGGATTTGGGGTTCTCAACCGCTTTATAGAAAGCATACCGCAGCAGTGTATTAACATGGGAATTGCCGAGCAAAACATGACTGGGGTCGCGGCAGGATTAGCTTTGGAAGGTTATCGGGTATTTACCTATTCCATCGGTAATTTTAGCAGTTTACGTTGCTTGGAACAGATTCGTAACGATGTTTGTTATCCAAAAGTAAACGTTCATATTATTTCGATTGGTAGCGGTTTGGGTTATGGTTCATTGGGGATGAGCCACCATGCAACTGAGGATGTTAGTATTTTACGGAGTTTACCGAATTTGGCCGTTTATAGCCCTTCGGATTACGCAGAAGTTATAGCTGTTGCTCAAGCGTGTTTGACTGAATCGGGACCAAGCTATATCCGTTTGCCGCGTATTAAGGCCGACACTCAAGCGTTACGGTCGGTTAAGGTGGATACTTGCAATGGATTCGGAGCCGACCAACAACAGCCGTTGGTTTTGCTGACTCATGGCTCCTGTTTGGCTCAAGCGCAAGCGATAGCGGAGCAAATTCCTTGCGCTATTTATACCGTTCCGCGCATTAAACCCTTGCCGACCAATCTGGAGGCTATTCTCAAAGGTCGTACGCAGGTCATTACCTTGGAACAGCACAATTTAGACGGCGGTTTTGGTAGTGCGATTGGTGAATGGCTTTTGGATCATAGGGTTGCCCTGCCGTTGATTCGCTTAGGGTTGCCCAATATCTTTTTAACGCAAGGTGGTACCGATCAGGAATTGAGCCAACAGGCAGGATTAGGGGTTGCTCAATGCGTGCAAACGATTCAACAACGGATGACCCATGCGTAACGCGTTTTGGTATTGCTTGGCCATTGGAATTGCGCTTTGCCTGCTGCCGGTCATTGCCCTTTGCGCCCTTTGCGTTTATGCGTATGATCGCCATAACCCCTTTTATGTTTCGCAACGCATTGGGAAGGATGGTCGGCCGTTCACGCTCATTAAATTGCGTTCTATGCGCATGGATCCAGGGAATTGCCATCGAGATTCGACCGCTAGCAATGACCCGCGGATTACGCCCATCGGGGCTTTTATTCGTAAGTTCAAAATCGATGAATTTACGCAAATCATCAATGTGATTAAGGGCGATATGCTGTTCGTAGGCCCTCGCCCACAGGTTCCCATTGAGGTCCAACGTTATACGAACGTAGAACGCGGGATATTGGCGGTCAAACCAGGGATTACCGATATCGCTTCCATTGTGTTTGCCGATGAAGCGGAGCTTTTGAGCGGTTCCGACAATCCAGATTTGTTGTATGCGCAAATCGAACGACCTTGGAAGTCACGTTTGGCCTTGTTATACATCCAACATGCTTCCTTTAAGTTGGATGTACAGTTAGCGGTTTTAACGTTTATCAATAGCTTTGCACGTCCGTGGGTTTTACGACGCTTAAGCGCTATCGTTTCAGATTGGCCAATGGATCCACCGGATTTATTGGAAATCGTTGGGCGTACGAAAGCTCCTTATGCTTATCCAGTGCCGGGCAAGGACGAGATAATCCAAGCGCTATAACCGAATTTCATTGGTGGCAATAGAGATTGCTTTTAACCAAAAATTGCTTAAATTGTTAAGCAACATGGCATCAGCGTTGGTCAGTTTATGGGGCATTTTTTGGATGCTGTTCTTTTTGGGAGCTTCCATCTTTATTCACGAATTGGGACACTTCCTTATGGCCAAGAAACGTGGTTTGCAGGTAACCCGTTTTTCAATTGGTTTTGGGCCTAAATTGTTTGCTTGGGAACGTGGAGAGACGGAATACCGCTTGTCGTTATTTCCCATTGGCGGTTATGTTGCCATACCTCAACTGGGTATTACGCCCATTTTGGAGGGTAAAGGACAAGCACCCGCTCAATCAATCAGCTGCTTAGACAAATGCTTGGTGGCGGTTATGGGTGCCGTATTTAACCTTTTATTCGCGATTAGCTTAGCGTGTATCTTATGGGTCTTTGGGGTGCGCATTTCTGAAAGCTATCAAACGCGGACGGTTGGTTATATTCTGCCGGATTATCAGGGGCAAGCTACACCAGCAGCTCAAGCCGGTTTGCAGGCTGGGGATGAAATTCTTTCGGTCGATGGAAGCCCGGTTAGTACCTTCACAGATATTGAAAAGAAGATTATATTGGGAACAAGAAGTGACGCAAATGGCCGTCCGCAGGCGGTTGTTGAGTATCGGCGCAAGGGTGTTGTGCAAACAGCCACCCTTAACCTGAAACGTATTAAAACCAATGAAGTAACGGGCGATGAAGTTCGGTTTAGCGGGATTATTGCGCCACAACAACAGTTGATAATCGATGGGTTTGCAGAAGCATCACCGGCGGGAAAATGTGGTTTGAAGGTAGGAGACCGCATCGTTCAGGTGGATGGCATTCCGGTTATGCATGTGGCGCAATTGCATCACCAGCTCAATGCAAAAGAGCACACATCGGTAACATTTACTTATGAACGCGATGGGTTGCTGTTTACGGTGGACTGCCCTGTTCAAAGCAATCCCTGCAAACGTGCTTGGTTGCGTTATGGAAGCGATGCTTCCTTTGTAGATTTATACGAACAAGATGGGGCGTTGCAGGTATTGGAACGGCACGGTTTGATGTTTGCTGCATTCCCCATGGATAGCAGCATTGAAGCGGTTGATGGTAGGCCGTTCCAGCAACTTAAACCCTTGGAGGAGTACCTGGCGCGATCGGCTAATAAATGCTTTATGTTTAAAGTGGTTTCGAAGGGTCAATCAGAGATGGTGACCATCCCTAATGAGAACCTGCCGGTTCAATTGCATCCGGAAGAAGCGATACGGCGCGTTGGAATTTTCTTTACCCAACCGACCATGCTGGTTCACCCATCGATTGTTCGCCAATTTAAGCATGCCTTTGTATCTACATTTGAAACTCTAGAGGGGTTGCTGAACCGCCATTCGGATATTAAAGTTCAACATTTGATGGGCGCGCCGGGAATCATGCGCGTGCTGTATCGTTTTTCCATCGATGATTTCTGCAGCTTGCTCAATTTCATCATTGTTTTAAACATCAACCTGGCGCTGATCAATCTGCTGCCTATTCCCGTGTTGGATGGAGGATGCATTTTATTTGCGCTTGTTGAAAAGATGCGGAAACGCGCGCTATCCAAATCCGTTGCTTTGTGGGTTCAAAACGCCTTTGCTATTCTGCTATTGAGTTTGATTGGTTATACGATCGTTTTTGATCTGTTGCGTTGGAAAGGGGATCGGATGTCAGAGGCTCATCAGGATCGATTGCAAAAGCTGATGATTGCTCCTCAAGTGCATTCTGAGCGTTGAGGATGCTCAATTTCTAGGGTATGAAGGGGCAAAAGCTGACGGTTGGTTGTGTTGGGATGCTTGCTATCAGTACGCTATTGGGCTCCGATGCTACAAAACCTGCTGTACGAACTACCTTTATCCGGCCGGTTGGCGCTCGTTATGAAACGGATACGCGCGTCGATGAGTATTTTATGTATCCCTTTGGACATGCGTATCGCGAGGCAAACAGCCGTGGTTGGATGTGCATGTTTAACCTCTTCCATTATCGAGTGTATCAGGATGGATCAACAGTAAGGTCAAACGGAACCTTTATGCCGTTTTATTTCTATCAAAGCGGATATGGGGACGAGGATTATCGGGCCATTTGGCCCATCGGCGGTAAAGCACGTGGGCTCTTAGGAAAGGAACGAACAGAATGGTTTGCGTGGCCCTTATACGTCAAAACCGTCAAACAAGGCACAATGCATGTTTGGCGTCCTTGGCCTCTATGGGATAAGAGCACTGGGGTTATACAAGGTATGGCGATTTATCCGATCGGTGGCCATTTCCGAAGCGCAGACCAAGAGGATCGGTTCTTTTTATGGCCCTTGGGATATAAACGCCAATCGTTTAAGCAGCAGACGCTTCGCAAGGGTTTTTTGCCGTTTTATGCGTATGAAGAAACCCCTAATGTTAAGGATGTAAGCATTGGATGGCCTTTTTTTGGACGTCGGGTTGAAAAACAACCTGCGTATAAAGAACGCCGTTTGTTTTGGCCGCTGGTGGTGATTGGGGAAGGAGAACAGCGCTGTGTGAAGCGCTACGCTCCGTTTTATACCCATTCGGAAAACAAACGAAACAACTACAGTAAAACGTGGTACTTTTGGCCGTTTATCAAGGAACAGCGTTGGCGATCGGGGCGTGTAGATATTCACCAAGAACAGGTGTTGTATTTTCTTTTTTGGCATCAAGAGCAGTTTGAGCAGGATACCCATCGGTTTTTAGGCTCTAAAACACATTTTTGGCCCTTATACAGCTATTGGGATAATGGGCAAGGGCATAGGCAGATGCAGATGATCAGCCCCATTGAACCGATTTTTCAAAACCATGAGAAACTGCGTGACCTTTACATGCCGGTTTTTAACCTCTACCGCTACGATGAAACCCCAGAGGTGATTCAACAAAGCTTTTTGTTCAACTGCTTCAGAGAGCGCAGAACCGTGCAAACAGGAGAGGTTGAGATGGATGGTGGCTTTTTGGTGTCGTATGCCAATACCCAAAAGAAAAAAGGTTTTTCTTTGCTCAAAGGACTGATAGAATATAAAAAGGTGGACGATATTAAAACCTTTAGATTATTTTGGATTCCATTAACCTCAAAGTCGAAAGATAAGAAGAGCAAGTGAAAGTAATACAGGATTGGCGTTATGCGTTCATTTTGTTGGGTCAAACCCTCAATGAACTGTGCTATTTGTCGACCCAATGGCAACGTTATATACGCCATTGCTGCAATATGGGTTATCAAACCTTGCTGATTGTAGCCATTTTGAGCTTATCGGTGGGGGGTATTTTAGCTTTACAAACAGGATTTAGCCTTAGCTCGTTCCCCGGCGCTCAAAGCTACTTAGGCAGTATTGCTGGATTAGCG
>DGGR01000031.1 GCA_002392285.1 Verrucomicrobia bacterium UBA3869
CAGGGTGTTTGCGGAGCCATAGGTAGGCTGCTAGTACAACCGAGATAAATACCCCGAGTACCACTGCGTAGCGATAGGGACGGATAAGGTCATAGAGCGCTTGAGTCCAAGCGCAGCTATGACGGATAAAGCTTAATACGGGTCGACTGAACCAAAAAGCACCCCAAAGAGTATAAGCTGCTAAACAGGTACGGTCACTGTTGCGGAAGATGAACCGTAAGATAAGCCATACCAATGCGTGAATGAGGGCAAATGCCCCAACGATAAAGATAATATCCTGCCCCGGTAGCTGCGGGTAGTTCTTTTGGTAAAAATCTAATGGTAAAAGGCACGCCGCTAAAATGCCTACCCCTAACGATTCTATCCAAAAACGAAAAAGCTTCATAATAAATTACTTAAGTAGATTTATTGGTGTTTGCAAGTGATAAAGCGCATTGAATTGCTGTTAGCGATGGATAATGGACACGAAGGATTTTAAGTGCATTTTCACATTTAAGCTGTGCTTTTTGTCGAAGGATGGCGTTGGGTGCATAAAGCCATAAGATGTGGTTGGAATCGATGCGCGCAGGTTGTAGGTGCTCGAAATCTGTCCCCCTAAACCATTGAGTCCAATGGCTTTGTAATTGGACTAGGGTGTTATCGTCATGGGTTTTGTGTTGTTTGTTGATCAATGATTGGTAAGCAGCTGACAGGGGTACCATTGCGTGATTATCGCCTGTTTCTGGATGATAAGGAATCTGGCGAAGCGATGCGATTAATCGATTAGCTTTTTTAGGCAACACGTTCAATGAACAAGTCGGAATTGGAAGGGCGCTTGGGGGCTATGCAGTATGCTTTGCGCAGGTATTCCATAGCGGTATTAAATCTTGAAGTATCGTTGTAATGAATAGTCATTACGGGATCGCCGGGTTGAATTTGTTTGCCTAAAGGTTGGAGGTCGGTAATACCGGCCGCTGGGTCGATGGGGCTATTTTTATCTTGGCGCATTAAAACTTCTACGCCCTTTGCCAAAAATGCCATATTGATGCTGTGAATATAGCCTCGTTTGTTGGCGACAATTTTGTAGGTATGTTTGGCCTTGGGGAATTTCTTTTCGTTATCCAAGAAGGCAGGATCACCGCCTTGTTCTTTGATTAATTCTTTGAATTTCTTAAAGGCCGAACCGTCTTTCAAATGTTGTACAATGGTTTGTTTGGCCGATAAGGTTGAGCCAGAAACGCCGGATAAGCGGATCATTTCCATTCCCAAGCGGATGATTAACTCTTTGAGGGTTTCATCGCCCCTATCCTGTAAAACATCAGCAATTTCTTTAAGTTCCAAAGCCGTTCCTAAGGTATTACCGACCGGTTGATTCATGTCGGTGATTAAAGCAACACAACGACGTTGGAGGCCGCGAATACTTTTGGTTAATAAAGACGCAATGTGTTTAGCTTGGGCAACGTCCCGTATAAAGGAACCATTGCCACATTTGATATCCACTACGATATTTTCGGATCCGGAAGCGATACGCTTGCTCAAAATGCTGCTCACCAAGATAGGTAAGCAATTGGCGGTTGCGGTTGCCTGTCCCATTTTAATGAGATCGTTATCTACGGGTACCAACGAATCCGGTTGTTGGCTAATGCAGCACCCTATTTTTTTCAACTGCTTAACGCAGGTTTCTAGGGGTAAATCGGTTTTCATGCCTGGAATGGCTTTTATCTTATCCAAGTCCCCGAACATAAAGCTTTCTTGTGGGGTAACGATATTCGGTACAACGACTCCGCAAGATGCCACTAAGGCGGTTAAAGCCAAATTGGTTTTGTTGCCAACACCGCCAATGGTATACAGGGATATTTTAGGTAACGCGATGCTGCGTACGTCGAGGACGGTCCCGGACAGAATGATTTCCTCGGCAAATGCGGCTATTTCTTGCACATTCAAATCCTTAAAATAGATAGCCATCAAGAGGGCAGATAATTGATAATCCGGAAGGGTATGGTGAGCGATTGCATCAACGATGTAACGGATATCATCGTTGGTCCATGTTAAGCCATCGCGTTTTTTCTCGATGAGGGGAACGATAGAAACGGTATTGCTTTTCGATTGTACGCTTTGTTTTTTGGGACACATGTCAAAATCCTTCCTTTAATCCTTGTTCGTTGTAATCAAGCAACGATTTTATATCGTTTTTATAACCACCTACTCAGTAGGGAATGTGTTTGTGAATAAAAGTCCAGCTTTTTTTGTTGAAAAAATAATGTAAAATGTATTTAAGCGGCTTTTACCATCAATTTTCTTGACTGTAGGGATCCATTAATCTCTTTTTAGATAGATGCGCAAAGAACAGTTAGTGCTTTATGGGATTACCGATCGTAAGGGCTTAGGGGAGCAGGATTTCTTAAGGGCTTTAGAAGATAGCCTTAAGGGTGGAGTGACGTGCTTACAATTGCGAGAAAAGCTTTTAAGTACGTCAGATTTCATTCAGGAAGCGTTTAAAGTACGTTATTTGTGTCAGCGTTATCGGGTACCACTCATCATCAATGATTGTGCGGAGGTAGCGATTGCTGTGGATGCAGATGGTGTCCATGTGGGTCAGCAGGATATGCCAGTGCGTGCTGTCAGGGCCTTGATAGGGCGCCATAAGTGCTTAGGAGTATCGGCACAAACGGTTGAGCAGGCCTTGCAAGCGGAGCAGGATGGAGCGGATTATTTAGGCGTTTGTACGCCGTTTCCGACCCATTCTAAATCGGATGCAGAGCCGGTTAGTCTCGAAACGCTGAAGGCTATTTGTCAGGCAGTTTCTATCCCTGTGATCGCTATCGGTGGTATTTCATTAACGACCTTACCACAATTAGCCGGTAGTGGCATTTGTGGAATTGCGGCAATTCAAGCTATTTATGGCCAGCCCAACATTCAGGAAGCAACAAGTCGTTTAAAGCAATTGGCTGAATCGGTGTTGTTTGGTTAAGGTAGGCTACGGATAGGGTTACAACAATGAATGCATCTAAGGATTTATAGAGGTATGAAGGCTATTTTAAGTATTGCGGCGAGCGATTGCAGCGGAGGTGCAGGCATACAAGCGGATATTAAAAGTATTATGGCCAATGGGGGCTATGCCATGAGCGTAATTACTGCTCTAACGGCTCAAAACACTTGCGGTGTGCTTGCAGTGCAACCGTCGACGCCAGTGTTTTTAGCTCAACAATTAGATGCTGTGTTTACTGATATTTTCCCGGATGCGGTAAAAATTGGGATGCTGTTTTCAAGCGATTTGATGCGAATTGTTGCTGAAAAGCTCATTTTATATAAGCCAAAAAATATTGTTTTGGATCCAGTTATGGTTGCTACTAGCGGGGATGTGTTAATGCATACAGGGGCACTCCATACGCTTAAAACGCACTTATTGCCCTTGGTCCATTTAATCACGCCCAACATTCCCGAAGCAGAAGCGTTGGTAGGGTATCGTATCGTGTCAGCTGAGACACAGGAAGCGGCGGCTCAAGCATTGTACCATGCGTATCACTGTGCCGTGTTGGTTAAGGGTGGGCATAATCAGCAGGATGCTAATGATGTTTTGTGTAACCAAGGGCAGTGTGTTTGGTTTAAGGCCAAACGTATAGAGGGGGCAAAGGTACATGGGACTGGCTGCACGCTTTCATCTGCGATCGCTACTCAATTAGCTCAAGGCTTAGATTTAGTATCCGCTATTCGGACAGCCAAACGTTACCTATCGGATATTTTACCGTACGCATTAGCCCTGGGTAAAGGAAGCAGTGTCTTGCCTCATGCAGGAGTTAAGCAGGAGTGTTTATCATAAACAGCAAGAGGCATCCCAGCGCAATGCGGTAATAGCCGAAGGGGATAAGTCCCTTGGTTTGCAATAATCGGAACAGGAATCGGATGGTGCACGAACCTACCACAAAAGCGGTTAAAACGCCGCATAAGGCGGATAGAGATAGGAGCTCCAAACTTTGTTGGAAATGGCTCAAGGTACTAACGGCAACTTGAGCGCTTGCGGTGATACATCCAAGCAAAAAGCTAAAATGAATTGCTTCGCTTAGGGTTAATCCCACAAAGATGCCTGCAAGGATGGTAGATAAGGAACGGCTAACCCCAGGGCATAGGGCAAAGGCTTGGCAAAGCCCGATAAAAATGGCTTGGCGGCGGGCTAAGGTGTCGAGCGTAATAGGGCGCCTGATGGCATACTTCTGAAACCGTTCCATGAGGAAGATAGCGATACCTCCTAACAGCAAACCGCACCCCATGATGGTATAAGACGTTTGGTCGATAGTTAACCAAGATGTCAATGGTTTAACGATGCAAACAGCCACGCAGGATGCTAGGAGTGAACAAAGGAGCTTGATGCACAAATTCAGACCGTCGGTATCCCTGCCTGCTAACCCGCGTCCTATACGCAACCAATCCTTTCGGTAATACCCTAAGAGCACCAAGATCGTTCCTAGGTTGATCCAGATGATATAGCGCACAATGGCTGATGCCCCATCCGACGGTATGTTAGGAAACAGTAAGCGGTTTGCCAACAGCATATGGCAGGATGAGGAAACCGGCAAAAATTCCGTTACCCCTTGCACGCTACCTAGGGTTAACGCTTGTCTATAGGATACCACCGAATCTGCTTGGAGCGTCGGCATAAACCATAATCCTATCAATAGAATCAGCCACCTGTTCATAGTTTCTTTGATTGCACCTTAATAAAATACGCGTTCTTCCATCGAGCAACAAAATAATGTGTTAAAGGCAATGAATTACATCTTTACAGGGATTGGGCACTTCGGAAATCATTTATAGCCCCGTTCATGATATGAAAGCCTCTGTAAAGAGAATGCTAAGCACAATACATCTTAGAGCTTACTTGCAGCACAATAATTTTTTGACGAATACTACTCATTTGCACCTGTTAGAAAAAATTGAGTATTCCAAACCAGGATCAATTGAGAGAAAGAATACGGAACAATCGTCTACCGATGACAAATCTCCCTTCTAATTCCTGTAAACAACTGTTGTTAGTGGGGTAAATCGGTATCGGTAGGTGTAAAATATCCGATTTAGCTTGACTTAGGAAGATTTTTGTATTAAAAGAATAGTACTTTTCCCTACTCCACTTTTGCTAATGAAAAAAGTTTATACTTTTTTAGGGTATAAGTC
>DGGR01000039.1 GCA_002392285.1 Verrucomicrobia bacterium UBA3869
TCCGCAATTGGAACGACACGATATGTCTCAAACCTATTATCCCAACATAGGACTCTATGTTCCAGCGGTTCCTCTGTTGTTTCCTGGGCTCAAACGAGCAATTTACCTCGATAGTGATGTGGTTGTGACGAGCGATTTGGGTGAACTGTGGGATATCGATTTAGGCGATAAATTGATGGGGGTTGTGTATGAAGATCCGTTTTATCCGAAGCAATCCTTAGCGCAACGGAAACAAAAAATGAATTTTCCTGCTGGTAAAAAGTACTTTAACAATGGGGTGTTGTTGATGAATCTAGAAGCGATGAGAGCTTTAGAGATTCCACAAAAAATAATTCAGGTGTTAGATGATATTCCGGATTTGGATTTCCATGAGCAGGATGCGCAAAACATGGTTTTTGATTCCAACCAACTTTTAGAACTAAATCCTGGCTTTAACGTCCCAGCTATTGCTCATTATGCTAAACGCGTGGCGCGTACGTATCCACCCAAGTGCATCCATTACATTATTTATCGTCCGTGGAATCTATACGGATGGTTTGTGAAGGTATGGCCGAGTTTTTTCTGCCGTTGTTGTCGGTATTATCATAAATACCTAGAGTTAACGCCATGGGCCAATGAAGTGCGTACTGCGTTAAAACCGTATAAGTTTATCAAACAAACGTTGCATTTAAGCCGGGAATGGTTACAGCAGAAGATTAATTGTTTCGCAGAACGATTGTTTACCCGATGAACCAAGATCCGATACCAGTAATACTTAGTTGCGATGATAAATTCGTACGGCACGCAGCGTGTACGATTGCATCCATCGTTAAGAATTCCGATCGTCGGTATCAATTTTACCTATTGGATTGCGGTATCAGCGAAGGGAACAAGCAAAAGTTGGCAGCATGGGATTTAGGAGGTAATACCCTGAAGGTTATGCCGATGGGAAAAGTAGAGGCATTTGAGCGCATTGCAACATTATCAGGGTTTTTTCCGCCTGCTAATTTCTATCGGATATTGATTCCCGAATTGTTTCCCGAGCTAACCAAAGCGATTTACTTGGATAGTGATATTGTGGTAGTTGGGGATTTAGGTGAACTGTGGGATATTGATTTAGGCGACCAATTGATGGGTGTTGTATTCATGGAACCTGATTTTATATCGAGCCAATTTATGGCCTTGCATAAGGAGCGTTATCAAATTCCATTAGAGCATCGGTATTTCAATAACGGGGTGATGTTGATGAATCTAGAGGCTCTACGTTCCTTTAGTTTTACAGACAAACTGTCTAACTTAATTGTTAAGGTATGTTCAGCGGCTAGCAACAAAGGGGTATGCGTGCCTTGCGAACTTTTGTTTAACAAGGCCTTTGATAATGCGCAATTGTTGGCCTTAGACCCCAAATTTAACTTTGTGATTAATTGTACTCGTTCCAAACAACTAGCTAGACGCGTACAGCCTGTTTGTTGGCATTATATCTGTTACAAGCCATGGACTTTGAGAGAACGTTCTTTTAGTGGATGTACGTTTTTTATGTTTTGTACGTTTAGACATTATTATCGTTATGCCAAATGTACACCGTGGAAGGATGAAGTCTATAAAGATATCAAATGGCCTATCGTTGTTAAGATGCTTTGGAAATGGTGTTTTCAGCCTGTTGAAATTTTTGTAAGAAAACGGTTATTAAAACGAGGAAAAGCGTAATGGATTTTTGTATTCGTTTGTGTTTGTTGACCGTGAGTATCGGTGCTTTTTTTTCGAAAAAAGTATTCGATGCAGGTTATTTTGCTCTTTTCGCATTGGCAGTTTTAGAGCTGTGTGCTAAGCGTGACTTTCGTCAACAAAGCCTACAATTCCATCGCACGCACCCCTTTGTCCTACCGATTGTTGTGCTGGTTGGATTAGCTTGTGCTGGAATGGCTTGGTCCATCGCTACCTGGAGTATCCGTTGGGCTATTTTTACCAAATATGCACGGTTAGTGATGGGTTTGGTTTTTATTCCGTTTTTTATTCGCCATCCCCAATGTATTCCATCGGCCTTTCGGTATTTTGTTTGGCTGGCAGCTATCTATTGCCTTTGGGGCCATACATTGCTGGATTCGCTAGGTACTGGTTGGGTAAGTCCTTTGCATACAGGATTATATATCGCCTGTATTATGTCCTTTATTACCCTTAATATTTTAATCAAAAATGCAAATAGCGTAAATTTAACGCAGTTGATTTTTTTTACAATTTATCTGTTCCTAATAAACCCAGAGCGAACGGGTCCCGTAGCCAGTATTATTTCGTTGATTGTGCTATGTGTAAACGCTACTTGGATTACCTACCGCAATCGTCGTAATGCATTAGCCGTTAAACGCCGTATGCTGAAAAACGTGATCTGGGTTTGTATTATTCGCTTTATGGCGGTGGTAATTGCATGTCACGTACTAGTGCCAGTGGTCGAAAAAGTGATGCATACCGCCAAGGCATCCTGTATAGTGGTTTCTCGAATGGATATGCTGGAGCAAGCATTATCATTTATACAAGAAAGTCCATGGATAGGGACCGGAACGGGTTCGTATGGAACCTTACTGATGCAACACGGCTTACCTTATGTTGCTTATTACATAACTAGCGGGTTTGAACGCAACGCACATTCTCATAACGAATGGGATTTATGGATGATCCAATGGGGGATGTTAGGCTTTATAGCGTTTTTTATATGGTTCGGCACCTTTGCGCGGTATTTTTTTAAAGAAAGACGCTGTACGTTTTACGCCAGTTTTGGAGGTATCTTGCAGCTAATTTTCTTTATCGGGGGCGTAGGAGAGGCTATTTTCTTTGTAACAGTGCCGCAGAGTATTTATCTTTTAGGGACCTGTTTATGCATTGCGATGATTGAACACACGAAAGCACAACCTACACTGGCTTAATACATCCTTCTAAAACGCTGGTGGTTGCTCGTTCAATCCAAACTGACTGGAAGCTGCCGATGAGGCTAGGATCTCCATCAAAAATCACCTTTTTGTTAACTATCGTACGACCAAAGAGCTTATGAGCGCCCTTAGGGGCATGGCCTTCAACCAGTACGGATTGGTAGGTGTGAACAAACTGCTGATTATAGCGTAACGAGGATTGGGATAGGCAATCCAACAACACTTGATTGCGTTTTTCTTGTACATCTTTAGGAATTCCGTGAACTGCTACTAGTTCAGCTGCTGGTGTATTTGGACGCGGACTATATTTGAAGATATATGCCATGTCGAATTGGATTTTTTTGAAAAACTGAACGGTTTGTTCGAAATCAGCATCGGTTTCACCGGGGTATCCGACAATCAGATCGGTCGATAACGATAGTTGGGGTTGAATGGTGCGTAGGGCTTGAATGAGGGCAGTTAATGTTTCCTGCGTATACCCGCGATGCATATGTTGCAAAATACGGTTGGAAGCACTTTGGATCGGTAGATGTACGGATGGGCAGCATTTAGGTAAGGTCTTAAAGCATTGAATCAGTTGATCGGTAAAAAAGGTGGGATGGGGGGAAATGAACCGAATCCGTTCAATGCCGTCAATCGCCTGAATGGCGTGCAGGAGATCTACAAAAGTTTTCCCATTGTCCCGATAAGCATTAACGATTTGCCCGAGTAAAATGATTTCTCGCGTTCCCTGATCGGCGGCTGTTTGGATTTCGCGTAGGATGGAATCAAATGGGCGGTTTTGTTGATGGCCGCGTGTGTGAGGAACAATACAGTAGGAGCAACCCATGGAGCATCCTTGTTGAATGGGAATCCATCGGACAGGAGTAAACGGTAGGGGTTGTTCGTAGCACGCAAAGTTATAAGATTGAAAGTTGGTTATAACCTTAGGCGTGTTGGTTCTTAACGTTTCTTGAATGATGTGTGGAATATCGTTTAAGGATGTGGGTGGTAGAACCCAATCGAGTTGTGGCAACAGCTTGGTGAGTTGTTGTCCCCTACGAGCAGCCATGCATCCGATAATGCCCAATCGATACCGTAGGTTGGTTCGTTTATTTTGGAGCAAACGTCTTGCCTTGCCGATAGCTTTGGCTTCAGCGCAATCGCGTACGCTGCAGGTGTTGAGTAATACCAAATCGGCTTCGGATTCGTTGTCAACGAGGGTATGTCCATCTGCCTCAAGTACCGCTTTTAGGGCCTCGCTATCCCGAAAATTCATTTGGCAGCCGTAGGTTTTTATCCAAATTTTCCGCTTTTCGTTCACGTTTTCGTATTTTTTAATTGTGTCCGTTGTTAAAATTTGTTCTAAGTAAAATTACTTTAACGTTAAGAAAATGGTTATAGCAATTAAAGATTATGAGAAAAATCCAATTAGCAGTTGAAAAGCGTGATTGCTGTGGAACAACGGCATGCGGTCGTTTGCGCAAAAAAGAAGTGATTCCCGCTGTCGTTTATGGTCCCTCTGGGATTGAGCCTTTACAGGTGTTAAAGCCTGATTTTCGTAAAATGATGCTGGAGAAGGGTGAAGGTGCTGCGTTGATTGAACTGAAAGGGAAATCAAAAACGCGGTTGTCGCTTCTACAGGCCACGCAGCGTAATCCTCGTACGGACGCTTATTTACATATCGATTTTAGAGAAGTTGATCCTAAAAAGCCCATGGTTGCAAAAGCACCGTTGAAATTCGTTGGAGATCCGGTTGGAGTTAGAGACGAAGGGGGTGTTTTGGACGTTGTACGGCATAATGTCAATGTTACCTGTTTGCCGGATGATTTACCGGAATACATCGAGGTCAACATTAACGATTTACATTTAGATCAAACCATTCACGTTAAGGATTTACCTCAACTAAAAGGCGTTTCCTATAAAACATCGTTAACCGAGTTGGTCGTTGCTTGCGTTTCGGTTGAAGAGGAAGAAGCCGAGCAGGCTGCTGGTGATGCCGCTACTACTACAGCCCCAACTCCTGATGCCGCTGCTACACCGGCTGAAGCCGCTGCATCTACCGCTGATAATCAAGCAGCTAAGAAATAATGGGAGCGTATTGGGTTGGCCATTGGTTAATCTAAGCGTTTTTATGGGTCACCCCGCATAAGAGACGATGGATCTATCTCTTTTGGTGGTTGGTTTGGGTAATCCCGGGAAGGTTTATGACCGTACACGTCATAATGTTGGCTTTTACTTGGTGGATACCTATGTGAGCCATCAGGGTGGTACCTGGATACAGGAACCGAGGCATAGTGGATGGCTCTCAGTTATTTATACTCCCCATGCCAAGGTGTTGTGTTTAAAGCCTACGACGTTTATGAACTACAGTGGTACGGCGGTGCGTTCTGTGTGCGATTATTACCGCATCGATTTGCAAAACGTTTTGGTGGTATGCGATGATATCAGTATTGCCTTGGGTCATTTTAAGGTATCAATCAAGCCCGGTAGTGCAGGCCACAATGGCATTAAGCACATATTAGAATGCTGCGGCTCAGGGTTTGCTCGTTATCGCGTGGGAGTTGGGGGGAAACCTCAAGGGATGCGTTTGGACGATTATGTTCTTGCTAAGTTCTCCCCAGAAGAACAAGCAAAACTGCCAGAGGTTGCAGCAGCTTTTGAAAAGAATTTGGAAGTCTTTATTGACAAAGGGATTTTAAAGGGTCTGAATTTTATAGAACGATTATGAAGACGGCAAAGTCTATACGCAAGCAGTATAAAGCTACGTTTATTTTAGATACGCATAAGTGGACTGAACCCATTGAGGCTCTGATTGAGCAAATCAAGGGAACCATTGCTGAGATTGATGGCGAAGTGCTGGAAGTAAAGCCTTTGGGTATAAAACAGTTTGCACGTTGCCCGCGGAAAGAGTTTATAGCGGCTCCTTACGTGTCTATTATTTGTACGGCTGACCCCAATTTTAACAAGCTATTGAAAGAACGTATTGGATTGAATCCTAACGTGAATCGGGTGATGGTGGAAACTAACTAACGTTATGTCATCGTTCAATAAAGTATTATTGATGGGGAATTTGGTGCGCGATCCTGAATTGCGTGCCACTACCAGTGGTTTGTCCGTAGCAACCATCACCATTGCAGCTTCAAGAAGCGTACGTTCGGAAAAAGCTGAAGGGGGGATGCGGGAAGAAACCGTATTCGTCGATGTAGAGGCCTTTGGGAAACAAGCCGAAACCATTGCAAAATTCTTTACCAAAGGACGTCCGATTTTTGTTGAAGGACGTTTACGGTTGAACGAATGGACGAACCAAAATGGTGAAAAACGTAGCAAATTGTTGGTTGTTTTGGAAAATTTTGTTTTTGTAGGGTCTAATGATAAAGCCAAAGGAGCTGATGGGTTAACGGCCATGGAAGCTGCTCCAAAGGTAGAGACAAGTGAGCCTCATAATAAGAAAACCAAGAAAAGCAAAGACGCTCTCGCTTCAGAAGCTGAGGCGGATGAAGATGTTCCTTTTTAAGAGAAATTTATGGCGCAGGTAAAAGTTTTATTGTTGAAGCCCCTAAAGCACCATGGGGATGAGGGAAGTATTATTTCGGTTAAAGCCGGTTATGCGCGTAATCGTTTAATCCCAGGTGGTTTTGCCAAATTAGCTTCGGGAGCAAACGAAAAGCAAGTTCAAGCACTTTGTAGAATTCGTGCATTGCGCGAAGCAAAAGAGTTAGAAGCGGCTAAAGCGTTGGCTGAAAAAATTCAAGCTACCCAGCTAACGATTGCTGTAAAAACGGGTGAACAAGGGAAGTTATTTGGCTCTGTTTGCGCTTCTGATTTAATGAAGCGTTACGAAGCAGAGGGGATCGTTTTTGATAAAGATTGTTTGCGTTTTGGGCAGCCCATCAAGCAGTTAGGAAAGCATGCCTTCCAAGTGCGTTTGCATAAGGATGTGGTGCTCGACTTAAGCGTTGAGGTGGTTTCAGAAAACCCACTATAAAGGCGTGCGGAGGGGCATTTTTTAACGGTCCTCCCTCGAAAGCGTGCAATTAGATTTGCCATGAGCATTAAAAAGCAGTCGGTTGGTTCTGTTCGGGAACCTCCCTATAGCATGGCTTATGAACAGGCCTTGTTGGCAGCTTGCATGCTGGAAGGTGGACAGGATAGCATTGCAAAGTGTATTGATTTAAAGCTGTCTGCCGATTCATTTTACATTCCGGCTCATCAAAAAATTTTTGAAGCTTGTATTGCCTTATTTAAAGCGGGATCTCCTGTTAATTTAGTAACCGTTGGCGAGCAACTTAAAGGCATGGGCGCCTTGGAGCGCATCGGCGGTTTGGTTTACCTGAATGAATTAAGCGACCGCATCGAATCGCCTGCGGGGTTAGCGTTTTATGCTCAAAGTGTAAAAAATCTGGAGGTTGCGCGCAATTTAGTACGTTTTTTCTTAACCGGGCTCGAAGAAGCCTATCAGGTACGTGATGTGGATCAATTTATCGAGCATGTTGAAAGCCGTGTGTTCGAGATCAATCAGGGGCGCGTTGAAGAAACAGTACTACCCTTTGAAGGTTCGGTGGATAAGGCTGTGAACCTCATGCAAAAATTATCGGAGGATCATGAGGTGGTGAATGGGGTTGCTAGCGGATTCAAGGATTTAGATCAATTGACTACAGGATTTCATGGCGCTGAAATGATTGTTATTGCTGCGCGTCCATCTATGGGTAAAACTGCTTTGGCCTTAAATATTGCTGAAGCTGCTTTGATGCGGGTGAATCCTGTGCCAACGTTGTTTTTTAGCCTTGAAATGAGCGCAGAACAGTTGGCAATGCGTATGATTGGCAGCTGTGGGCGTATTGACATGACTAAACTGCGTACGGGTTTTTTGAGCAAATCACGTCAGGCGTCTATTGGCCAGATCGGTGAGGCGCTTAAACACGTACCCCTATGGATTGATGAATCCAGCAACTTAACGATTTTGGAATTGCGTTCGAAGGCGCGTCGTTTGCATGCACAGCACCCGTTGGGATTGATTATTGTCGACTATTTACAGTTATTGGCCGGGACCGATTCTAAGGTGTCTCGAGAGCAGCAAATTGCAGAAATTTCACGCGGTATTAAAAGCATGGCGAAGGAATTGAATGTTCCGGTGATTGTGTTGAGTCAGCTTAATCGTGAAATGGAGCGCGAAAACCGTCAACCACGCTTATCGGATTTGCGCGAATCAGGCTCAATTGAGCAAGACGCTGATTTGGTTTTATTGTTAAGCAAAGCGGATAAAGAAACATCGGGTGCAGAAAAACCATCGCAAGCATTGGAAGAGGTTGTGCCTCCTACAAATGAACCGTTGACAGATGTCGTAAGACGCGATTTGATTTTAGCTAAGCAGCGTAATGGACCTATTGGGGTCGTACCCTTGGTTTTCTTTAGAGCTTATACGCGTTTTGAAAGTTTTGTATCGGATAAAAAAATATGAAGCAGTTGTTGATCGTCGGATTGATTGGATCGTTATGTGTTATAGGGTATGGTGGAGCGAATCCAACGCATTCTGCAACGCAGGCCAAACAAAAACCATCTAAGGCTTCTACAAAAACAGCTCCACTTGCATTGAACGATGGCTATATACCTTTGGCTGATGCAGAGTTAACGTTAACCCGAACAACAGTATGGAAGGTTCGCAATTTACAGTTGAATTTAAACCAGGAAACGAGCGTATCCAAGGCGTTTATTGCTTCGCACATTGGTTTTGTCGAAGGTGACGAAATTGATGTAACTGCGTTTCAGGTTGCTTCGAAGCAATTGTACAATACGGGATGGATCGACACCTTGCGTTGGGATGTCAAAAAAGTGGATGCCCATACGCTGGATTTGCGTTTAAGTTTGGTTATTTTCCCCAAAATTGCTGAATTCCGTTTTGAGGGGAATAATGATTTTACTGGCAAAACCCTTGAATATGAGATGAAAAGCCGCGTTAATGAGGCTTGTAATCCTCACTGTTTGCAGGCAGATGTTGCGCGTTTAAAAGCCTTTTATACCTCAAAGGGCTATTTTAAGTCTGATATCTCCATTACGCACGAACCCTTGCGTGATGGTTATGAAACCGTGAAGGTAACGGTTCATGAGGATTTAGGGTATAAAATTAAACGCATTGATTTTCAAGGGGTTACCGCGTTTAAACCTGGGAAGTTGCGCGATTTATTGGTTACGCGCAAATGGTGGCCTTTCTCGTTCTTTACTAAAACGGGACGTTTAGATGAGGATCGTTTGCAGCACGATATCGATACCTTACGGAATCATTACCGCAATGCGGGTTATTTGGATGTCGAAATTAACCGTAAAAATGTAGCGATTCAGAACAAAGGCAATCGTCTGCGTATTGTCTTTAAGATACAGGAAGGGGAACGGTATTATATTGGCAATGTTTCGGTAACTTCTGATGTTCCGGAAGATGAGGAAAAACTAACCACCGCCCTTGGTTTCTTAAAGAAGGGAGATCCTGCTTCAGCCGAGTTGATTGAACAAGGGTGTGAGTTTTTACGGGATTATTACGGAAAAGATGGTTATGTAGATGCACAGGTAGAGGTAAAACGGACCTTTATCGACCATGAGGTGGATTTGGCATTTTCCGTTGTTCGGGGTGCTCAATACCGTGTTCATTCGATTTATCTGACGGGTAATGTACATTCTCAATCCCGTTTGGTGGTGCGCGAAATGAATTTGGCTCCTGGGGATTTGTTGAACCGCCGCCGGATGAAATTAGCCGAGTTGCGTTTGCAAAACACAGGATTGTTTAAGTCAGTGGTTATTGTTCCGGAAGATTCCTCTATGCCTTACGAAAAGGATGTTAAGGTGGTTGTTGAGGAGGATAAAACGGGTAGTATTTCGTTGACCGGAGGTATTAGCTCGACGGAAAAAATTACGGTTGGATTGACCTTAGGACAAAGCAATTTCGATTGGGGCAATGGGAAAGATTATCACCGTGGAGCCGGTCAAAAAGCACAAACGGGTATTACCGTTGGAAAGTATTCGCAACAGATTGGCTTTAACTTTGAAGAACCTTGGTTGTTCGATCGAGAGCTGCGTTGGGGATTTAACGTTACGGGCTCCAGAAGTAATTTAAACCAAAAAGATTACAAACAGCAGCGTATTGGTTCTGAAATTTATGTTGGGAAGCGTTTGTTTGAATTGGTCGAAGGACGTTTGTACTACCATATAGAACATTTCAAGTTAGTGGGAGTTGATAATAGTGTATCGCAAGCCGTTAAGGATGAAGAGGGTTCGCGGGTTATTTCAAAGATTGGGTTTGAATTATCTCGTGATACGCGCGATCAGTTTGTGCATCCAACCGAAGGAAATGTAGCCATTTGGGATAATCAAATTGCTGGGGTTGGTGGAAAGACAAAATATGTTCGGTCGAAAGCGGTTTTTGCCCAGTGGTTCTTGGTGACCCCGAATTACGAACAGGTGTTAATGCTTAAATGTAAAGGGGCTGCTGTTCGTGGTTGGGGCGGGAAAGAGGTTCCTTTGTTCGAACGTGAATACTTAGGAGGTGATGCAGACTTACGTGGTTTCGATTATCAAGAAGCAGGTCCTCGTTCTAATGATATCCATCAGGATCCGTTAGGAGGTAAGTATGCGATAGCAGGTATTTCGGAATACTCGATTGCTCTCCACCCGCGATTCCGTTTAATTTTCTACCTCGATGCCGGTAAGGTGGTAAAAATGAATAATAAGTATTTGTGCCCAGGTACCGATACGCTTTATGCGGATGCTGGAATTGGAACAGCTGTCGATATCCTCAATGTACCTTTGAAGTTATTCTTCTCCTATCCTTTCAAAGCGCATGAAAGTGATAGTAAAGAATTTCCGCATTTTTCTTATGCGTTTGGGGTAACTTTTTAAACAATTTTTTAAAACATGATGAAGATGAATATGTTAAAACAATTAGGGTTTCAAGCTGCTATTCTTGGCTGCTGTTTGAGTGTTCAAGCAAAATTTGGTGTGGTTGATGAAGCAAAGGTGTATGATCAATTCTATAAGAAGCAACCCGCTGAAGAGAAATTCCAAACGATCACCAATCAATTTCAAGCTGAGCATGATAAGATGATTGCAGAAGGCGATAAGTTGTTGGAAGAGCGTAAGGTGTTAGTTGAAAAATTAAAAGCTCCCGGGGTTGCTGAAAGTGCCAAGAAGGGGTTAGAAAAACAGATTACGGAATTAGATAAAAAGTTGGATGAAAAGGCCAATGCGATCAAAGCGTTCCGTCAAGAAAAGACCATGATGCTGCAAGAACAACGTCAGCAGATATTGCAGGAGCATTTTGCTGAAATCAAAGTAGCGATTGAGCAAGTAGCTAAAGAAAAAGGATGCGAAGTTGTTTTTGGGGCTGCCGCCATTGCTTATGCGGATAAATCGTTAGATTTAACGGACGCCGTAATTCAGGCCGCCAACAAGGGTCAAAGCGTAAGTAATAAAGAAGCGCCTAAGACTCAAACGAAGCAACAAACGGCAAAATCGAAGAAATAAAACGCGACTAAATGAACTCATAGATGGGCTCTTATCTCCCTAAGGAACAAGAGCCTTTTTGAGTGATTCGCTTGTCATTAGTTTAAGGGTGCGTTATCATTAAACTACAATCAATGGTTGTAGGAGCCATTGAAATGAACCCCTAAAACGATAGCGCTATGCAGAATGCTTTTTATACCTTAGATGCGATTATTAACCTAGTAAAGCCCCTCAATGTAAAAGGGCATTTGACCCATACAACCCTGATGGGAATCGCTTCGTTGGATAAAGCGCTTCCGACGGATTTATCATTTTTGGGTAATTTAAAATATCGTCCGCAGGTGCCCCAATCCAAAGCGGGTGTGATTTTAGTTCCTCCTTCTTACTTGGGAGAACCCCACAAGGAACAGGTGCTTTTGACGGTTAATGATCCCTCGGAAGCGTTGAGTGTCATCTGCCGCGATTTAATGCTTAAAAATGCCCCGAAGGTAAAGCCAGGAGTTCATCCGACGGCTGTTGTGGATCCGACGGCCAAAGTGGATCCAACAGCGGCCATTGGACCCTTGTGCGTTGTAGGGGCTCATAGTGTGATTGGTGATCATGTGGTGTTGAGCGCGCATGTATTTGTTGGAGAGCATGTTCAAATTCAATCAGGCGCTATTATACGCCCTAATTGTTCTTTGTTAGATGGGACGCAGATTGGGAAACGATGCTTTATTGATGCAGGAGTTGTTTTAGGTTCGGAAGGGTATGGTTATACGACCGTCAATGGTGCTCATCAACGCTGTCCTCAAATAGGCTGTGTGGTTTTAGAAGATGATGTGGATGTAGGATCCAATACCACCATTGACCGTGCGCGTTTTGAAGAGACCCGCATTGGTGAAGGAACCAAGATTGATAATTTAGTGCAGATTGCCCATAATGTGGTGATTGGGAAACATTGCTTTATTGTGGCTTTTGCTGGAATTGCCGGTAGTACCCATATCGGGGATTATACAACCATCGCAGGTCAAGTGGGATTAGCAGGCCATATCAACATCGGAAGTCATGTGGTGGTAGGCGCGCAATCAGGCGTTAATCATGACTTGCCAGATCATAGTTTTGTTCGCGGAACACCGGTGTTCCCTTTCATGTTGGCGCATCGTATTGATAACCTCAAGCGGCGCTTACCGGACTTGTTTAAGCGGGTGGATAATTTGGAAAAAGTATTTGCATACTTAACCGATGATGCAGCCAAATCGTGCTTTTTAAAGCAGGGCGATGCTAAGTAGGAGCCCGAAAGTGCTACCCAAGTTTGGTTTTTTGAATTGAATGTCCGTCGGTGGCTTGGCATCCTTAAAGAGAGGTTTGGGGTTATAGATCTTGGGTAGATCGATAGCCTAAATTGAGCTTGCAGGATGGCAGGGCTAGATCATGGATGATGGGGTTGTAGGGAAAATCCTTTTAATCGTTGGTTCGGGTTATACGCCTTTGGCAGAGCGTATTGGCCAACAATTACAGCTTGCGGTTACTCCCATACATCTAACCCAGTTCCCTAATGGGGAGCGATGGGTTCAATTACCGATGGAGGTTGAGGATAAGGACGTTTGTTTGTTCCAAGATGCAACGCGTGATCCAAACGACTCAGTGTTCGAATTGTTACAGATGGTAGATGCGGCAAAGCAAGGTAAAGCGCGCTCTATTTTAGTCATTTGCCCCAGTTATGCTTATGCCCGGCAGGAACACCCGCTGCCGAGATGTGCCCCTACTCCTTCATTGTTTGCACGTTTACTATCAACCCTTGGGGCGGATCGTTTGTTAACGGTTGATTTGCACGCCCCTCATCAAAGCCATCAGTTTGCTATTCCTACACAAGTCATCAGCGTTGATGAGGTGTTTATTCCGTACTTACGTTCGGTGATGGAGCCAGGAAGTCTATTGTTTGGAGCAGATGGTAGTATGGATGAGCGGGTGAAAGCATGGGCTCATGCGTTAGGATGTACTTACGGTTGGGCTCATAAGCAACGAGCTATGCAAGGTCGCTTAAGGTTGGTGGATTGGTACGGGGAGGTGCAAGGGCAATCGGTTTATTTAGTGGATGACCGAGTGGATACTGGAGGAACCATCGCATTGGTCGCAGCTCGTTTAAAGCAATTAGGAGCTAAAAAGGTAACGGCTGTGGTTACGCATGGCATTACGGATGTAGCGGTTTGGGAACGCATTCAGGGCGGCGGAGTGGATGCGATTATCGAAAGTGATACGCGTTTCATTAGTGCCTTAGGGGAGTGTCAAACGGTGTTGTCGGTCAGTCCTTTAATAGCCGATGCGATTCGAATGACACTTGGTTCGTTATCAAATATATCGGGTCGGTGACCTACTTTACGGTTGACTCAACGGGTGGAATAGAGTGGAACTATAAGATAAGAGAGCCGAGGTAGCTCAGTTGGTAGAGC
>DGGR01000011.1 GCA_002392285.1 Verrucomicrobia bacterium UBA3869
CCTGACGAGCTACCAGACTGCTCCATCCTGCGATGCTTGAAATTAGTTAATAATTAAGATAAATAACCTTATTTGTCAACGTTTTTTCGCAACTTATTGAGTTCTTTTTGCTTATAGGCAACGAATTGCTCATAGGTAGCAATGGAATGCCGATACAAGCATTTATGTACCCAACAGGTTACTAACGCACACGCAATCCCGATAAGAGTGCCGCCGATACACGCCAAACAAAAGCCGCCAGCACCAATTGAAATCAAGGTTCCCCAAGAACCACTTTTAATGGCAAACAACAGGTCATGTAAATTAGCCTGTTCAATAAAAGCTATAGGAAACGGCAACCAACTGCATAGCCACTTACCCACATAAAATTCCATCGGATACATAAATCCGATAGTCAGTGGGTTAGAAAGCAACTGTAACGCAATTAACACCAGTAAATTCGCACGGCATACGAGTGCCAACAGAATCGCACAAGGGATTTGGATGCCCATAACTGGACACCAAGTTAAAATCCAACCGGCGTAATACGCATTACGCATTGGTTTGTAAGCAAAAGACCACAATTGAGGAATTAAGAATAACGAACCGAATTTTCTAAAGATGAAATGCTTCTGCAACGTGGCACGCGATGGACAATAGCGTAAAAACTTCTTGATCCGTTGCCAACGCTTATTCTTTAAAATTTCCCACTCTTGCTTAAAAGGCTCCATCCGTCCTTACCTTGGAGGCACGGGTCGGAATCGAACCGACGTATAAGAGTTTTGCAGACTCCTGCCTTACCACTTGGCTACCGTGCCATTGACAGGTACTATCACAAAAAACCCACTTGTGCGCAACCTATTTTTACAAAAATGGGTAAGTTTAAGAAAACTTACCCAACAATCATCGTAATAAAACCGAATAAACAGCGTGTTTAACGCAACCCATAAACCGCTTGGGTACCGAGCTCGTCCTCAATGCGCAACAAACGGTTATATTTGCAGATACGGTCAGTACGGCTTAAGGAACCAGTTTTTACCTGTCCCACATTGGTAGCAACCGCCAAATCTGCCAAGGTTGTATCTTCCGTTTCCCCAGAACGGTGAGAAATGATACAGGCGTAACCCGAACGTTTTGCATACTCAATGGTATCCAACGTTTCCGTTAGGGTGCCAATTTGGTTGAGTTTAATCAAAATCGCATTGGCCGCATGCTCCTGCACTCCTTTGCGTAAAAACTTCTCATTAGTCACGAACAAATCATCCCCTACCAACTGCGTATCCGAACCCATCGCGCGAGTTAATTGCTTCCAACCGCTCCAGTCCTCTTCAGCACAGCCATCTTCAATAGAAAAAATGCAGTAGGTTTCTTTCAGCTTTTTATAAAAAGCAATCATATCGGCAACCGTGTTTTCACTGCCATCCGACTTTTTAAAGACATACCGTTGCTTTTTAGGCTCAAAAAATTCAGATGAAGCCACATCTAAAGCTATTTTGATATTTTTTCCTAAAACATAACCGGCTTTGTTGATTGCTTTAGCAATTAAATTCAGAGCTTCTTCATTGTTGGCTAAGGCAGGAGCGAATCCTCCTTCATCTCCAACAGCGGTTGAACGGCCACTTTCTTTAATCAATGCTTTCAAAGCATGAAACACTTCAGCTCCCATGCGCAATGCTTCATGGAAGTTAGGGGCTCCAATAGGAGCAATCATAAACTCTTGGATATCCACAGGAGCATCCGAATGCGCTCCGCCATTCATAATATTCATCATCGGTACTGGAAGCACATGAGCGTTCGCACCCCCAAGGTATCGATACAACGGCAAACCAAGGTAATTAGCGGCCGCATGAGCCACGGCTAATGATACTCCCAAAATCGCATTAGCCCCCAAACGAGATTTGTTTTCCGTCCCGTCTAGCTCAAGCATGACATGGTCTATGGCTCGTTGATTTAATGCATCCTGCCCTCTGACCGCTTTCGCAAGTTCTGTATTAACATGCTTCACCGCTTGTAACACCCCTTTGCCGTTATAACGCTTTTTATCGCGCTCATCCCGTAATTCCAAGGCTTCATTGCAACCGGTACTTGCTCCAGAAGGAACAGAAGCACGACCGATCGTTCCATCGTCTAAAGTAACCTCTACCTCAACCGTCGGATTGCCCCGCGAATCTAGAATTTCTCGTCCAAATACATCAACAATTAAACTCATATAGCGTTTAACGTACCCAAAGCTTAGCGGAACAACAAGACTGAAATCTTGCAACGGCGCATTAATTCAGTCGTTGTACTGCCGATGAGCAAATGCCGAATTGCACTATGCCCGTAAGCTCCCATGATCAATAAATCAATCGCTTGATTCACAACATGACCGGCAATACCATCGCATACATCATCCTGCAAACAAACCACATTTACCGAATGATACCCATTATCCTTAAGCGTCTTTTCGGCCTGATTGAGCATCGTTTTAGCTTCTTCAGAAATCGTAGCCTCATCCGATACATAGACCAAATCAATCGCAAGGGATTTAAACAAAGGAGAACGGATTAAAAACTGCAATGCATGCCGCGCACTTTCGCTATCATCGTACGCTAACGCCAATTTTTTGATATCTACATATTCTTTGTTGGCAATCCAACATGGGCGGCCACTCGCACGTACCACACGCTCCAAATTAGCCCCTAGGTGCTCCGTGGCAAACGATGCATTTTCACCTCGCTTACCAAGTAATAGCAAATCAATACCTTCCGCACTATTTTCTAACTCTTGGCAACTATCTACCAAAGACCCACGGTTGGTTTTAAACGTAACTTTTTCCGACAAGCCCGATTTTTTAAAATAATCCTCTACTTTGGTCTTAATAAGATGGATTTTTTCTTCCTCAATACGCTGCAAGCTTTTGCTTAAATTCAAATAGGGTTGAGCCCCTAAGCTCCCTGAAAAATCCCCTAACATCGCAAAATCAAATTGCCGCGAATCGGTCACATACAAAACATCCGCCTTAGCGTCTGTATGCTTCAAGATCCACTTCGTATAATTCAAACAGCTTTCCATGTAAGGGAAAGATCCATCAACGCATACTAATAATTTCTTCGTGTAATCGCTCATGCACTTATTATGACGACTTTAAGCACAAAAAGCAAACGTTGGAATTAATACTCCGCAGCGACTAACTCATCGAAGGTATCGCGATGAGGATAGGAATCTAGGATCTTAAACGCACGTAGGTTTTCCACACAACGTGCTTCATACGCATCATAATTCTCTTTAGTTAAACGATGCTTATCATGCTCAATGCACCACGCCATATAGCGGTTGATATCCGGATGATAATGGCTTTCATCATAGTAATTTGCTAGGTTGCTAACAAAAGCGCAATCATGCCAACCGTAGATTTTGACATTCGGGAGATCGGCGCAGGCGGTGATAAGGTGGCGCCACAAGTGAAAAGTTGCTTGAAGAAAAATAGGATGAGGAATTGCATTATAATAATGACACCACAGCCAAGATACCGGAGCAACCGGCAAATAAAAATTAACCTTAGGATATTTGCGAACCAAGTAGAGCAAATCATTTGTTGCACTTAATAAATCATTTTCAGCTAAAGTAAATGTAGAGAAATTAGGCGATAAATAGCGCATTTTTACTAGGTTTTTAGCACGTACCCAATCTCGACAAGCATTATCCCTATTGCGTACAACATTTTTGATCGTAAAATCGTAAGGCAAATAACCAGACGCTTGATCCCCATCTAAGTAAAGTAATTCAACAAAACGAGAAAAGATTTTAAACAAAATCTGCCAATTGAAGCAGGTTAATAAAGGATAGCGAAAGTATAACTCATTAATAGGAGCTAATGATTGTTTTCCGAAAAAAGCAAACGCATCAATCCCCCATAATACATTATGAACTTTTTCTGTTTTTAGTGATTTTTTTGCTAAAAAAACTAATGGGCATGCCTGCGCGCCTCCTAAACAAAGCATCACTGAACCCTTAGCATGAAGCGCTTTATTCACATCTTCTATTTTAAAACTGGCGGTATGGGAACTCCCTAGAATGAGGGTATCATGATGGTTTGATTGTGCAAAATGACGACGTATAGAACCAATATAATAGATACTTCCATGCCCTGTAGCATGCAGGTTTCGATTCCACCGTGTCTCGTGGAATAGATGGTACGGGTCCATGACCCATACCAAAGTAGGACCTACGATCCAAAAAACTAGAGTGAGGCCAAAAAAGTAGAATAGGTTGCGACGCGAAACCATGGAGGAACTACCTAAAATAATCTAAAGTACAAAAAATAAAGCCTGGCAACCACCTACTCTCACACTAAAAAACATAGCACTATCATCGGCAGTTTAGGGCTTAACGAGCGTGTTCGGAATGAGAACGTGTGTTTCCCCTAAGCTTATTATCACCAGGCAAATTTTTATTTCAAAAAATTGTTACTTTTACTGAATACGTTAACGCATTAACGCTTTTAAAAGTAAAACTTCTTGTTTGATATTTGATAAATATTGCAGAAAAATACTAGCTTTAAAAACATAAATTCACTCAGATCATTAGTAGTATTTAGCTCAATACGTCACCGTACTTACACTCATACCCTATCAACCCGGTTGTCTTCCGGGATCCTTACAAGCTTACGCTTGGGAAATCTTATCTTGGAACTGGCTTGGCGCTTAGATGCTTTCAGC